>NZ_JBTLMO010000012.1:0-204857 GCF_054462255.1 Streptomyces sp. SD15 | reverse complement strand
GATACCGAGGGACAGCGGGGTGACGTCGAGGAGCAGGACGTCCTTGACCTCACCCTTGAGCACACCGGCCTGCAGGGCGGCGCCGATGGCGACGACCTCGTCCGGGTTGACGCCCTTGTTGGCCTCCTGGCCGCCCGTCAGTTCCTTGACGAGCTCCGCGACGGCCGGCATACGGGTGGAGCCACCGACGAGAACGACGTGGTCGATCTCGGAGAGGTTGATGCCCGCGTCCTTGATGACGTTGTGGAACGGCGTCTTGCAGCGCTCCAGAAGGTCGGCGGTCAGCTGCTGGAACTGAGCGCGCGTGAGCTTCTCGTCCAGGTGCAGCGGACCCTCGGCGGACGCCGTGATGTAGGGCAGGTTGATCGAGGTCTCGGTGGACGAGGACAGCTCGATCTTCGCCTTCTCTGCGGCCTCGCGCAGACGCTGAAGCGCCATCTTGTCCTTGGCGAGGTCCACGCCGTGACCGGAGCGGAACTGCTGCACCAGGTAGTCGACGACGCGCTGGTCCCAGTCGTCACCACCGAGGTGGTTGTCGCCGTTGGTGGCCTTCACCTCGACGACGCCGTCGCCGATCTCCAGCAGGGACACGTCGAAGGTGCCGCCGCCGAGGTCGAAGACGAGGATGGTCTGGTCGTCCTTGTCGAGACCGTAGGCCAGGGCGGCGGCCGTCGGCTCGTTGACGATGCGCAGGACGTTCAGGCCGGCGATCTCGCCGGCCTCCTTCGTCGCCTGGCGCTCGGAGTCGTTGAAGTACGCCGGGACGGTGATGACCGCGTCCGTGACCTTCTCGCCCAGGTAGGCCTCGGCGTCGCGCTTCAGCTTCTGCAGGATGAAGGCGCTCATCTGCTGCGGGTTGAAGTTCTTCCCGTCGAGCTCGATCTTCCAGTCCGTACCCATGTGACGCTTCACGGACCTGATCGTCCGGTCCACGTTCGTGACCGCCTGGCGCTTGGCGACCTCGCCGACGAGCACCTCACCGTTCTTGGCGAAGGCGACGACGGACGGCGTGGTCCTGGCGCCTTCGGCGTTGGTGATGACGGTGGGCTCGCCGCCCTCCAGAACGCTGACGACGGAGTTAGTCGTGCCCAGGTCGATGCCGACCGCACGTGCCATTTCGAATCCTCCAACAATGACTTGAGTGGAACGGACTCAAGTGTGCACGACAGTCGCCGCTCGGTCAACAGAGCTGAGTCGAGGGGGCTCAACTCTTATCTGTTCCTTACGCGCAGGTGGCTGCTGACCTGCGGTTTCGCCGCCAGCCGCACCGTATAGGCAGGGTGCGACCTCCCCGAATGGCGTACCCCGTAGGCGGGGATACGCAGGAGCGCCAGCACGACCACGACGACACCGCCCGCCACCCACAGGGCCGCCGTCGCGCTCACCCACCCCAGGTCGATCAGCATGCCGACGAGCGCACCCGCGAAGCCGCTGATCCCGACGACGACCGTGCCGCCCTGCGGAGTGACACCGAGCCGCCGCAACCGGTGCACGAGATGGTCGGGGGCCCCGCGCAGCAGCGGACGCCCGGCCCGCCGCCGCGACACCAGCACCAGGACGACATCGGCCGTCGCCACGGCCGTCAGCGCGAACACCGCGCCCACACTCGACCCGGCCTCCCGCCCAGCGTGCACCCACACCGCGGCAGAGGCCAGCACGAACCCGGCGAACAGCGCCCCGCAGCGCCCCGGCACGATCCGGGCCGGCGGCCAGTTGTGCATCAGGAACCCGGTCAGCGCGGCGGCCAGCACACTCAGCAGCGCCGCGAACCCGTCCATGACCTCGGCCGCCGCACAGCCGCTCAGCGCGAAGGCGGTCACCACGGCGACCGTCCCCATCACCCCGTCGGCGTGATCGAGCGAGGTGAAGGCGTGCGCCACGAGGACGATCCATCCCACGGCCACCATCCCGACCGGCAGCCCGAGCCCGTCGTACGGCACGGTCCACGCGGCGGCCCCGGCGACGACGACCGCCTGCACGAACAGCGGCACCCGACGCAGATCGGCGATCAGCCCGAGGACGCCGACGCAGATCCCGGCGACCAGCAGCCGCCCGGCGGCGGGCCCCAGCGGCGCCATACCCGTCCAGTCCCCGACCCCGGCGACGAACCCCGTCGCCCCGACCACCGCCACCCCGCCGAGCAACGGCACCACCCGCACCCTCCGGCGCTCGATCACGCCGAGGCGCAGGGCGGGTGTCCGCAGCAGCGCGGCGAGGACGGCGGCGAGGAGCAGGGCGGCGGTGGCGGCGACGATTCCATACAACACCTCGCCAATTTAGGCGTTAATGTCGCAGATTAGCCGCAGATAACACGATCAGCTTTACGTGTCGACCTGACCAGGTTCGCTCCGAAACGGACACCCCACTCAGGTACCCCTCAGCGACGCAGATCACCGCACGGCTGACTACAGTGCGGCGCTAGAAGTAGGTACTCTCAGAGGACCACATAAGTTACCGCTTAGTAATCAGCTGAAGCCCCAGCTCGAGTCCCCCCTCGCAGGCCCGAGGAGCCCCCGAATGCAACTCGCCGCGATCGTCGTGTCGCTGGTCCTGACCGTGGTCGGCGTCGCACTGCTCGCACGCGCCATCGGCCAGTTCGTCCGGTATTTCAAACTCGGCCAGCCCGCGCCCGCCGGCAGCCGGACCGACAACCCCTACCAGCGCAGCGTGACGCTGGTCAGGGAGTTCCTCGGTCACACCCGTATGAACCGGTGGGGGATCGTGGGCTTCGCCCACTGGTTCGTGGCCATCGGCTTCCTGACGCTGCCGCCGACGATCATCACCGCGTACGGCCAGCTCTTCGAGGCCGACTGGACCCTGCCGATCATCGGTGGCTTCCTGCCGTACGAGCTGTACATCGAGTTCATCGCCGCCATGACGACGCTCGGCATCGTCACGCTGATGGTCATCCGGCTGCTGAACCTGCCCTCGCGGCCCGGCCGCAAGTCCCGGTTCGCGGGCTCCAAGATGGGTCAGGCGTACTTCGTCGAGTACGTCATCCTGACCATCGGTCTGGCGATCTACGTCCTGCGCGGCCTCGAGGGCGCGCTGCACCACGTCGACCACTTCGAGGCCGCGTACTTCGCCTCGTACCCGCTGATCCTGGCCTTCAAGGGCCTGAGCCTCGGCACGCTCCAGAACCTGGTCTACCTGGCCGCCATGATCAAGCTGAGCACGACCATGATCTGGATGATCACGGTCTCGCTCAACACGAACATGGGTGTCGCCTGGCACCGCTTCCTCGCCTTCCCGAACATCTGGTTCAAGCGGAACGCGACCGGCGAGACCGCCCTCGGCGCGCTCCTGCCCATGACGTCCGGCGGCAAGGCGATCGACTTCACCGACCCCGGTGAGGACGACGTCTTCGGCGTCTCCCAGGTCGAGCAGTTCTCCTGGAAGGGCCTGCTGGACTTCTCCACGTGCACCGAGTGCGGCCGCTGCCAGTCGCAGTGCCCCGCCTGGAACACCGGCAAGCCGCTCTCCCCCAAGCTCCTCATCATGTCGCTGCGCGACCACGCGCACGCCAAGGCGCCGTACCTGCTCGCGGGTGGCGGCAAGGACATGGAGGGCAACGAGAAGGCCTCGGAAGAGGCTCTCAAGGACGTGCCCGCCGCCGCGCTCGCCGAGGCCGAGCGGCCCCTCATCGGCACCCTCGAAGAGAACGGCGTCATCGACCCCGACGTCCTGTGGTCCTGCACCACCTGCGGCGCCTGTGTCGAGCAGTGCCCGGTCGACATCGAGCACATCGACCACATCGTCGACATGCGCCGCTACCAGGTGATGATCGAGAGCGCGTTCCCGTCCGAGGCGGGCACGATGCTCAAGAACCTGGAGAAGAAGGGCAACCCCTGGGGCCTGGCCAAGAAGCAGCGCCTGGAGTGGACGAAGGAAGTCGACTTCGAGATCCCGGTCGTCGGCAGGGACCTCGAGGACCTCAGCGAGGTCGACTACCTGTACTGGGTCGGGTGCGCGGGTGCCCTCGAGGACCGCGCCAAGAAGACCACCAAGGCCTTCGCGGAGCTCCTCCACATGGCGGGCGTCACGTTCGCGATCATGGGCGGCGACGAGAAGTGCACCGGTGACTCCGCCCGCCGCCTCGGCAACGAGCCCCTGTTCCAGGAGCTCGGCATGGAGAACGTCGCCGCGCTAAACATGGCGTTCGGCGAGGACGACGAGGACGAGAGCACCAAGAAGCCGAAGTCCGCGAAGAAGATCGTCGCCACCTGCCCGCACTGCCTGAACACGCTCGGCAACGAGTACCCGCAGCTCGGCGGCGACTACGAGGTCATCCACCACACCCAGCTGCTCCAGCACCTGATCGACGAGGGCAAGCTGATCCCGGTCACCCCGGTGGAAGGCCTGATCACCTACCACGACCCGTGCTACCTCGGCCGCCACAACAAGATCTACACGCCCCCGCGCGAGATCATGTCCGCCGTCCCGGGCCTGCGCCAGCAGGAGATGCACCGCCACAAGGAGCGCGGCTTCTGCTGCGGCGCCGGTGGCGCGCGGATGTGGATGGAGGAGCGGATCGGCAAGCGCATCAACAACGAGCGTGTCGACGAGGCGCTGTCGCTGAACCCCGACATCGTCTCCACCGCCTGCCCGTTCTGCCTCGTCATGCTGACCGACTCGGTCAACGGCAAGAAGAACGATGGCCAGGCCAAGGAGTCCATCCAGGTCGTCGACGTCGCCCAGCTCCTGCTCGACTCCGTCCGGACGCCGGTCGACCCGGCGGGCGAGGCGGAGGCGGAGAACGCGCCGGAGCCTGAGCCGGTGAAGTAACAGCAGGTACGCGAACGCCGTCGGCCGGGGCTGGAATTCCAGCCCCGGCCGACGTGTGTCACGTGGTGGGGCGTACTACGTCGGCGGCGGCCGCGAGGTAACCGCTCCGTGACCGACCCCGCACGCCGCCCCACTTAACGCGTCGCCAAAACCGGAGCATCATGGCCGGGTTGTTGTCGGTGGGGCGGATGAGGTGAACGGTGCGCGGACGAAGAGCCGGGGCTCGGACCGGGATACGGGCGGGGTTGCGGACCGGAGCAATCGGCTGCGTCCTGCTGCTCGCGGGCTGCGCCGGCACCGAGAACGCCCGGTCCGCGAAGCACGAACCCTTGACCATCGCGAAGGCCCCCACCCAACTCCCCGTCCCCCGAGGCAAAGGCAGCGAGGTCGCCGACGACTACAACGGCGACGGCCACCGCGACCTCGTCCTGGGCGACCTGGTCAAGGGCCGGGACGACGCCCACGGCGACGACGCGGGCATCGGGGTCGTCTACGGCTCGGAGCGCGGACTCGTCCCCGGCGCCCGCCAGTTGCTGACCCCCGCACGCCAAGCCGCCCGCACGAAGGGCCAGTTGCCCGCAGTCTTCGATCCGGAGGCGAGCTGCGACCTGGACGAGGACGGCTTCACCGACCTCGTCGTCTCCACCGACCCGCCTTACGACGGCCAGGGCATGCCGCCCGTCCCGCTCCAGCTCCTCTTCGGCTCCCCCACGGGCCTCACCGGCAGGGCGGTCGCACTGACCATCCCCGCGCAGGCACGTTTCGGCAACGACTGGCCCGACCAGCCGGTGTGCGGCGACTTCGACGGCGACGGCGCCGAGGACCTGGTCGTGCACGCGTCGGACGCCCGACTCAGCTATCTGCGCGGCCCGTTCACCAGGAAGGGCGCCCCGCGAGCGGCGGGCGCGCCGCTCACCTCACCGGGCAACGTGCCCACCGGCCCGGCGACCGACGTGAACCTCGACGGCTACGACGACCTCCTCGTCCGTACGGCGGAGGGCACCGGCGACGCGGACGGCACCGGGTCCGCGCTCGTCCTCGGCGGCCCGGCCGGCCCCACCCGCACCGGCCCCGCCCTGCCGACCGGCGTCGACGTCGCCCTCGGCCGCTTCGGGAAGGGCCGCGCGCTCGACGCGGCGGTCGGCTCACTTGACGGAACGTCTCTGCGCTACGACCTCCCGGAGGGCACCGCACGCGGCAGCGTCGCCACGCCCGGGTCAGTGCTCGACGCCGGGGACTTCGACGGGGACGGCCTGAGCGAACTGGTCGCCGGCGGTGCGGAGTTGCGGGTACTACGGGGTCGTACGACCGGACTGTCCACGGCGGGCCCGGTGACCGTGCCGCCACCGGGCCGGGGCACGACCCACGTGCTCACCGTCGCCGACTTCACGGGGGACCGGCGGGCGGATCTGGTCGTACGGAGTCACGACGGCGAGACCAAGGACACGGTCGCGGTGTACGCGGGCAGCGAGGCGGGGCTGGTCGCGACGGAGCCGGCGGTGAGCTTCTCGACGTCGGAATTCCTGGGGATGGATTCCTGACGTACGGGAGTACTTGATCCCGCGCCACGGACCGAAGCAACTGAAGTACTTGATCCCGCGCTACCCGCGCTCCTTGGATGCCGGCCTTTCCGTATCGCGAACCTCGAAAATTAACCGAACTCACGTACAACCCTCACGCCCCGCCAGGGGTCTCCTGATAGTCGACCCGACCGCGCACCTTGGGACAATCCCCGACACACGCGGCGGTCGCACCCCAATTGACTGTGGATGCCGGCGAGGCATCCCCGCATGCCGCAGGAGACCCCCGCATGCACAAGCACCACCCGCACGCTGTGAAACTCGCCCTCGCGACGGCCACCGCGGCCGCGCTGACGGGCGGTCTGCTCACGTTCTCGGCGTCGACGGCGACCGCCGCGGACTCCTTCAAGGTGACGAAGGCCGACTTCAACGGCGACGGCATCGGCGACGTCGTCGCCTCGGCCCACGGCGCCTATGTCAGCGGCCACAAGACCGCCGGCCAGATCGTCGCGCTCTACGGCGGCGCGAGCGGCATCACCTCCGCCAAGCGCTCCACGATCAGCCAGAACACCACCGGCGTCCCCGGCAACGCCGAGACCGGAGACGGCTTCGGCGGCGAGCTGGCGTACGCCGACTTCAACGGCGACGGGTACGACGACCTCGCGGTGTCCTCCCCGTGGGAGAAGTTCGGCACCGACACCAACGCCGGCGCCCTGGCCATCCTCTGGGGCTCCGCGACGGGCCTCACCGGCAAGAGCGTGGCCATCGCCGACCCGGCCTCCTCCTCGCACGACTTCTGGGGCAAGGACCTGGCGGCAGGCGACTTCGACGGCGACGGCAAGGCCGACCTGGCCGTGGGCAACTCATCCAGCACGATCTACGTCTACAAGGGCGGCATCACCTCCGCCGGCGCACCCGGAGCGGGCCGTTCCACGATCAAGCCCCCGATCGTGGCGGGCTCCGGCACCAACCCCTACGGCCCGATGAGCCTCACCGCGGGCGACGTGAACGGCGACGGCCGCACCGACCTGGTGGTCGACGGCTACGAGACCAAGACCCAGTACGGCTGGAACACGAACTACTTCGTGCCGGGCACGGCGACCGGTCTGAAGGCCGCCTCCGCCAAGACCCTCAGCCCCGGCATCATCACCGCCATCGGCGACATCAACGGCGACGGCTTCGGCGACATCGTCAGCGGCGCGGGCTGGGAGAACAAGCTCAGCGACGGCACGACCGTCCCGGGCGCGGCGCACGGCGGAAAGGTGAACATCACCTACGGCTCGGCGTCCGGCCCCGCCGCGACCACCGGCATCACCCAGAACACCGGCAAGGTACCCGGCACCTCGGAGACGAACGACGCCTTCGGCTGGGAGCTGGACCTGGGCGACGTCAACGGCGACGGCTACCAGGACGTGGTCGTCTCCACCCCGAACGAGGACATCGGCACCGCCACGAACACCGGCACCGTCACCGTCCTGTACGGCACCGCGACCGGCGTCAAGACCGACGGCGCCGCGCAGGCCTTCGCCCAGAGCACGGCGGGCGTCCCCGGCGACGACGAGAAGAACGACCTCTTCGGCGCGGACGTCAAGCTCGACGACGTCAACGGCGACGGCAAGGCGGACCTGATCGTCGGCAGTTACGAGAACAGCGCCAAGGGCGCGGTCACCTACCTGCCCTCCAACGGTACGAAGATCACCACCACCGGCGCCCGGACGATCGCCCCGAGCACGGTGGGCGTCTCGACGACGGCCCCGGCGCAGTTCGGCGCGATCTTCGCGGACTGAGCCTTCGCACGCGCACGCCGGGCCCGTAGGTACGGGCCCGGCGTCCCCTTGCCACCCCTTTCTCCCACGGAGCCCGCCTTGCGCAAGCGCACCCTCCTGCTGGCCGCGACCCTCACCACCGGCCTTGTCACCACCCTCACCCTGCCCGCCACCACGGCCGCCGCCGCGCCCTCCGGCCTGTCCGGCGACTTCAACGGCGACGGCTACCGCGACCTCGCGATCGCCGCGCCCATCGCCAAGGTCTCCGGCAAGACGGGCGCCGGCTACGTCGCCGTGGTCTACGGCACCGCGAGCGGCCTCAACACCGCCAAGCGGCAGATCATCAGCCAGAACACCACCGGCATCCCCGGCACGGCCGAGTCCGGCGACTACTTCGGCGACCGCCTCACCACCGGCGACCTCGACGACGACGGCTACACGGACATCGTCGTCGGCGTCCACGGCGAGCAGGTCGGCTCTACCGGCGACTCCGGCACGATCACCGTGCTGTGGGGCGGCGCGAGCGGCATCAAGGGAGCCAGCGACATCAGCTCCCCGCTGCCCGAGAACCGCTACGAGCTCGGCTGGGACGTCGCCACCGGCGACTTCGACGGCGACGGCCACACCGACCTGGCCGCCGCCAACGTCGCCTACCCCGAGCTGAACATCTTCAAGGGCCCCATCTCCCGCAAGGGCAAGGCGGCTTCGCTCGTGGGCATCGACACGATGACGCAGACCGGCATCAACACCGACAAGATCGTCGCGGGCGAGGTCAACGGCGACGGCAGGACGGACCTCCTCGTCATGGGCCAGGAGGAGGTCGGCAACGTCGCCCCCACCCGCAGCGTCCTCTACACCGGCTCGGCCACCGGTCTGAAGGCGGGCAAGAAGGTCGCGGGCGGCTACGCGGCCACCATCGCCGACATCAACAAGGACGGCTACGGCGACATCGTCACCGGCAACTTCATGGAGAAGTCCGCGGAGGCGCCGCACGGCGGCCTGGGCGGCGCGATCACGGTGACGTACGGCGCGGCGGGCGGCCTCAGCACCCGCGCACCCGTCCGCATCACCCAGGACACCGCCGGCATCCCCGACACCGCCGAGAAGAACGACGGCTTCGGCTGGAGCCTGTCGTCGGGCGACACCAACGGCGACGGGTACGCCGACATCGCGGTCGGTGTCGAGAACGAGACCATCGGCTCGGCGAAGAAGGCCGGCATAGTCGTCGTCCTGCGCGGCTCGTCCGCCGGTCTGACCGGACCCGGCGCCAAGTCCTTCTCCCAGAACACCACCGGGGTCCCCGGCACCGCGGAGTCCCTGGACTTCTTCGGCTCCGCGGTCCAGCTCACGGACATCACCGGGGACGGCCGCGCGGAGCTGGTGGCGAGCGCACGCAACGAGAACACCAGCGACGGCGCCGTCTGGACCTTCAAGTCCACCACCGCCGGCGTCACCGCGGGCGGCTCCAAGACCTTCGGGAGCACCACGCTGGGCGGCCCGTCGGGCAACGCGTACTTCGGCGACGTACTCACAGGCTGACACCCCCGCTCCCTTCGACGGTGCCGTCCGCCCCCGAACCGGCGGACAGCATCCAGCAGTTGGGCCCGCGCCCAGGACGCGCGGGCCCTCTCCCACCCTTGGAGTCCTCTTGCGCAAGCGCACCTGCCTCCTGGCCGGGACCTTCCTCGCCTCCGGCCTGGTCCCGCTCACCCTGTCCGCGCCCGCCGCCGCCGCAGCCGCCAAGTACGCCGACGACTTCAACGGCGACGGCTTCAGGGACTACGCCGTCTTCTCGTACGGGAACGACTTCCACAGCAAGGGCGGCGGCGTCCAGGTCACCTTCGGCACGGCCACCGGACCCGGCACGAAGACCCAGTTCATCGACCAGTCGAGCGCGGGCGTCCCGGGCTCCGACGAGACGGACGACTTCTTCGGCGAGGTCCGCACCGCCGCGGACTTCAACGAGGACGGCTACGGCGACCTCGCGGTGGCCGCGACCGGCGAGAACGTCGACGGCCACGCGGACCGAGGCACGGTCACCGTCCTGTGGGGCGGCAAGACGGGCCTGTCCGGCGGCCTGGCCCTACCGAACAAGGGCCCCAAGACCTCGTACGCCCGTATGGGCTCCGACCTCGCGACCGGCGACTTCAACGGCGACGGCAAGCCGGACCTGGCCCTCGTCAACGCCGGCAAGACCTACGTCTACCGGGGCTCCATCTCCCGCTCCGGCGTCCACGGCTCGGTCACGACCCTGGACAAGGCCTCGTCCAGTTTCTTTTCAACGGCCCTGGTCACGGGTCGGGTCAGCGGCGACAAGAAGACCGACCTGGTCATCATCGGCGACGTCGTCTCCGACACCTACATCGCCTCGGACGCCTGGTTCATCAAGGGCGGCAGCGCCAAGCTGTACCCGGGCAAGACCCTGCGCCTGGAGAGCAAGAACGGCAACGGCGGTGAGAGCGACCGGGGCGGCGACGGCGTCACCGGCGACTTCAACAAGGACGGCTACGGCGACATCGCCATCGGCACGCCGCTGTACGACACGTACAAGGGCCGCGTCACCGTCTGGTACGGCGGCTCCAGCGGCCCCGGCAAGAGCGCCCGCATCACCCAGAACACCAGCGGCATCGCGGACACGGCGGAGACGTACGACTCCTTCGGCGACGACCTGGCCACCGGTGACGTCAACGGCGACGGCTATCGCGACCTCGCGATCGGCGCGTACGGCGAGACCATCGGCGGCAAGGAGTACGCGGGCGGCGTCCACGTCCTGTACGGCCGCGCGTCGGGCCTGTCCGCCACGGGTTCGCAGTGGTTCGCGCGCAGCACGGCGGGCATCCCGGGTGCCGTGCAGGCCGACGACTACTTCGGCTCGACGGTCCGCCTCCGCGACACGAACCGCGACGGCAAGGCCGACCTGTACGTGGGGGCGTCGTACGGCTCGCTGCTGCTTCGGGGCGCTGCGAAGGGCGTGACGACGACGGGCGTGACGTCCGTGGACACCACGGCGGTCGACGGAATGCTTCAGTAGCGGTCGCCGCGCAGGTGACGTATGAGGGCGGCGAGCCCGGTGGCGGTGGCGGTCATCACCGTGCCGGGCTCGTCGCTTTCGCGCAGCCGCAGGGCTCCGTGGGGCGCGGCGTCTGAAACGTCTTCAACTCAGCGGTATGGGCCTCTAGTTCGGCCGGGTCCAAGTAACCCGTCGGCACCAGCTCCCGGCACTCCTCCCACCAGCCGCGCCCCCGTTCGGCCGCCATGTCTGCCGGCGCGTCCACGAGGGCAGCGTCTTCACCGAGACCCCCATGCCCGCCCCCTGGGAGTACACCCTCTACATCCCCCACGACCCCCACGCCGCCGAGTACCGCCCTGCCGAACGGCGAGGCGGGCCGCGGCCTGCACCTCGTCCGGGCGTACGTCGACGACTGGGGCTGGTTCCAGGTGAACGGCGCGAACGCGGGCGCCGCGGGCAAGTACGTGTGGTGTGAACTGCCCGTAAGGGACCCCTGGGATTTCCCTTAGGGGATGTCACAGCTCGGACCCAAACCCGGGTCCAAGACCCCAGGCCGGGCACGGTGTCGGCCGGGACCAGGTACGTTCGATGACGTGGCTGGATTCAGGATCGGACGCAGCCGGGACAACCGGGCCCCGCAAGCGCGACCGCAACAACACCAACCGTCGTACGGACAGCAGGCCCCGCAGGGAGGCCAGCAGCCGTACGGCTATCCGCCCGCGCCGCAGCAGCAGTACGGCGGGCAGGCTTACGGCGGGCAGCACCAGGGGTGGCCCCAGACCGGTGGCGCCGGCGGCCACGGCGAGCCGGAGTACTTCGGCGACGGGCACCCCCAACAGGGGCCCGACCCGTACGCGGCGAACAGCCCCGGTCACACCCAGGCGTTCTCGATCGGCGAGGACCCCTACAACCAGGGCGGGACGTACCACGCAGGCCAGGCCGCTGCCCCACCGGTCGGCCCCCGCCTGCACTGGAAGGACCTGCTGAAGGGCATCGTCACCAGCCCCCACCAGACCTTCCTCCAGATGCGGGACTACACGATGTGGGCCCCGGCCCTGATCGTGACGTTCCTCTACGGCCTGCTGGCCGTCTTCGGCTTCGACGGGGCGCGCGAGGAAGCGATCAACGCGACCCTCTCGAACGCCATCCCGATCGTCCTGACGACGGCCGTGGCGATCGTCATCAGCACCTTCATCCTGGGCGTGGTCACCCACACCCTGGCCCGCCAGCTCGGCGGCGACGGCGCCTGGCAGCCCACGGTCGGCCTCTCCATGCTGATCATGTCCATCACGGACACCCCGCGCCTGATCGTCGCCATGTTCTTCGGCGGCGACGCCTCCTTCGTCCAACTCCTCGGCTGGGCGACCTGGGTGGCGGCGGGCGCCCTGCTGACCCTCATGGTCAGCAAGTCCCACGACCTCCCGTGGCCGAAGGCGCTCGGCGCGTCGGCGATCCAGCTGATCGCGATCCTGTCGATCATCAAGCTGGGTACGTTCTAGACGACGTACGAAGAAGAAGGGGCTCCCCGCGCTGCACGGTGCGGGGAGCCCCTCCTTTCGTTGCCGCCGTTCTCAGGCGCCGAGAACCTGCCGTCTGCTGCGCCCCCTGATACTGCGGCTCGCTGGATGGCCACTGCCTTGTAAATGGTTCGGTGCCACACGACCACGGTGCACCAATGTCATGATTTTGTCAGCGCTTGAAGGAGCCCTTGGTTCCTTCTTTCGCGCCCCGCATCATGCCCCGTGCTTCGAGTGCGGCGCCTTTCGCTGCGAGGGTTTCTTTGTGCACCGCGTGGGCCGCCTTCCGCACGGTCTTTCCGACGACCTGTTCGGCCTTTGCCTTGGCTCTTTCTCCGGCACTCATCTCGGTACCTCCGCGGAGTCTCACTGGTCATGTGCCCTTGAGGCAGGGGGCAAAACCACCCTGCAGGATGCGCCGATCATGGACGGACCAGGTCCCGCGGGTCTGGAGGATTACGACGGGGCCGGAACCGCGGCGGCCGGCCGCCATGGCGGGGGGAGCGCCGAGCGCCTTCGCTGAGCCGTTATTCCTTATCATCACCGTCATACCGGTAGGGGCGCCGTCCCGGTGAAGACGGCGCCCCTGCTGGGCATCCGCTGAAACTCGACCAGGCGTGGTGTGACGGTCGCCTGTGGTCGAATCGGCGTTCTCCCGCATCAGGTCTCAGAAACGCTCTCAGTGCGTGGCTATTGGACGTCTACGAAGTCGCCGGTCGCGTTGACCGCCGGAGTCGTCGTCGTGCCCGCGAAGCTGTAGCGGAAGTAGCCGTCGGTGGAGGCGGTGACGGTCGTCTTGAGGTTGCCCGTCGAGTTGGACTTGATCGTCTTCACCGTGGTGTAGGTGTTGCTGCCCTTCTTGCGGAACTGCAGCTTCACCGACTGGTTCGCGTAGCCGTGGTACTCGTTGTCCTCCCAGTTGGCCCGGGAGAGCTTGCCGGTGACCGTGATGGTCTTGCCCTTCTTCACCGGCTCCGGCGAGGCGTTGACCGTCAGCTTCGAGTAGCGCTGCACCTTGAACGTGGTGGCCGCGTCCCGGTGGATGTAGTTGTAGTCATGGGCGGAGACCAGCGTGCCGAGGTTCCAGGTGGCCGCCGCGCTGTTGTTGACGAAGCCGGTCGACGCCTGCGGGTCGAACGTCAGCGTGCCCGTGCAGGTCGACGTGGTGGCGCTCGCCTTGACGCACGTGATCTCGCCGTCGTCGTACCAGATCTGCGCGTAGTTCGGCTTCGGACCGAAGGCGCTGATGTACGTGGTCTCGGCGATGCCCGAATCGTCCGACGCGGTCACGGAGACCTTGGCGGACACCACGGTGGTGGTACCGACCACGACCGGCTTGCCGCCGTTGACGACGACCTTGTCGATCGTGATGTTGCCCTTGCCGCCGTCCTCCGCCTGGGCGGCGGTGGCACCGATTGCGGTGGCGACCAGCGCGACGCTGGTGCCGAGCAGGGCAAGGCGCGCGGTTGTGCGCATGAATGTCCCCCCACGGGAGTCTTTGATCGATCAGAGGGAGCATATGGCGTTGGCCAACGGTTCACCACGGTGTTGTTTCAACGCCTTCACCCCACACGGATGCCTTCGATCCGCGAGTGTCGACGACGCGCATGCTCAAAACACCTAGGACCTGTCCGGCCGCTTGGGAGCGCCCACCGGACGCGTGATCCAGGGGGTTGGCTGTCAGTGGAGGCGAGTACGGTGCGCCCACTCTGTGCAGGTCAGAGCGCTTCCTTGTTCAACTTGGCCTCTTCCCCTGACCTGTGCACTGGAGGCAAAACACTCCACGGGAAGTTGATCCAGTCATCCGTCCGCTTCCACACGTACTCGCACTTCACGAGTGAGTGGGACTTCTCATAGATCACGGCGCTGCGGACCTCGGCGACGGTGTCGACGCAGAAGTCGTGCACCAACTTTAGCGTCTTGCCGGTGTCGGCGACGTCGTCGGTGATCAGGACCTTCTTGTCGGAGAAGTCGATGGCGTTGGGGACGGGAGCGAGCATGACGGGCATTTCCAGGGTGGTGCCCACGCCCGTATAAAACTCGATGTTTACGAGATGGATGTTCTTGCAGTCGAGGGCGTACGCCAGCCCACCGGCGACGAACACTCCCCCACGGGCGATGCTGAGCACGATGTCGGGCTCGTACCCGTCGTCGGCGATGGTCTGGGCGAGCTCGCGGACCGCGACCCCGAACCGCTCGTAGGTGAGGTTCTCGCGTACGTCGGACATGCTCACAGCCTCACACCTGGGTCCGGTGGAAGTTGAGGAAGGACCGGGAGGCGGTCGGCCCGCGCTGGCCCTGGTAGCGGGACCCGTACCGGTCGCTGCCGTACGGGAACTCGGCCGGCGAGCTGAGCCGGAACATGCACAGCTGCCCGATCTTCATGCCCGGCCAGAGCTTGATGGGGAGCGTCGCGAGATTCGACAGCTCGAGGGTGACGTGCCCGGAGAACCCGGGGTCGATGAACCCGGCGGTGGAGTGGGTGACGAGCCCGAGCCGCCCGAGCGAACTCTTCCCTTCGAGCCGCGAGGCGAGATCGTCGGGAAGCGAGATGACCTCGTACGTACTGGCGAGAACGAACTCCCCGGGATGCAGGATGAACGGCTCATCGCCCTCGGGCTCCACGAGCCGCGTCAGATCCGCCTGCTCGACGGAGGGATCGATGTGCGGGTAGCGGTGATTCTCGAACACCCGGAAGTAGCGGTCGAGCCGCACGTCGATGCTCGAGGGCTGCACCATGGATTCGTCGTACGGGTCGATACGCACCCGGTCGGCGTCGATCTCGGCCCGGATGTCCTTGTCTGAGAGAAGCACGCCCCGAGGATACGCGGGGACTGTCAGCAATTGTGACCAGTCCCCCGCGCCTCCCTACTCTCTCCTACCTACATACCTGCCTACCGGCACTGCCTACCGCTTCTCCAGCGTGACCGGAACGACGTTCCGGAGCCGCGTACACCGCGGACACCGGATCAGTCGACCAGGGCCGAGCCGCTCGGCCTGCTGCATCGGGAACGAAGCGGTGCTGAACACGTGCCCCTCGGCACAACGGACGACGGTGCGCTCGATCAAGTCCTCAGAGTCCCTTCCCCAAGAGCCGCGTCTGACTGACGACGAATGGCCACATTACGGGACGAAGGGAACGGCCTTCCAGGCGGCACTCCGGCCACGCACAGACCCTCTTCTCCGCCCCCACCGTATGCCCCAACTCCGGTCCCCCGCAGCCGCATCCACCCCCCGGAACGCACCCCGGCCCCACGGCTTCAGCACCGGGGGCCGGGCATGAGGTAGAGTGAGCGAGCATTCGACACCGGCTCTCGGTCGGCGTCTTACGCGGGTGTAGTTTAGTGGTAGAACATCAGCTTCCCAAGCTGAGAGTGCGAGTTCGATTCTCGTCACCCGCTCCATGACAAAGGCCCAGGTCATCGACCCGGGTCTTTTTGCTGTCCGTGGTGATCACTCGCCACGTGCCAGATTCGTGCCAGAAGGTTGATCGTCTGGATCAACGGTGTCTTCACCTGGCACGGCCGCAGCTTCCTGGCGAGCCTTGCGTATGGCCGCGTCGAGTCCGGCTGCACCTTCCTGCTGTCGCTCGTCGTCGGAGTGCTGATAGATCAGCGCCGCTTTCCCGGAGGACTGCCCGGCACGGACCATGGCGTTCTTGAGGGTGGCACCGGAGCGCATCGACAGGGTGCGCCCTGCATGCCGGAGATCGTAAAGCCGGAAGCCCTCGGGCATGCCGACAAGCTCCCGCGCCTTCCGCCGCCTCCGCCCGAAGGTACCGCCGCAAGGGAGCACCCTTCTCACTGACGAAGAGCAGCCCATCAGGCCCCGGCTCGGCGTAGTTCTCCTGATCAACGCCTACCGCACCACGAGGTGACCTGAAAAAAATTCCCGGCTCAAGGCAACCCTTTGCGGAGCCTGTGACCACAAGGAGTCGGATCCGGCCCTTACGGAGCTGGCTCCGCCTTCCTCTGGTGAACGGTATGCAAGGAGAACACCTCCCCATGAACAACCTCACGAACGGCGGGCGCCGCGGGCGTCACCGCCGTCGCTGGACTGCGACCGGTCTACTGCTCGGCGTGCCCGCCATCGTCGTGCCGTATTTCCTGTTCGTGCAGGAGGATTCGCAGGCCGCGACGGTCGACGGCGATGCCTACTACCGGCTGGTCTCCGTGCGCAGCGGGAAGGTGCTGGACGTCAACAGCTTCTCCACCGCCGACGGCACCCGTATCCAGCAGTGGACCGACCAGAACACCGCCAACCAGCAATGGAAGCTGAAGCCCACCGGGGACGGCTACTACGAGCTGGTGAACCGCAACAGCGGCAAAGTGCTGGGCATAGCGGGCAATTCGACCGCAGAGAAGGCCGCCGCCGAGCAGCAGACCGACAGCTCCTCCGCTTCCCAGGAGTGGCGGATCGACGATGTGAGCGGTTCCGACGCCGTCACCTTCACCTCCCGCAGGAGCGGCCTGGTTCTGGACGTCTCCGGAGGCTCCACGGCCCAGGGTGCGGCGGTCATGCAGTATCCCGACAGGCACAGCACCAACCAGCAGTGGAAGCTGGTGAAAACGGCCGAGACCCAGGCGGCCGGGGCCGGCGGGGCGCAGAGCACGGCCGCGGCCGGACCGTATGTGTGGAACAACACCCAGGTGGTGGGCGGAGGTTACGTCACCGGGTTGGTGTTCAACCCGCGCGAGAAGGGTCTGCTGTACGCGCGCACCGACATGGGCGGCGCCTACCGCTGGGACACCGCGGCCGAGCAGTGGATCCCGCTCACCGACTGGGTCGACGAGAAGGACTGGAACCTGCTGGGCATCGATTCGCTGGCCACCGACCCCGTCGACCCCGACCGGTTCTACGCCGCGGCGGGCACCTACACCAACGGCTGGGCGGGCAACGCCGAGTTGCTGCGCTCCACGGACCGGGGCCGCACCTTCAAGCGCACCGCTCTGCCTTTCAAGCTGGGCGCCAACGAACACGGCCGCGGGGCGGGCGAGCGCCTGGCGATCAACCCCGCGGACAACGGCACCCTGCTGCTGGGCACCCGCAAAAACGGCCTGTGGCGCAGCACCGACCACGGCGTGACATGGAGTCAGGTCTCCTCGTTCCCCGTCAAGGACGGGGCGAGCAGCGGCGCGGGCATCGCCTTCGTGACGTACGGCCCGGCCGGCAGCAGGACGGTCTATGTAGGCGTCGCCGACAAGTCCACCTCCCTGTACCGCTCCACCGACGGCGGCAGCACCTGGCAGGCCGTCTCCGGGCAGCCCACCGGCGAGATGCCGCAGCACGGCGTGGTCTCCGGTGACGGCTCGCTGTACATGACGTACGCCAACTCCATCGGTGACGCGACGGCGGGTTCGGTGTGGAAGCACACGCCGGCCGGCGGGGCGTGGAAGAACATCTCCCCGTCCCAGGGCAACTACGGGTTCTCCGGTCTGGCCGTCGACCCGCAGAAGCCGTCCACGGTGATGGTCTCCACCCTCCACCGCTGGTGGCCCCAGGACGAGCTGTACCGGACCACCGACGGCGGCACGACCTGGAAGGCACAGGCCGCGAAATCGGAGCGGGACGCCTCCGGCGCTCCTTATGTCGGTACCGGCATCGGGCACTGGATGACCGCCATGGCCATCGACCCCTTCAACTCCGGGCACGTGCTGTACGGCACCGGCAGCGGCATCTGGCGCAGCAAGGACGCCAACGCCACCGACAGCGGCGGCACCAGCCACTGGATCGTGGGGTCGCAGGGGCTGGAGGAGACCTCGCTGATGGACGCGATCGCCCCGCCCGGCGGCGCCACCGTCATCACCGCCATGGGCGACCTGGGCGGTTTCCGCCACGACTCCCTGACCAAGGTGCCCGCAGGGCGGCTGGACAACCCGATGATGATCACCAGCACCGACATCGACTTCGCCCAGCCCAACCCGGCGCTGATGGTCCGCGTCGGCCGTGGCGGCGCGCAGGACGGCGCCTACTCCACGGACGGCGGCAACAGCTGGAACGGCTTCAAGGCAGAGCCGGTGGGCAGCGCCGACAGCGGCCAGGTCGCGCTCGCGGCGGACGGCTCCGCCATCGTCTGGACCCAGGCCGGCCAGGCCCCGTACCGCTCCACCGACAAGGGGGCGAGTTGGTCGAAGGTCAGCGGCCTGGGCACCGGCGCCGTGGTCGTCGCCGACCGCTCCTCGGCCAAGACCTTCTACTCACTGGCCGACGGCACGCTCTACGCCAGCACCGACGGCGGCGCGACCTTCACCGCCCGCGCCACCAACCTGCCTGGCGGCGACCTCACGGCCGTCCCCGGCATCGCCGGGGACCTGTGGATCTCCGGCGGCGGCAAGGGGCTGCTGCACTCCACCGACGGCGGCCGCACCTTCACCACACTCACCACGGTGAAGTCCGCCTCCGCCCTCGGCTTCGGCAAGGCCGCGCAGGGCGCCGATTATCAGGCCCTGTACCTGATCGGTACCGTCAAGGACGTCACCGGAGTCTTCCGCTCCACCGACAAGGGCGCCACCTGGCTCCGCGTCAACGACGACGCCCACCAGTGGGGCAGCATCGGCGGTGTCGGCGTCATCACCGGCGACCCCGACACCTTCGGGCGCGTCTATGTCGGCACCAACGGACGCGGCCTCCAGTACGGCGGCCCGTCCTGACCCCAACGCCCGAGCGGGGCCGCAGGCACAACGGCCTGCGGCCCCGCCATGGCTGGGGCCTCGCTTCGTCCTGCACGAGTCGTCCTGCACGAGCTTCTGGCGCCGGGCTGTCCAGGCGAGGCGCGCGGCGACCCCGCATCGTCAGGGCGAGGAGGAGCAGCAGAACCAAGACGACTGAGTACCGCAGTTCGGCAGGCGGCAGACTCCCCCACCGACGGGGGATCTCGGCTGGCCAACCCTCCGAGGTCCTTCTCAGCCCCCCTTCGAAGCAACAGAGTCCGACTCTCGGCCGACGACTGAGGACGAACTCCGAGAGACGGCATCCATGTGCATGCGCGACGGCACCATTCAGCCGGCGTAGGAGTCCAGGCATCCAGCACATGGAAGCGACACCAGCGACACGCGCCTCGCCCGCTCTGCGGCTCCGTGCCCTTGGCGTGCCCGTAAGGGCGGTCAACCACGGTCAACAGGGGTGCGATCCGACCGGAAAAGCCACTGCAGCACAGGGCATCTCCGCAGGTCAGAACCGCAGGGGCCAGTCAAGCGTCGTTGCTTCCCATGTATGAGAGCCCTCAGCCTGCAGTTCCCTCGCGACGGTGCAGCCGTCCTCCCGAGGAGGGCACTCTCGGCCTTCGGTCCACTCCGTTTCGCTCAGTTCCAGGTCCTTGTGCTTGATCACGGACATCCGCCAGGAGCATTCATCTGTTCCGTGTGCCGCAACCCTTTACCCACTGCGTTGCGGAAGCTGCGGTCGGATCCTTCGCCACCCGAACGTGATGTCGTACGAGTGCCTGCGGGCCTCCCGCCCCAGCTCGCGGTGGTCCCTGGGTGCTTCCACCAGTGGTGAGATCACCATGGCGACACCCGCGCCCAGCAGCGCGGCCGGAAGAGTCGCGCACCCCGTCATGAGCCGACCACGTCCACGATGACGTGCCCTGCCCGGCGGTCCGCGCGGAGCACTGCGCGGGCCGCCCCGAGGATCTCCTCGTCCATCTCCAGCCCGGAGGCCAGCACCTGGAGCAGCCGGGTCCGCCACACATCGGGGTCCGTCTCGTACGCGTACAGCACCCGTACGCCGTATCCGCCTCGCACGCCGGCGCCGCCACTGGACAACCGTCGGCGAACCGCCTCCCTCAGCACGGCGTGGAGGTCGTGGACGACTCCTCGTGAGGTGTCGGTGAGTCCGGCCGCCGCCCCCGTAGCCAACGCGGTGGCCACCAACTCCACTTCGGTCACGCGGACCCCCTTCGGTTGTGCGGGTTGTGCGATGTCGTGTCCATCACCCTGGCTGGGGGTGCTGCAATTCTGATGAAATTCCGATGAGGTGGAGGAGAGGAAGCTTCGGGATGGACGACAGGTCTCCTCAGCCGCTGCGGTTCGAAGTGCTCGGACCGTTACGAGCATGGCGGGGCGGGACGCCGCTGGAACTGGGGCCGGTGAAGCGGCAGGCCGTGCTGGCCGCTCTGCTGCTGCGCCAGGGGGCCATGGTGAGTCACGAGCGGCTGCTCAACGCTGTGTGGGGCGACGAGCCTCCCGCAGGCGGCCACAAGGTGCTGCCCACTCACGTCAACTCGCTGCGCAGGGTGCTCGATCCGGAAGGCACCCGGCCCGCGGAGTCGGTGATCCGCAGCGGCAAGGGCTGGTACCGCTTCGTCGTCGAGGAGGTCAGGCTCGATACGGCGGATCTGGACGAACGGGGTGCCGAGGCACTGCGCACCGTAGCGCCGGGCGACCTGGCCACCGCTGCAAACCAACTCTCCGCAGCCATCGGGCTGTTCCGGGGCGAGCCCCTGGCCGGGCTGCCGGGACCATTCGCGCAGGAGGAGCGGCAGCGGATGGAGGAACGCCGACGGACGTTCCGGCTGGAGCGGCTCAAGTGCCTGGTCCTGCTGGGCCGGTTCGGTGATGCCCTCGACGACCTGAGCGGGCTGTCGGCGTCCTCGGCGGCTGACCGCTACGACGAGTCGCTGACGGCCTTGCGCATACGGGCCCTGTACGGCTGCGGGCGTCAGGCGGAAGCGCTCAAGACCTACGAGGGCCTGCGCGTACGACTGCGTGACGAGCTCGGAACCGATCCCGGTGAGGAACTGCGCCGGGTGCACGAAGCGATACTGCACCAGGACGACGCCTTCCTCCTGCGTCCGCCCCCGCCGGTGCTCCCCACACCGCGGGAGAGCGCCGTGCCCGCCGAACTCCCGCACGACACCCCGGGTTTCGCCGGCCGCAGCGGCGAACTCGACTGCCTCCACTCGCTGCTGGCGCCCGCGCGGGCGCCAGGGACGGCGAACACCGTGGTCATCTCCGCCATCGGCGGCGCCGCCGGCATCGGCAAGACCGCGCTGGCCGTGCACTGGGCACACCAGGTCCGCGACCGCTTCCCGGACGGCCAGCTCTACGTCAACCTGCACGGCTTCGACCACGACCGGCAGCCCCTCGAGCCCGGCGAGGCCCTTGAACTGCTGCTGCGCAGCCTGGGGCTCGCGGCATCGGAGATCCCCCCGCACCACGAGGCCCAGAGCCGCGTGTTCCGGACCCTGCTGGCCGGCCGGCGCATGCTCGTCCTGCTGGACAACGCGGCCTCGGCCGAGCAGGTACGTCCGCTGCTGCCGTCCGGCCCGAACTGCTGCGTCCTCGTCACCAGCCGCAACCGGCTCGGCGACCTCGTCGCCCACGACGGCGCCCACGCCCTGCCCCTGGATCTCCTCCAGCCGGACGAGGCCCGCGCGCTGCTGAGCCGGACCCTCGGCACGGACCGGGTCGACGACGACAAACACGCGGTCGACGAACTGATCCGGCTCTGTGGCAGCCTCCCTCTGGCCCTGCGCGTGGCCGCCGCCAGGCTCGCGGGCGATCCGGCCCTGCGGACGGCCGACCTCGTCGCCGAGATGACCGAGGGCAACAAGCTGGAGGCGCTGGAGCCGGACGGTGACGCCAACTCTCCTTTGCGTACGGCCTTTTCGGTGTCGTACCGGGTCCTGGCGCCCGGCGCACGCCGGCTGTTCCGTCTGCTCGGCCTGTTCCCGGGAGCGGAGTTCACCACCGAGGCCGCAGCTGCCCTCCTGGATGCGCCGCTGCAGCAGGCCCGGCGTCTGATCGGTGCGCTGACCTCGGCCCACCTGATCGAACCGGCGACGGTGGGGCGTTACCGGTTCCACGATCTCCTCCGCGAGTACGCGCAGGAGTGTGCGCTGGTGGAGGAGGCGGCGCCGGACCGTGAAGCGGCCCTCGAACGGCTCCTGATCTGGTACCTGAACGCCACCCGAACCATGGCGGGGGCCGGACTCTTTCCGGAGCTGCCCGGCAGCCTCCGTCCCGGTCCCGGGAGGCACCCGGGCATGCCGTCGGCCTCCGCGCCCGGACCATGGCTGGATGCGGAACGGGCGAATCTGCTCGCCGTCATCAACCATGCCGCCCACCACGGACCCCGCCCCGTCGCCTGGCACCTGACCTCCGCACTGTTCAGCGACTTCTGGATCCATCTGCCACGGAAGACCTGGCAGACCACCTCGCAGACGGCACTGGACGCTGCCGAGACCGAGAGTGATCTGTTCGGCCAGGCAGCGATGCACTCCAGCCTCGCTGCGGCACGGTGGGACCGGGGGCATGTCCTACAGGTGATGGAACACGCCACACGCGCACTGGACATCAGCCGGGAGCTCGGTTGGGCGACGGGCGAGGCGTCGGGTCTCGGTCTCAGAGGCTTCGCGCAGTGGAGCATGGCGCGCCTCGACAGTGCGCACGATGACTTCACCGCCGGCCTGCGCCTCTTCCGTGAGACCGGGAATCGCTACTTCGAAGGATTCGGCATGGTCGGCCTCGGTATGGCCTGTCGGGACCTGGGCCGGCTGCACGAGGCGGCCGACCACCTCGAACGTGCCGTCGACCTCGAGGCAGAGGTCAGCTGGTGGGACGCCAGCTCGGCCCTGCAGATCCTGGGCGGGGTGTACTGGGAACTCGGCCGTCTCACCGACGGACTCGACCTCCTCGGCCCGGAGGTGGCCTCCGACAAGCGGGCCGGTTACCGCGACGGCCACGCGATGATGCTCGCCGCCATCGCGAAGATCAATGTCGAACTCGGCCACCACAGCGAAGGATTGGAGCAGGCCGAGGAGGCCTTCGCCCGGGTCGAGGACACGAAACGACACTGGGTTCAGTCCGGCATCCTCACCACGGTCGCCACCGCCCGCCGACGACTGGGGCAGATGGACCGGGCTCTTCAGGTCGGCACGCAGGCTCTCGCCCTGGCCCGCGAGGCGCAATTCCGACGAGCCGAGGCGGACAGCCTCCTGTGCCTCTCACTCACCTACAAGGACTCCGGCCGGTACGACGAGGCCCGCACCCACGCCGAACAGGCGTTGACCTTGGCCCGCGACCACTCGTTCCGCGTGGTGGAGGGCCAGACTCTGACAGCCCTGTGCGAGACAGCGGAGGCCGAGGAAGCACACGGCACAGCCGTCGAGCTCGGCCAGGAGGCCCTCGCCGTACACCGCGAGACCGGCCACCGACTCGGCGAGGCCCGCGCCCTCATGGCACTCGCCCGCGCCCACCGGAAGACCGATGGCGCCGCCGCCGGAATGATGAGGCGACAGGCACAGGCCATCTTCTCGGACATCGGCGTGCCAGAGACGGAGTAGGCGGATCTCGATCGTGACGTCTCCTCAGCTGAGCCCGTCGGTCCGAGCGCTGCTGGTTCGAGCACACCGTCCCTAAGCCGAGGGTCCGGCCGAGTCGGCCGGATCCGTGCAGGGACGGCAGCGCCTCATGCCTCGCGAGCGCTCTGTCGGGCCACAGCAGTTTCCCGAAGCTGTGCGCGCACCTCGACGTCGATGCCCTGGGCAAGCCTCCGCTGGTGCTTCGCCGTCGAGGACTGATGGATCAGCTGGGCCCGCTCCGACGACCTCGCGTCGGTTGCCTCGCCGCAGTGAGACGCGTGGTTGGCGCGATCAGCAAACGCCACCCCGATGGCACGCCCCCTGTCCGGAGGACCAGGGTCCGCGCCGTCGCTCGCTCGGCTCTCCTTAATCCTCATGCGTCGGCCTGCGGCGCTTCAGTACGATCCCCTCGCCGCTCGTACAGCAGTGCGCATCAGGGCACCGCGTGCGGGCATCCAAACGGGAGGGATCACTTGACCATGCCCTTCGGCGCGAGACCCCGTGCAGTCCTCGCTTCTCTGGGAACCCTCGGCCTGGCACTGGCCGCCGCCGCGTCGCCCGCGAGCGCGGCCGACGGGACGCCCACCACACCGACTCAGCTGTTCAACGGCTACCGGCACTGCTCGACCGACGCGGACCGGCCCTCGTACCGCTGGGCCGGCGACGGCCTCGTCGTCGAGGGTATCCCCGGGATCACCGACACCACCGGCAACTCCCTGGTCGGCGTGCGGTATCAGGCCTGGCCGGTCACCGACCCGACGCGGATCACGACGGTCACCCGCGACCGCGTCACCCCCGGCTTCGAGGCCCCCGCCACCCTGCCCGCCAGTGCGCTCGCCGACGGGCAGACCTACGCGTGGCAGGCGCAGACGGTGGTCGGGGACGCGGTCTCGGACTGGTCGGCCCCCTGCTACGTCACGACCGACAACACCCGCCCGGCGAATGCGCCCACCATCACTTCGCCGAACTACTCGCCGGACGTGTGGAACGAGGGCGGCGAGCCGGTCGAGTTCACGCTGAGCGCGGGCGGTGTCGACGATGTCGAGGGGTTCGAGTTCTCCTGGCAGCAGGACCTGCCGGTCATCGGCACGAACATCGGTGACTACGGCATTCCGCAGCCTGTCGACCCGTACTCCAACACGAAATACTTCAAGCGCGCCGACACGCTCGGCGGTTCGGCCACACTGAGCCTGGTCCCGCCGACCGGCTCCGGTCCGATGACGCTGTGGGTGCGCAGCCTGGACCGGGCCTACAACGGGTCGGCGATCACCAGCTACACCTTCCGCGTCAAGTCCGCGGCGCCCACCGTCACCCCGGCCGTCCCGAAACCGGAGTTCGGTGAGCCGACCGAGTTCACGCTCCGTCCCGACCCCGGACTCCAGACGAAGAGCCCGGTCGTGAGCTACTCGGTGCGGACCATCGGCGGTCAGAACGACAGGACCTTCGAGGTCGCGGCGGGGGCGGACGGCACGGCGACCGCGGAGCTCGCGCTGGACGGCATCTACGGCGAGCACCTCCAGGTGACCAGCAACAGCGCGAACGGCTGGGTCAGCGACGCGGCTTGGTGGGGCATCAGCTACGACACCACTCCCACCGTCGCTTCGGACGCCTACCCCGAGAACGGTTCGGGCGGCGACGTCGGCGTCCCGGGCACCTTCACGTTCACGCCGAAGGTGAAGGATGTCGTGAGCTACACGTACACCTTCAACAACGGTGACCCGGAGGTCACGGTCCCCGCGGACGCCCACCACACCGCGAGCATCGACTGGACCCCGGCCGCGGACGGCTGGTACGACCTCACGGTCTACGCGACGACCCGCTCCGGCGTCCAACTGGCACCCTACGACTACTTCTTCACCGTGGACTGAAACACCGAACCCACCGCGAATCGGCAAACCCAGGGCCCATCGAAGCCACCTGTGGGCCCTGGCGACCGCGATTCACCGTCATCACCCGTTCAGCGTGGTGGGTCATGGCCTGCGGGGATCCTGTAGGTATGTCCGGCCAACGAGGCCGTGCCCACAGCATGCCCTTCAGAGCGGACAACCACGGTGAACAGCGGTGCCGGCGGACCTGCGCGACGGCGCCTGCGCGACGAATTCACCCAGGTCAGCTGCGATGCAGCCGCCCGAGCGCCGTCGCTTCCCAAGCTGAGAGTGCGAGTTCGATTCTCGTCACCCGCTCTTCTTGAAGCCCCAGGTCAGCGGCCTGGGGCTCTTGCGTGAGCGGGGCTCTCCCGCGTTTTCTGGCACGTGTCGCGCTCGAAGATTGGGCACGCGGAGGGCGCGAGCGCCTTGCGGGTGCAGCCCGCTCACGTTGTAGCACGGCGCTGACCTGCGACTTCACGTCAACCATCAGCAGGTTTGCGCGGCCAGAGCACTCAGCCTGCCCGTCCCGAACGGCGCCGGACGCCTACCGCTCATCGCGCATCTCGACAGGAGGGGCACAACTTCCTTGCGGGAGCAGGCGCTTGGCCGCCGAGGATCTCGTGTCAGAGCGGAAGGTCGTCCGGGAGCACCCGGAACGCCTTGTGACGGCCCAATGGTCGTACGGCCCGGACGTCCCGTCGGTCGAGGGTGAGGATCGCGTCAGTGTCGTAGTCGGCCGCAAGCGCCACGTTCACCGCGTCGGCGAGGTCCAGGTCGAGCGCGCCGTAGCGGACGCGGACGGACTGGGCGGCACCCAAGTGGCCCTCCGTGATCTCCGGCATCACGACACGACCCCGGCTCATCCAGCGCCGCAGGTCGTCGACCGCGCTCAGGGCGGCCCCGCGCCCCAACCCACGCGTGGCCACGTGATCAAGTTCCGCCAGTAGGAGCGGGGACATGATCAGGAGACCGGCCGCCATGATCGCCTCGTTCGCGCCCCTGTGCTCCGGGTGCGTCGAGTCGAGAGCGGCCAGGAGGCCGGACGTATCCGCGATGACGATGATCACGCGGCAGTTCCGGAGTCCGACTCGCGGCGGACCGCGTCGGCGACCGCGTCACGGACCTCAGCCTTGGACGGCGTGCGCCCCGACCCCTCGAACGTCCGCGAGAACAACGGTTCGTCCCAGACACGGTTCGCCATCGCCGCGAGATGAATCCCCTGACGGATGATCTCGGCCTCGCTTATGCCTCGCCGCTTGGCCGCCTCCTTGATGATCGCCAGGTCCTCGGGGTCGGCGTAGACGTTCGTGCGCTTCATAGACATGTACCAAGCGTAGTCCATGTACTGGATTGATGTACCCGTCGCCTAAGTTCGGCTTCTGTATCGATGTGCCTGGGATGAGTGTGCGTGTGTCTCCACGTGATCGACCTCAGTAACGGCTGACGTCGGTCAGGCTCGCATCGGGCCCGGCTCTCCGAGGCCAGAGCCGGGCCCGACAGACGTGACAGCACTGACTCAGCGGGTCTCGGTGTTGCCTTGCAGTCGTACCACCTTGGTGAGCGTGGGGTTGGTGTCGCTCTGCTTATCGGTCCCGATCACCGCCGGGTTGGTGACCGTCCTCAAGCGCGAAGGTGTGGCCGATGTCGATCAAGGGGATCGCGCGGCATCTGGGGATTGCCCGGAACACCGTGCGGCGGGCTGTGGCCAGTGATGACCCTCCGAAGTACCGGCGGAACGAGCGGGGAACAGCGGGGAATCACGGTGAAAGCAAGCGCCACCGACGAGGCAACAGCCCGACCGTAGACCGCCGGCTCTTGCGAAACGGGCACACATGAACACCTCGACGCACAGCGACATCGGCTTGGACGGCCAGGAGTTGAGCCCTTATCTGGACGGATGACCCATCGCACGGCTCAGGGGCAAAGGGACACCGGTGCGTGACAGGCGCGGCCCCGTTTCCGGGGCGGCAGGCCCTACTCTGATCCCCGTGAGGCAGGCAGACGCTGGGAAGGATGATCGGCGATGACGCCCCTGAGCACCGGGGACCCGGAGTCCATAGGCGGGTACACCCTTCTCGGTCGGCTCGGGGCGGGCGGCATGGGAGTCGTCTATCTGGGAGTCTCCGCCTCGGGACGGCAAGTCGCGGTCAAGCTCGTGCGCGAGACGTACGCCCAGGAGGAGGAGTTCCGGACGCGCTTCCGGCAGGAGATCGGGGCAGCGCGCAGAGTGAGCGGCGCCTTCACCGCGCCTGTCGTGGACGCCGACCCGGACGCCGACCGGCCGTGGATGGCGACGCTCTACGTGCCGGGGCGCAACCTTGCCGAAGTCGTGGAGAAGGACGGCCCGCTGAGCCAGCGGGAACTGCGCGCGCTGGGGCTGGGGCTCACCGAGGCACTGCGCGACATCCAGCGGGCGGGCCTGGTGCACCGGGACCTCAAACCGGGCAACGTCCTGATGACCGAGGACGGGCCGCGCGTCATCGACTTCGGCATATCGCGGGCTTCTGACCACCAGAGCCTCACCACGACCGGGCGGATGATCGGCACTCCGCCGTTCATGTCGCCGGAACAACTGGCCTCCCCCCGGGACGTCACCCCGGCCTCGGACGTGTTCTCGCTGGGGTCGCTGCTGGTGTTCGCGGCCGTCGGCACAGGACCGTTCGACGCCGACAGCCCGTATATAATCGGCTATCAGGTGGTGTTCGGGACCCCGGACCTCGGCGGCGTGCCCGAAGCGCTCCTGGACATTGTCGAGCGCTGCCTGGACAAGGACCCGGCCGCACGGCCGGAACTGACGGACATACACCGCATGCTCCAGGCGCTGCCGGAATCCGACGCCACCGGGTCCCCGAAGACCGGGCAGTCCGCGAAACCCCGGCGCCGCCCCACCGCCGCGACCGGCACGGACACCGACTCCGGCTCCGGCTCCGGCTCCGGCTCCGGCAAGCGACGCCGAGCCCGGATGCTGCTCACCGGCCTCGGCGCGGTGCTGGCCGTCACCGGGCTATGTGTCGGTGTGGGTGTCTTCGTGTCCGATCCGGACACCACCACCGCCTCCGACGCCACGGCCACCGCCCGTGCCGCGTCACTGCCCGACGGCTGGCGGCCGTGGCGCACGGATCTGCGGTACGACGTGAAGGGAATTCCTCTCGACTACGGCAGCCCCGGATGCGTGACGGAGGGAAGCGCCCTGTTCTGTGGCGGTACGGGCGTCACGGTCGCCAGGATCGACGCGGCCTCCGGCCGCACCCTGTGGCGGACCGGCACCCGCCCTCAGGGAGTGCAGCCGATCGGCGTTCGCGACGGGCTGGTCTATGCGTACGAAGATCCGGACGACAGGACCAGGCGCGTGGTGGCCCTCGACGCCGCTACCGGGCACCGGCGGTGGCAACGCGACATCAACAAGTCCGAGAACGCGGTCCTGTACGACGGCGGGTTGCTGACCCTGTCTCCCGACTACTCGTCGTTCGTGGCCTACGGGCCTACCGGCAAGGAACTGTGGCAGGCGTCCTCGCTGGACGAGTACTGCACTCCGTCGGCGCTGGGAGGCGTCCCCTACGCCCTGTGCTCGCAGGGCAACGAGCCCGGCCAGGCCCCGGTCGGGCTGATGAAGCTCGGACCCGGCAGCCTGACCGAAACGGCCACACTGCCCAAGAAGGCGGAAGCGCTCGGCGCTCTCGGCGGGCAACCCCTGTTCCTCGCTCCTCAGACCGCGAAGGACGTGTACGAAGCCGGGTACGAACGGCCGTACAACGCGCTGCTGCTGGTGGCCTCGGAAACCGGGCAGGTCAGACGGATACCGCTGGCTCGTCCGCTGACCGGCGCGGCCACCCTCGTGGACGGCGTCGTCTACTTCGTCCGGTCCGACGGGTCGGTCACCGCGGTGTCGGCGGACAGCGGCAAACAACTCTGGCAGAAGGTGACGGACGTGGAGAGTCTGTCCGCGCCCGCGGTGTCGGCGACGTACAAGCGGGTCTATTTCTGCAACCGCTTCGGCCGTCTGCTGGCACTGGACAGTCGCACCGGAGCGGAGGTTCGGCGCACCTCCGCACTGGACGACCCCGGGGACAAAGTGCAGAGCTACCCGCCGCGAGTGCTGCTCGTCAAGGACGCGATCGTGGCGATGGCCGGAGACACGGCCTTCTCCCGGAGCCCTGACGGGCCCACTTGACCGGCCGAGGCAATCACCGCGCACCGTGCGGATCATCCCTCAGACCGCCTACGCCGCCATAGGGGTGTGCATCTGCAAGCCAATGAGTTCGCGATGCGCGGTGATCTGTGCGTCTACGGCATCCAGCGCGGCGCTGACTCGCCGCTGGTGGGCAAGGGGCGGCAGCGGTACGGGCAGAAGTGCCAGTGTGGCGGCGCTGAGGGAAGGGACGGCGGTGCCGCGGGCGTACTCCTTGAGCCAGTGCGCTGTCTCCGGTTGACGGTCTCGTCTCCGAGTGGACCTGAGTCGCTGGCCTCACCTGAGACTTCTGACGGAGGCGGCACGTGGCTTGCCATCCCTGGAGGTGTGGTTGTTCGGCTCGGCACTACGGTCCGAACGTCCCGCGGATCTGGACATCCTGCTGATCTACGAGGATCGCTCCGCGGTGGTGGCCCTGCGCAAGATGAACCGCTGGGAAGACATGTGCCCGCCGTTCCATCTCATCGCCCTGATGTGACCATGCCGGTGACCGATCACGGCCGGTTGGCATCAGTGAGGTCGCCCATCCACGATGTCGGCTGATCAACCGGTCCAGGCCGACCGATCGCCAAGCATCACTTAGGATATATACGATGGCGGCAATGATATCAGTGGAGGTATTCGATGAGTAGAACCGTGATCGACCTCGACGATCAGCTGGTCGCGGACGTAGCCAAGGCCCTCGGTACCAGCACCAAGAAGGAGACGGTGAACACCGCGTTGCGCGAGGTGCTGGAGAACCGGCGGCGGGCTCTGGCGCTGACGCGCCTGCGTGCGGCGGCTGAGGAGGGTGGCTTCGACCTGGACCTCTTCGAGGACAAGGGGAACTACCGCCGGTGAACGCCGCGCAGTTCCTGATCGACACCAGCGCACTCGCCCGCCTGCTGCGCGGCGATGCCGAGCAGTACGGATGGGACCGAGCGGCAGCCGCTGGCCTCCTGGCCACCTGCCCCATCACCGAGTTGGAGTTCTTCTGCAGCGCACGCTCCGCCGAGGACCGCACCCGAGGCATCGAGGACCTGCGTCTGCTCTTCGGCTGGGTGCCAGTCGATGACCGCGCGTACGACCGGGCCTGGCAGGTCCAGGAGATCCTCACCCAGCGCGGGCAGCACCGCAGCGCCGGAGCCGTTGACCTCGTCGTGGCCGCCACGGCAGAACTGCAGGGCCTGACTCTCCTGCACCGCGACCGCGACTTCGAGTGCATCGCCGCCGTCACCGGTCAGGCCCTTCAGTGGTACGGCCCAGGAGCCGGCAAGTGAGCCAGAAGGCCAGGAGCGGCGTTCTTCGAGAAGGCCGCGTGCCTCGATCCCGAGCGGCGTGCCCTCCGTGTGCCCTCAGTCGAGGCAGAGCCGGCCGTGGCTCCCGTGCTCAGGCCGTTCCGCGCGGCCTGACCAGCCCGCTGTCGTACGCCAGGATCGTGGCCTGTACCCGGTCCCGCAGGCCCAGCTTGGACAGCAGGGCGTTCACATGGGTCTTCACGGTGCCTGTGGTCACTCCGAGCGCGGAGCCGATCTCGGCGTTCGTCAGGCCCGACGCGATGTGCAGCAGGACCTCCCTCTCGCGTGGCGTGAGGGAGGACAGCGCACCCGTCACGGACGGCGGCTGCGGGGCGCCCTGGGCGAAGGTGTCGATGAGCCGGCGGGTCACGGTCGGGGCCAGGATGCCCTCTCCTGCGGCGACCACGCGGATCGCGGACAGCAGGTCCTCGGGCAGGGCGTCCTTGAGCAGGAACCCCGAGGCCCCGGCGCGCAACGCCTCGTACACGTAGGCGTCGAGGTCGAAGGTGGTCAGGACGAGGACGCGCGGCCGGCGCTCCTGCGCGGTGATGAGACGGGTCGCGGTGAGACCGTCCATGCCGGGCATACGGATGTCCATCAGGACGAGGTCGGGCGCCTCGGTGGCGGCGAGCGACACCGCCGACGCCCCGTCACCGGCCTCGGCGACCACCGTCAGATCGGGTTCGGCGTCCACGATGGCGGCGAATCCGGCGCGGACCACCGCCTGGTCGTCGACGACCATCACGCGTGTGGTGACGGGGACACCTCCTGGACGGACTCCGGCGGACTCGGCCGGGTCGACATCAACACCCTTACGGTACCGGTCTGTTCGAGAGTGATACGTCCGGGCCCTGTCCCCACCTGCACTTTCAGGCCGGCGATGAGTTCCTCGATACGGGCGGTCATCGGACGGGGATCCGGACGGTCGACGTCGCGCAGCAGACCGACGAGCCGTTGCAGCGCCGTCAGGGTCTCGGCGCCGGTGCGCTCGGCGAACGACAGCGCCTCGGCCGTCAACTCGGGCCTGTTGTCGCCGAGTCTTCGCGCGGCGTCGGCCGTGATGACGACGGACGTCAGGTGATGGGCGCTCACGTCGTGCAGTTCGCGGGCCAGACGCCGCCGTTCGGTGTCGCCCGCCCGCCTCCGGGTCTCCTCCGCGCCGGCCAGCCGACGGGACGCGAGCGACCGCCCCTTGAGCCACTGGCGTCGGGCCTCACCGAGCCCCGCGCAGACGGCGTACAGGAGCGCACCGAGCGCCCACTCCGAGGCGAGCGCGGGCCGGACCCCGAGGCGGATGAGGGACAGGAGCCACTCGACACCCACGGCCGCGGCGAGCGCGCGTACGGTCACGGGCACGGGGCAGCGGACCGCGACCGAATACAGCGCGACCGGCGCACCCACCCCGAAGTAGCCGTCATGCCACGCCACTTGGCCCAGCAGGAGAGCGCCCAGGGACCAGGCCAGGGCACGGACCGGCGCCTGCCGTCGACGGCCCAGCGCGGCCGTCTCGACGACCACCGCGCCCAGGACGGCGACAAGTGCCGCCGCCCCGGGCACCTCCGCGCCGGCCAAGCCGGCTCCGGGCCACAGCCAGGCGATCTGTCCGGCCGCGAGCAGCGTGGGGAGCAGCCAGTTGCGTATCGTCTCCATCTCGGCACGAGCGTAGGGCGGGGTGCTACGGCGCGGCACCGGCCCCAGGTACGAGGTCGCTCTCCACCCTCCGACAGAGGCCCCGTTCGTGCCGGCGGCGGATGTGGGGGCACGGGCCCGCGGGGAGGCTTGTCACCATGACGAATCCGCTCGCCGCCCCGATGTCCGCGCTCCTGCCCCTGCCTGAACTGCTCCCCTACCACCGCATGGCACGCGCCTCGGCACGCCATCGATGGTGGCGGCCCGTGCTGGGCACCGGGTTCGTGGCCGTGGCGTGCGTGCTCGTAGCCGTACTGCTCTACGGCCTCGGATCCGCCCTGGGAGCGGCCAAGGGGTACCCCGAAGCCCCCGACGGAACCGTCGAGTTCGGCCCCGTCTCGGGCACCGCCCTCGACCTGCCGGCGATCGCCTCCGCCCTGCCCGTCGTCCTGCTCGCGGTGCGCTGGATCGGCCGCCGCCCGGCGGGCACGGTCTCGTCCGTGACGGGCGGACTGCGGTGGCGCTGGCTGGGGCTGTGCGTGCTGGCGGCCCTCCCGGTCCTCGCCGTGACCACCGGGACCATGCTCCTGCTGCCTATGGACGACGCCCCGCCGTCGCAGTGGGCGGGCTGGGAGGTCTTCGGCCCGGCCCTCGCCATGCTGGTCGTCCTGGTGCCGCTGCAGGCGGCCGCCGAGGAGTACGTCTTCCGCGGCTGGCTCACGCAGGCGGTCGGCGGCTTCCTGCGCTCTCCCTGGTGGGCGCTCGTGCCCCAGGCCGTCCTGTTCGCCGCCGCCCACGGCTGGGGCACCCCGTGGGGCTTCGCCGACCTGACCGTGTTCGCAGTGGTCGCGGGCTGGCTCACCGTACGCACCGGTGGGCTCGAGGCGGCGATCGGACTGCATGCCGTGAACAACCTCCTGGCCTTCGGCGTCTCGGCCGCCGTCGTCGACGGCCTCAAGAGCGACGACACCGCCGCGGACGCTCCCTGGCAGCTCGTGGCCCTCGACCTGGCCGGCATCGCCCTGTACACGGCGGCCGTCCTCTGGCTCGCGCGTCGCCGCACGCCGACCCGCGCCGTCCCCGCGCCGCCACCGGTCCCGCCGCCGTTGCCCTTTCCCGCCGCGTACCCCCAGGTTCGAGCGGTGTCCAGCTCGTCGGCCTCACCGACGTGAGCGGCGCTCCACTCGGCTGAGGGACGTCGGCTCCGACGGGCCACCGCGGTGGGCGCGCGCCGGTGCCGGGGGAGGCGGGATCGGGCCGAGCGGCCCGGCTTTGCCCGCTGCTCGCCCAGTTGTCCGGGAACTACCCCGGGATTGTCCTTGATCGGTAACGGACGCATCCCGTGGCCGCCGCTCCTCGTCCTGCCAGATGGTCGCGAGGTGACCAAGGAATCGGCGAGGAACTGCGGGAAAGCGGGGCGGACATGGCACGGCACGGCGGCGGGCGGGGCTGGTACGGCAAGGTGCTCGGCGCGGCGCTCGGGGTGACGTTGCTCGCCTCCGGTGCCTCGGTGTGGACCGCGCAGGCCGGTGCCGTGGGCGGCTCGTCGCCGAAGGCGACCGCGTCGGCCACGCCGGGCAGTGACGTCAAGCCGGTCGCGGTGACCATCGCGCACGCCTCGGACAAGGGGGCGCGCGGCGTCAACATCACCATCGACGACGGCCCCGACCCCGTGTGGACCCCTCAAGTGCTCGACGTGCTGCGGGAGTACGGGGTGAAGGCCACGTTCTGCATGGTGGGGACGCAGGCGCAGGCCCACCCGGACCTCGTGAAGAAGGTGGTCGCGGCCGGGCACCGGCTGTGCGACCACTCGGTGTCGCACGACACCACCATGGACAAGGAGTCGCAGGCCTACCAGTCGCAGCAGATACTCGACGCCGAACGCATGATCACCGAGGCGTCCGGGGGCGTACGACCGATGTACTACCGGGCGCCCGGCGGGGCCTTCACCCCGTACAGCCGCACGCTCGCCGCCTCCCGCGGCATGCGCCCGCTGGGCTGGAACGTGGACACCAAGGACTTCGAGCTGCCGGGCACGGACGCCATCGTCGCCACCGTCGAGCGGGAGCTGCCGGGCGGGCCGACGCTCCTCTTCCACGACGCGGGAGGCGACCGCTCCCAGACCGTCGAGGCCCTGCGCCGGATCCTCCCCCGGCTCAAGGAGCAGGGCTACTCCTTCGGCTTCCCGGTGCGCTGAGCCCCGGCTCTGGTCGATCCCGGCGTTCGAAGGGGCACCTTTCTCTACTGTGCGCCGCCCAAAGGCAGTTCGGTTCGCAGGCACCGGGTCGGGTGAGAGCACAGGCCCGAGTCTGACGCGACGAAAATGCCGGGCCGCGGGCGCTGCGCCGGGCCGTCAGAACACGCCCTTGTACGCCTGCCATCCCGAGGCGATCTTCATGCGGGGCCCGAACGACCCCTTTCCGTTCCCGCTGTTGCGCCACAGGTTGCCGGAAGTGTCGCGGGAGACGATGTCCGCCTTGCCGTCGCCGGTGATGTCGCCGACGCCGACGACGGCGTTGTAGGAACCTCCCCAGGCCGAGAACAGCTTCACGCGCGCCTTGAAGGTGCCCTTGCCCGTGCCGAAGTACCGGTACAGGTTGTTGGACTTGTCCTGGGCGATCAGGTCGCCGATGCCATCGCCGTTGAGGTCGCCGACGCCCACGATCTTCTTGTACGTCTTCCAGTTGGCGTAGAGCTTCACGCGCGCCGAGAGCTTTCCGGAACTCGTCCCCTTGTAGAGGTAGACGGCCCCGGTGGAGCTGTTGCGGGCGATGAGGTCGGGGCGGCCATCGCCGCTGACGTCCCCGGGCGAGGTCAGCACGTTGTACTGGTTCCAGCCCTTGCCGAGCGAGGTGTGCGGGGTGCTCGTGAAGAAGGTCTGCCCACGCATGGTCCGGTACACCCGCAGTTCGCCGCTGCTGAACCGGACGAGGATGTCGTTTTGGCGGTCGCCACTGAGGTCGCCGAACGGGACGAGTGTCACGGAGGAGGGCCAGCCCGAGGCCGACATGGCCCCGCCGAAGGCCGTCCCGTTGCCCGGGCGGTAGCTGATGACGCCGGACGAGGTGAGGGTCAGGACGTCGCCGATTCCGTCGGGCGCCCAGGTGCCGCTGTTGGTGAAGTCGCGGCGTACGGCGGCTCCCTCGGACACCCTGACCGTCTGCGACACCGTCAGGGCCGGTCCCGAACCGTCGGCGGGCGGGGCCGTCAGCTTGAAGGTGTACGTGCCGTTGGGGACGAGCGCGCCCTTGCTGTCGCGCTCGTCCCAGCGCGTGGTCAGGGTGCCGTCGACCTCTCCGCCGGAGAGCGTGCGCACCACCGCGCCGGTGGCCTTGCTGGTGAGCGTGGCCGTCCAGGAGGCGGCAGGCTTGGAGAGCAGCCCGCGCCACTGCCACCACGGGCTGCCGACCGTGCTGCTCTCCCACGCGTTGTCGGTCGCCTCGGACTCGATGACGGAGAGCCGCTGGGTGGCGACCTCGCTGGGCACCAGGTGGATCCGCTTGTCCGCGTCGACGTAGGCCGCGGGCCCACCGAACTTGTCCGCGGTCCAGGTCACCCCGCGCAGGCTGGAAGTGCCCGCCGCCAGGTCGCCGATCTTGCGGGTGGTCGCAGTGCCGTCGGCGAAGGCGGTGAGGAGGAGCGCCCCGGCCGAAGTGTCGTGCCGGACAAGGTAGCCGTCGCCGAGCAGGGCCTGGCCGGACGGGACGGGGATGTTCTTCCTGGCCGTACGGTCCCAGACGCCGGCCGTCGCGGTCGGGCCGCAGGACCAGTAGATCCAGCGGCCCACCACCTGCAGCTCCTTGGGGACGCACGGGGCGCCGGTGCTGACGGTGTCGGTGGTCTTGCCGGTCTTCAGGTCCTTGGCGGTGACGACACCGGTGCCGGAACCCGGCGTCCACAGGCCGGTCCCCCAGACGGAGGCGGCCGTGACGGAGCGGGTGAGGATGGGCTTCAGATCGGAGTGGACGCCGAGGTCGCCGACGTACTGCTTGGCGGGGGAGGAACCGTTGACGATCGCGTAGCGGCCGGTGACGTCGAGGACGGTTCCGGAGGCCGAGGGCAGATAGAAGAAGCCGGCCTGGTCGTTCTTGTCGAGGGACTGGACGTTCGAGCCGATGGTGGGGTCGGAGTCGGCGGTGAACGTCACCGCGCGGCCGTCCCCAGTGGCGTACGGGCCCACATCGGAGTGGTCCCACCTCCGCCAGGTCGGCGCGCTCGGCGTTCCGTCGGCGGCGATGCGCCGGGTGTAGTAGGCGCCCAGGAAGCTGCTGTCGGCCTCGTGGGTGGCCAGGGTGCCGTTCTGCAGCGACAGCCGGTTGATCTTCGCGGCCACCGGCGGTACGGCGGTCAGTTCCGTCAGCGTCGGGGTGTCCGCCCCCGTGTCGGTGACCCTGCGTACCGCCCAGTGCCCGGCGTCGGTGCCGCCGACGGCCAGCAGACTGCCGTCCGGTGCCGTGACGAGGGAACTGTTCGCGTGCCGGAGCAGGGTCAGCGGGCCGCCGCCCGTGAGGGGGACGGCCATGAGCCGCTCGCCGGACTCGTCGACCAGGTCGTGCGGGTCCGACGGCACGGAACGGGCCACCACCAGCCAGCGTCCGGCGATACCCACGGACGGGGTGCCCTCCGTGCCGGGCAGCGTCACCGTCGTCTCGGCGGCGGAGAGGTCGGCGCGGTCCAGGACGTGTGCCACCGTACTGTCGGACCGGTACCAGACCAGCCGGTCCGCGCTCAGCGCGACGGCCGTCGGAGCGAGGGACACGGCCACATCGCCGGTGACTCTCGCGGTGGCCAGGTCCACCAGCGCCAGGTGCCGCTCACCGTTTCCCAGCGCATAGCCGATGACGGCGGTACCGCTGTCGCCGCCCAGAACGCTGAAGTTGGTCGTGATTCCGGCCGGCCATCCCTCGACAAGGGTGCCGTCGGCGGGAGCGCCGTCGCCGTAGAGCCACAGCACACGGTTGCCGTCGGCATCCCGGGCCTGGCTCAGCACATGGGAGCCGAAGGTGGCCCCGTACGTGCCGTGGGTGAGGGCGACGTCCGTGGTGGTACCGGCGGAGACGTCCCTGAGGACGACCTTCTGGGTGGGCGAGACCACATCGGCCACGACGTCGGACGACGATCCCAGGTACGCCGGGAGTTCGAGTCGGGCCAGGTCGCCCAGCTCCGTCGTCGTACCGGTGTCGTACGACGTCCACAGGTAGCCGGAACGCCCCTCCTGGACATGCAGATAGCCACTGGGGCCGGCGGTGTGGATCCGGTCCCTGCGCGGTATGTAGCGATCCGCCTGGAAGACCTTCTCCGCCGCGAGGGCGGTGCCCCCGACACCGTTGTCCGCGTCGGCCGTGACGACGAGGGGACCGGGACCGACGGTCACGGCGAGAACTGCCAACGCGGCGACGACGCCCCGGGCGGTGGTACGACGGACCATCATCGTCTCCTGGACCTCTCAACAGAGAAAGACGTGACGGGACGGCGGCGGCCGATCAGGCGCGCGTCGACGGTGCTGCGAAAATGTCCAGCCCCCAAGCTGCCCCCCCCACGCACAGCGGCACGAGAGTAGCAGCAGGCCCAGGCCCATCAGGAGTACCAGGGAAAGAGATCGCGGAGTGGCCCACAGTTCTGCGGAGACCAGGGTGCGATCGGCGCCGCACTCACCCCGGCATCCGCCACCGGGTGTGGGCGTTCTTCCCGAGCTGGGCATGTGAACCACCGGGCCGAGTGCAGAGCCCGTGCACGCAGCACGCGTCCGGACCCACGGCCACCGTCATCAGACGAGCGGTCTGCCGCAGGGCGTCCAGATTGCCCTCCTCCGCCGCCCGCTGGTACCAGGCGACGGCCGCCGAGGGCCTCCCCAACTGCTCGTGCAGAGCGGCGACATGCGCCGCCGCGTCCCGTCGGCCGGCGTCGGCCTCCTCCTGGTACAGCGCGAGCGCTTCCGTCAGGCGGCCCCTGCCTGAGAGCCTCAGCTGCGTTCGTGCCCTTCTCCCGGTAGTCGCCCTTGGCGATCCCCTCCGCGAGATCCAACAGGGTGGCCAACTCGCTCCGCACCGCGTCGTCCTGCCCTTCCGCATCGACAAGACTCCGTGGCGGTGGTGCCGTCTTGGCTTTGCCGTCCAACGGACTGCGGAGTCTCAACTACGCCGCAAATCGAAAAGGGATCAGTTCCGCAAGGCATGATTCACGGGTTTGAATTGATACCAAAGGGAGGGGTGCGTTATCGGTTGATTCCTGATGCGAAAAACTCGGGAACAACACTTAAGTTACCCGTAGGTTTCTCGTGACTTATTTCACGCTTCTTAGTAGAACTCGTTTCGATTCTGCGAGAGGAAGGAGATCTACGTGGGCACCAAACCTGCCAACACACTGCAAGGAAGAGGTTTATCCCGCCGAAGATTCATTGGAGGAACTGGTTCTATTCTCGGCGCCGCCGCCTTGGGTACATTCGACATGCCGACCGCCGCGGCGCTCCCTGATGAGGCCGACCTGATCGAACCCGGCGCACAGGTCGCCGCACTCGTGATAGGAACCGGATACGGGGGTTCCGTCACCGCACTGCGACTCGCACGGGCCGGTGTGGACGTCCACATGGTGGAAATGGGCATGGCCTGGGAGACCCCGGGAACGGACGGCAAGATCTTCGCCAACACCACCACCCCCGACTACCGGTCCTTCTGGCTTCGCACACGGACCAAGCAGCCCCTGAGCAACTTCCTCGGCTTCCCGCTCGACAAGGACGTGCCGCGATACACGGGCATCCTGGACGCAGAGGAAATGGGCGGCATCGTGGTGTACCAGGGGAGGGGAGTCGGGGGCGGCTCCCTCGTCAACGGCGGTATGGCGGTGACACCCCAGCGGTCCCGCTTCCCCGGAGTCCTCCCGTCGGTCGACGCCGACGAAATGTACGACGTGTACTACCCGCGGGCGAACAGCACCCTCGGCGTCAGCACGATCGACCCGGCCTGGTTCGAGACGACGGAGTGCTATCAGTACGCGCGCGTCGGCCGCAAACAGGCGGGACGGTCCGGCTTCCCCTTCATGTTCGTGCCCAACGTCTACGACTGGGACTACATGAAACAGGAGGCCACGGGAGCAGTGACCAAGTCAGCCCTGGCCGGCGAGATCCTCTACGGCAACAACCACGGCAAGAAGTCCCTGCCGAAGACCTATCTCGCGCAGGCCCGCGCGACCGGCCGGGTCAGCATCTCACCGCTGCACAGGGTCACCGCGGTGACGCCCGCCACCGGCGGCTACTCCGTGACCATCGAGCAGCTCGACACGAGCGGAGCCGTCGCCACCACCAAGACCGTATGGGCGCAACGGGTGTTCTTCGCCGCGGGGAGCGTCGGCACCAGCAAGCTGCTGGTCGCTCTGAAGGCGACGGGCGCGCTGCCCGGTCTCAACAACGAGATCGGGAGGGGATGGGGCGAGAACGGAAACGTCATGTGCGGCCGGGCGAACCACCTGTGGGACCCGACCGGAGCGCTCCAGTCGTCCATCCCGACGGCGGGCATCGACAACTGGACCGCGGGCGGTGCGTTCGCGGAGGTGGCGCCGCTCCCGACCGGCATCGAGACCTGGGCGTCGTTCTACCTGTCGATCACCAACAATCCCCACCGCGGCCGTTTCACGTGGAACGCGTCGACGGGGAAGGCGGAACTGGACTGGCAGACCGCGTGGAAGCAGCCGTCGATCACCATGGCGAAAACGATCTTCGACAAGATCAACGCCACCGAGGGCACCATCTACCGCACGGACCTCTTCGGTGCCTACAAGATCTGGGGCGACCATCTCACGTACCACCCGCTCGGTGGAGCGGTCCTCAACAAAGCCACTGACAACTACGGCCGTCTGCACGGCCACCCGGGCCTGTATGTGATGGACGGTGCGCTGATCCCCGGCAACACCACCGTCAATCCCTTCGTGACCATCACCGCGCTCGCCGAGCGCAACATCGAGAAGATCATCGCCGAGGACTTCTGACCGTTCCCGTGTCCCGTCCGGGCGCCGTGCGGACAACTGTGGGCCGTGGCCGATGCGCCCCGGCCCGCAGCTCGAAATGCCTCACGAACCCTGTGCCGAAGGCAGCACACAGACGCTGTCGAGACCCAGCACATGATTGAGACGGCCGAACGCCAGCCATGAGCCGATGCTCATGGTCAACTCCACGATCTCCGCCTGGCTGTAGTGCGCCTTCATCCGGTCCCAGAACTCACCGTCCAGGTGGTGATGGTCGAGTGCGTAGCGCTCCGCGTACTCGGCGGCGAGTCGGGTCCGTTCGTCGAAGGTGCCTGTGGTCCGCCACTGCGTGACCGCGTCGAGGAACCCCTCCTCGACCTTCTCCCCGTCGCGTTCGGTGCGCCAGTCCAGGCAGAACAGGCACCCGTTGATCTGCGCGATGCGCAGGCGGGCGGCCTCGAACTCGCGCAGTCCGAGGGTCGTGTATTCATAGACGGCCAGCGAGAAGGCACTGGCGGCCTGACCGATCCTGGGCACCAGGTCACCCCAGACGTACGGGATGGGGTCGGCGCCCTGGGGGATGTCGATCTGCATGATCACTTCTTTCCCAGTCTGCCCACCGCGGGGCGCAGCGGGACGTCGAGTGCGTCGAAGAGACCCGGTTCGGCCTCGACGAGCCAGTCGATGGCGTTCACCAGACGGCCGGCCGCCGTCGCATTGCCGCCGGCGGCTCTGTTCTCTCCCTCGTCCGTGGCCTCCACCGTGACCTCTATGCGGGGGCGCCCTTCGATGATCACGCGATGTGCGCCCGCCCCACCGTCAGGCGGTGCCGGCCAGTCCGGGGCACAGGTGGCGTGAATGCGGGTGACATGCTCGATGACGATGCGGGGCTCGCCCTCCACCACGCCCTGCACCTCAAGACGCACCGCTCCCTGGGTACCGGCCGAGAACTCCCCCATCGTGTCCGTGACGACGGACGTTTCGAGGGGACGGCGTTCCAAGGTCTCCTCGATGCAGTCCAGTTCGACGCCCAGGGCCCGTGCCATCATCCGCAGCTGTCCGCCCCAGATCATCGTCGGAATGCCCTCGGCGAGCATCAGCGGCTGATAGTCCAGAGGATGTCCCATACCGATCAGCCGGCGAACCGCTTCCTCCTGGTCGTAGGTCGAGTAGTCGAAGATCTCCTGGCAGCGGACGGCGTCGATGGCGGACCCCAGCCCGCTGACCAACAGCGGGAGCACGTCGTTGGCCCAACCGGGGTCCACACCCGACACGAACAACGAGCCGCCCCCGGCCTCGACGGACTCGAGCAGCACGTCGCGGATCTCGTCAGGTGCGTTCGTGCAGTCGTACATGCCGTACACGGACGGTGTGACGACCACCGCGCCGGCGCGGAGCGCGCGGCTGATGTCATCGAGGGCACCGTCCAGGCGGACGTCACCGGACGCCGCGTACACGACCGCGCGGGGGGCTGCGGAGAGAACCCCGTCCACATCGTCCGTCGCCGTCACCCCCAGGCGCCGCCCGAGTCCGCTGAGCTCGCCCGCGTCCTTGCCGACCTTGGCGGGACTGGAGACCAGCACGGCCACCAGGCTGAGCATCGGGTGCGCCGCGACAGCTCGAATGGCCGCGCGCCCGACGTTGCCTGTGCCCCAAACCACCGTGGGAATCATGGGCGGAGGGTAACGATGCACCCCAAAACTTCCCATAGCCGTGCACGAGGAATCGGGTCCCGGGGCCGGAGCAGGCCGGTGTGGACGAGATCGTGCCCGACCGGCGGCCGGGTGCGCCCCCGTCCCGCACAAGCGCGCGCATGTAAGGCCCGGTTGCTGGTGGCGCCCGTGCCCACGACGTGCCCGTAAGTGCAGACAACCACGGTCATCAGCAGTGCGATCCGACCCTCACGACCACCTCAGAGGCAAGGTATCCACGGGGTTCTCGGGCTGGGCGGGACCGGGCTGTCGGTCCAGGTGGCGTAGGGGTTTCGGTGCCGACGGACGGCCTCGGCGGGCTGGTCGGGCATGCACACGTGTCCGCGTGATGAAAGGTGGCGCGTCGACGAACCGCCGTCCACAGCCGATGTGTTGCTGTGTCACGGCTGTGCCACGGCGGTGTCCTGAAGGGAAGACGGGCGTGACCTGCGGGCTCTGGGGCCCCTCATAGTCAGCACAGAGCGGGCAACCGGCGGAAACGCGCCGGCTGCCCACTACCCCCGCCCCGGAAGGAACCTCCCGTGATGAACCGCCACCTGCGCAAGGCCGTTGTCGCCACCGCCGCGATCACCGCCGGGCTGCTGATGACGGCGTGCCAGAACGGCACCGCCGACAGCTCGTCCGACAAGAGCGGAACGGGCGCGGCGGCGGTCGCGGAGAAGGCGTCGGACTCCAAGAACTCCAAGGGCGTCAGCGGTTCGTTCAAGAACGGCGAGGTCACCTATCTCGCCCCGGGCAAGTACATCGTGTCCGTGCCGGGCAAGGACGACCAGCAGTTCCTGGTCGCGGACGACACCGAGGTCTACGGCGCCGGCACGATATGCGGCGAGGCGGGGTCCAAGGTCGACGCGCCCTGCACGCTGGACCAGTTGGAGGCGGCAACCAAGAAGGGTGCCGTGAATGCCGACGTGGAGATGAAGAACGGTATCGCGAGCCTGGTGACCGAGCGGCGTGCCGCCCAGCAGGACTCCGGGTCCGGGGCCGGGTCCGGGTCCTCCGGTTCGGGTTCGGACTCCGGCCCATCGTCTGGCTCCGACTCCGACGAGACCGTCGTCGAGGGCATCAACGAGGGCAAGGGTGTCAACGGAACCTGGTTCGGCAACGTCTCCTACCTGGCGCCGGGCAAGTACACGGTCTCCGACATGAAGGGCACCGAGCAGCAGTTCTTCACCGCCGAGGACACCAAGATCCTCGGATACGACGACGTCTGCTCGGGTGAAGACGGCGAGATGCAGTGCACCGAGGCCGAACTGCAGACGGCCGCCAAGAAGGGCTTCAGCGCCGAGGTCGTGATCAGCAACGGCATCGCGACCACCATCCGCGACGACCACTGAGCCGCACTCCCACGGCGAGCCGGTGGACGGCCCCTGCGCCTTGACGCGGGCCGCCACCGCCCCGGAGGTAACCCGGCCGCAGAGCCGGCCGGAATGCGCGGTGCCGAAGAACGCACGCCGCTCCGCGCGCGTACGCCTCCACCAGACCGCGCCCAGGGCCGCGTTGAACCCGGCGAACCCGAGCAACCAGCCGGCCGTGATCCATCCCATCTCACCGCTCATGACACGGGCCCCGCTCGCTCACTTGCCTGACGTGACATCAGAAAGCTCCCCCGCTGTCCACCCATGTCTCCTCGGCCTCCCGCTGCCACCTCGGGTCCCTGGTGCTCTGCTGCAGCCGTTCGGCGCGCACGGGGCCGAGGGCGGGTTCGGCCGGATGCGGCGGCAAGTGGTCCCGGAAGTGGTCGTGACGGCCGGGCCACCACCACATCGCCGCCCAGCCCAGCGGCACCGCGAGCATCAGCCACAGCAGGAAGCACAAGCAGACGGCGAGGACGACGCTCCCGGCGCCGGACGCGGTGAAGTCCCGGAGGAACACCATCTGGACGGCGAACCAGAGGGCGAGCAGTACGGCGGTCAGGACGGCCGACGTGTGGAGCGCGTCCTTGGTGCGGGCGGACCAGCGCGGGAACTTCGCGTCCTCGGCACGCAGGAACGCCTCGCGCAGCCTCTTGTGCGTGGTGTCCCAGTGGAGGCGGTGCAGCGCGACCGGTTCCGCGTGGCGCCGGAGGGTGGTCAGCAGGGCGGCGGGGACGGGGTGCAGTGGTGTCTCGCCGACCGGGTCGCGGCGGCCCTCGCCGGTGAGCGACAGCTCCCCTTCCTCGTCCATCTGTATCAGGCCGGCCGGCAGCAGCTCGGCCGCCGCGGCCCGGTCGGCGTCACCCGGGCGACCGGCCGTGGCGACTGCGTGGTACGGCGTCGACCAGAAGACCGCCATGGAACTGGGCGCGGCAGCCCATCGGATCTGCCCCTACTCCAAGGCCACACGCGGCAACATCCCGGTCACCGTCAACGCGACCGCTGCCGTCACGCTGCTCACGCCCTTGTTAGACCCCTCGGTCCACCGGGTACTCGACAGCGCGTTCCCGGAACCGCCGGCACACGCTCCACCTGGGAGAGACGATGCCCGAGTCCGCCTTCGGCCCACAGGCCGCCGAGGCTGCGGCACGCATCGGCGATGGCCTGATCACGACGATGCCCGACACCGCCCTGGTCGAGCGCTTCCGCCGCAGCGGCGGCGGCACCAAGCCCGTGTACGGCGGACTGAAGGTGTGCTGGGGCACGGATCAGCAGGGCAGGGCTTCTTCGACTTCCACCGCACGAAGATCCTGCCGCGACTCTGCGCGACTGACAGCACTGACAGCACTGACAGCACTGAACGGGCGGCGGAGGCCGTGGACCAGCCCGCGGGCACGACGGGGCTCGCTCTCGTCGTGATCGACATGATCAACACATACGATCACGAGGACGCCGAGCTGCTCGTGCCGTCCGTCCGACGTGTCGTGCCCGTCCTGGCGGAGCTGATCGGCCGAGCCCGCAGGGCGGACGTGCCGGTGATCTACGTGAACGACAACTTCGGACTGTGGCGCTCCCACCACGGAGAACTCGTGCACACCGCACTGGCCCGACCGCACGCCGACCTGATCGAGCCGATAAGGCCCGACGACGAGTCGCTCTTCGTGGTGAAGGCCCGCCACTCCGTCTTCTACGAGACGCCCCTGCCCTACCTCCTGTGGCGATTGGGCGTCGGACACGTGGTGCTGAGCGGTCAGGTCACCGAGCAGTGCGTCCTCTACTCCGCCCTGGATGCGCACATCCGCCACCTGAGGGTGACGGTGGCCAAGGACGCCGTCGCCTCCATCCATCCACATCTGGAGTCCGCCGCCCTGGAGATGATGGAGCGCAACATGGGTGCCCGGATCACCGCGGCGAAGGAGATCGACTTCGCCCGCCCATGCGCCGGCACGACCGATCCCCAGCCACGGGACAAACAGTCCACAACCGGACCCACGTCTCCCCCGTCACACCCCTGAGGACCCGAAAAAAGTGCTCTCGCACTCTTCGAGATCGGGTACCCGGGAGCCGCAGCCAGGCGGACAGCCGCTCCGTACGGCGAGACGTCACGCACGGTCAACGGCTCAGGAAGGCTGTTTCCTCTGATGACTCGCACCTCCTTCGTTCCGCACGACGCCGGGCACCCGGCTACGAAGAAATGAAGCCCCACATATCGGGCGTATCGCGCACCACGAGGGGCACTCGTCCGCCATGAACGCCAAGACGGGAACCCAGGGGTCCTACTGGCTGGAGTCCACGCCGCCCGGCGACCCCGCTCCCCCGCCGTCCGGTGACCTCACCGTCGACGTCGCCGTGGTCGGCGCCGGCATCGCCGGACTCAGCACGGCCTGGGAGCTGGTCCGGCAGGGACGCGAGGTGGCCGTCCTGGAGGCCGACCGCGTCGCCGCCGGGGTCACCGGCCACACGACGGCCAAACTGACCGCCCTGCACACCCTGGTCTACGACCACCTGCGCCGCACCCGCGGCCCCGAGGGCGCACGCCTGTACGCGCACTCGCAGACCGCGGCGATCCGGCACGCCTCCGAGATCGTCGACGAGCTCGGCATCGACTGCGAGTGGGAGGAGGCAGCGGCCTGCACCTACGCCGAGGATCCGCGGCGCACCGGCGAGCTGCGGGCGGAGGCCGAAGCCGCACGTGAGGCGGGTCTGCCGGCCGAGTTCGTCACCGAGACCGAACTGCCCTTCGCGATCACCGGCGCGGTCCGGGTGAGCGGCCAGGCCCAGTTCCATCCCCGTAAGTACCTCCTGGCGCTCACCGACGACCTGCGCCGACGCGGCGGCACGGTGTACGAGGGAACACGCGTCGTCGGCCTCACCGAGGGCGAACCCTGCGTCCTGCGCACCGACGCCGGTGTGTCGGTGCGCGCCGACGAGGTCGTGATCGCCACGCACTACCCCGTCTTCGACCGGGCCCTGCTGTTCACCCGCCTCAGCCCACGCCGTGAACTCGTCGTCGCCGCGACCATCGACGAGGACCGCGCCCCGCGGGACATGTACATCACGCCGGAACAGGCCACGCGCTCGGTGCGCACCGCACCGTACCGTGACGGCAAACGCCTGCTGATCGTCACCGGGGAACACTTCGCGCCGGGCACCGCGGACGTGGAGGAGCGGTTCGCGCGGCTGTCGGACTGGGCCGACGACCGCTTCGCCGGGCTCGCCTTCACCCATCGCTGGGCCACGCAGGACAACGACCCCACCGACTCCGTCCCTCTGATCGGACCGCTCCACCCCTGCAGTCGGCACACCTACGTGGCCACCGGCTTCGGCGGCTGGGGCCTGAGCAGCGGCATCATGGCGGGCCGCCTGCTCAGCGACCTGATCAACGGCCGCCCGGCCGCCTGGAGCAGCCTCTACGACCCGCGCCGCCTGGCCTCCGTGCTCCGCGAAGGGACGTCCTTCCTGAAGCATCAGGCCCACGTGGCCCGGCACTTCGTCGGCGACCGGATGTCGCCCGTGACGAGCCCCGCACCGGACGACATCCCCCCGGGCCACGGCGCAGTGGTGCGCCTTGGCACCCGTCAGTACGCCGTCCACCGGGACGAAAGCGGCTCGCTCCAGGCCCTCTCGGCCCGCTGCACCCACCTCGGCTGCATCGTGTCCTTCAACCACGCGGAGCAGGCATGGGAGTGTCCGTGTCACGGATCGCGCTTCGCCCCGGACGGACGGATCCTCCAAGGTCCTGCAGTACGCCCTCTGGAACAGCGCAACCTCCCGGAATAGGCGCGACTCGAGGTAGGTGGGACATACACCACATACGCAAAGAGGGACAATTTCCCCATGTGGCGACGCACAAGCATCGCCCTCGCCGAAAGCAGGTCGACCCATGGCGAAGAAGCCACACGCGTCCGAGCCACCCCACGGACAAGGCCCGAGCCGTCACGAGGGCACCGAGCAGCACGGCTGGTCACCCGACGTGGACGAGACACGTCAGCAGGACAACCCCAGCGCCCACCGCTCCTTCCACACCGCCGAGCACGGCGGCGGGAAAGGCCCGGGACGGACGAAGTCCAAGGAAGAGACGAAGTCCGTACCGGGCGACACGGTGGAAAGCGACACCGCACGCGGCGAGGAGCACGCCGACAAGGACGAGAAAGGCCGGCGGGACACGGGACGCAGGGGTCGCTCCCAGCGCCCCAGCGGAACCAAGGACGCCTCCGCGATGACCGGCGTCGACCCCCAGGACCCACCGTCCCGGCGCCGCCCAGGCTAGGTGCGGAAATCCATCCCAAGCGTCCGAAGCCGTCAGGATGCCGGGGGCCGGATCGCCGGCGTGGTGAAGGACCCCGAGGAACCCGAGGAACCCGTGGACATTCGGTGTACGGGTTCCTCGGCGCCCGGGGTCACCAGGTGAGGGCGTCGTCCATGTTCTGCTGCCAGTACGTGACCGTCAGCTTGTCGTCGATGTAGACGCCCTTCGCGGGGAGCGACGGGGTGGCGCTCTGGGAGCTGTCGCTGCCGTTGTCGAAGAAGACCTCCAGGGTCTTGGCCGTGTGGCCGTTCGAGCCGCTGCCGTCGGCGGCCGCAAGGCGTACGCCTGCGTAGCCGGACTCGCCCGGGAACAGCGTGACCACCGCCTGCGGCTTGGACTCCTCGAAGGCCGGCGGGACCGACTGGGCGTCGGTGAAGCGGAGCATCGGGTAGCCGGTGAGGTCGCAGCTCTTCGAGCCGGTGTTGGTGACGGTGATGAGGAGGTGGTTCAAGGGGCGGGAGACCACGGTGGCGGTGGTCTTGGTGTTCGAGCCGGTGCACGGGACGTTCAGGGTGGAGTCGGTGCCGGTGCCGGTGCCGGAGTCCTTCGAACCTGTGGAGCCCGTTGCGCCGGTCGAACCCGTGGATCCCGTAGAACCCTTGGAGGAGCTCGCGGAGTCGGCCTGGCCGCCGCCCGTGGTCGCCCTCTCGCTCGTCTTGCCCGCGGAGGTGGGGGAAGCGGTGGGAGTGGGAGTGGACGAGGCCGCGGAGGACGCGCCCTCGTCCTGGACGCCCTCTCCGTTGTCGCAGGCCGTCAGCGACAGCGTGGCGAGCGTGATCGCGGTGGCGGCGAGCAGGCGGGTGCGGGTGGTGCGTGCGGACATGAGTGGTCCCCCTGATTCGTTACGGGTGGTGCGGGCCGCTCGACCGGGTGCCGGGAGCGGCATGCTTGGATGACCGCAGCTTGTGGGGTGATCCGTCCCAGCCGCCACGGTTGCCGGGATCTTTGGAACGCTGGAACGCCCGCAACGGCTCTGACCTGGGGGAATACTGTCCCCCTGGAACGCCGATCCGGGACGTGGAGAGTGGGGGGAACGATGGCGGGGGACGGCTTTTCGGAGCTTCTCGGGCAGTTGAAGGAGCGGTCCGGGCTCAGTTACGGGGTGCTCGGGAAGCGGCTCCACATGAGTGCGTCGACGTTGCACCGGTACGTCAACGGGGACGCCGTACCGACGGACTACGCGCCTGTGGAGCGCTTCGCGCGGGTGTGCAAGGCGACGCCCGAGGAGCTGGTGGAACTTCATCGGCGGTGGGTTCTCGCGGATGCCCGGCGGGGGCAGAAGGCGGGCAGCGGAGCCCCCACTGAGGAGGAGCCGCAGGCACAGACAGCGGCGCAGCCCGTGACCGAGGCGGCCGGGTCCGAAGCGGTGGCCGGAGCCGTTCCCGAGGTCGAACGGGGGTCCCTGGCGGAGGCTCCCGTGGCGCGACGGCGGCGCACCGTCGTCTTCGCCGGCGCCGCTGTGGTCGCCGCCGTGGCGACGGCAGCGCTCGTGGTGAATCTCGCGCCCGGCGAGGGCGATGACGACCAGGGCGGGAAGCGATCGGTGGAGGCCGCCGCCGAGTCCGTCGACGACAGTCCCGGCACCTCCGAGCCGACCGAAGCGAAGAGCACGCCTGCCTCCCCGTCCGCCTCGCGCAGCGGCAGTCCTACGGCTTCCGCCTCCGCATCCCGGAGCAGTGGGGCCGGGACGGCGGCCCGGGGCAGCGGTTCCGAGGACGGGGCCGCCGCGCCCAACGTCGCCGTCAATCCGTACAAGTGGGAAGGGCCGTGCAGCCAGCACTACCTGGTCGACGAAAACCCCGAGCGGGTGCCCCCGCCGCCGAGTGAGCCCGACGCACGCGGGTGGGTCACCGCGCTCGGTGGGGTCGCCGGCGGGCAGCAGATGCTCGCGCTGACCGTGCAGGGCACCGGGAAGGCCACCGTCGTCCTGGAGGAACTGCATGTGCGGGTGGTGGAGAAGAGTGCGCCGCTCGCCTGGAACGACTTCGCGATGGGCGTCGGGTGCGGTGGTGGCGTGGAGACGGCGTCGTTCGGTGTGAACCTCGATGCCGGGCGGCCCGCGACCTCCCCCAAGGCCGGGCAGCGCGACTTCCCGTACAAGGTGAGTGAGTCCGATCCCGAGGTCTTCTACATCTTCGCGGACGCGCGGGCGCACAACGTGAGCTGGTACCTGGAGCTGGACTGGTCCAGCGGCGACAAGCAAGGCACCGTACGCGTCGACGACAACGGCCGGCCCTTCCGGACGAGCGGGAACGTGGGGCTGCCCGCGTACAACTATCCGCTCGGTGACTCCGAGTGGGCGCGGGACGAGTGGACTCCCAACATTCCCGGCTGAGTTCCCTCCTCTCCCGGCCCGGGTCCTCGACAAACCCGTCCGAGCGGAGTCATCGTCATCGTCTCGGGAACCCCGTTGTGTGCAGGGGCAGTTGCGACCGACGCTCCGATCGCCGCCTCCCGCCCGAAGACCGTCTGCCGGACGCCGGCTGTGTGCCGCGATGCGTGATCCACCGTGTGTGACGTCCCGTTGGGTCTTTGCGCTGGATAAGTGCCGCCTGTCGATCAAGACAGTGGCAGTACGAGCAGAGCGCCGGACCGCTCTGCTCGTCGTGCCTTCCGCGGAGCTCGCCTGCAGACGTCCTATCGAAGGAAGCGACCGAACACGTGCGCATAAGACAGTTCACAGAAAGAGCAGCACTCTCCGCTGCCCTGGGCCTCTCGCTCCTCGGCGTCGGAACGACCACGGCCGCCGCGGACACCAGTACCTCACTGCCGATCAGCTCGTATCGGGACATAGCAGTCGACGCGGCTCATCAGCAGGTCTTCCTCAGCGACCCGTTCGGTAGCAGCGTTCTGGTGACGGACTACACGGGCCAGGTCGTGAAGCAGATCAGCGGTGAGGCCGGTGCCTGGGGAATCGCGCTCTCCAGCGACTCCAGGACGCTGTACGTGGCACTCCGCGACGCCGGAGCGATCGCCGCGATCGACACCGCCACGCTGCAGGAGACCGCCCGGTACGACACCGGCACCGGCGCAGGCGCCTACGCCGGCCCGACCTCCCTCGCGCTGGCCGGCGGAAAGATCTGGTTCGGCTACAGCACGGACACCTGGAACGGCGCCCTCGGCTCCCTGGACCTGAGTGGCCCGCAGCCGGTCGTCACACGGGGCCAGGGCCTCGACACGTTCCGCGGCGCGCCCCGACTGGCCGCCACGCCGCAGGAGCCGGACACCCTCGTCGCCGCCGAGTCCGACGGCAACAACGCCACCCTGGCGGTGTACGACGTGAGTACCGGCCAGGCCGACGCACAGGCGAGGCGCGTTGATCCAGGGCCGGACGGGTGCGCGAGCCTGCAGGACCTCGCCCTGACGCCGGACGCCGCGCGGGTTGTCGTCGCCTGCGCCTCGCCCTACTACCACCAGTCGTTCCGCACCGCCGACCTGGCGGACGACGGCCGCTACACCACCAGCCACTACCCCAACGCGGTGGCCATCGCCCCCGACGGCACGATCGCGGCGGGCATCGACGGCGCCTACTCGCCCGACGTCCACCTGTTCACGCAGGGCGACTCCACGGCCTTCAAGACCTGGGACTTCCCCGCGTCGTCCCCCTACACGACCAACACCCTCCAGTCCGCCGGTCTGGCCTGGGCTCCCGATGCCAGCCGGATTTTCGCGGTCACCAAGGACAGCAGCGGTTCGTCCCTGACGCTGCAGGTCCTGAACCACCCGCAGGTCGCCACCACCGTCACCGTGCAGGCGCCTGCCTCGTCCCCCCGGAATCAGGACCTCACCCTCACCGGAAAGCTCGATGCGCCCGTGGGGTTCGGCACCGGAAGCACGGTCGACATCTGGCGGCTCGACGACCCCTTGGCGGGTGAGGGCACGCTGATCGGGTCCGCGACCGTCGCCGCGGACGGCACCTTCAGCTACACCGACCAGCCGAGGACCAAGGGCGATGTCCAGTACACCGCCCAGTACTACGGCGACGCGCGGCACGCCTATGCCTATGGCTCGGTCACGGTCACCATCACCTCTGACTGAGTCCCTTCCACGTCGCCCCACAGGCTCGGCTCGGACCCTGCAGGCTGGATCCGACGCAAGGGGCCGTGGCAACACACTGTGAGTTGAGAGCAGTTCGGACAGGCGCTCGGCTGGGGTTTCCCAGCCGAGCGTTTTGCGTGGGCGGCCGGCGAGTGCGGCGGCGTGGTGGGCCCCCGGTCGGCGTCGTGACGGCCGCGTCAGGAGTCGCTGCGCCGGTCTCCTTCGTGGTTGCGCGCAGAGCCCTACCGTGTCGCACCGCGCCGGTGTGCGGGTGGTAGGGGTTGCCCTCGGTGGTGCGGTCGTCGAGTTCGCGGTGGGAGGCCTTGAGGTAGCCGGAGGTGATCAGCCGGCGGCCGCCGCCGGGTGAGCGGTGCCTGGTAGAGGTAGGCGTCGCTCATGACGTGCCGCTGCCCACCATCGTCGCCGCTTCCCGCGACGGCTCGTCCCCCGACTCCTCGAGGACCGCCGAGGACAGCGGGATCGGCGTGAACATGGGGGGTTCCTCGTCCGGTGCCAACGCGGTCGGGCCGTACACCCAGTCGGTGAAGGAGTAGTCATGGGTGTCCCGCTCCCGCATGATCGCGTTGCGCCGGCGCCGGGACTCTCCGTCGAGGTGCCACAGCTCCCCCCACGCGCGCGCCGTCGTCAGGACGCGGTGGCAGTGCTCCACCCGGACCGCCTCGTACGCCGCCAGCGCGGCGTCCCAGTCCGGTCGGGTGCCCGCCGGAGCGGCCTCGGCCAGCCGGGCGTAGTGCCGGGCGAGCACCCAGCCGTCCTCGATCGCCATGATCGCGCCCTGCGCCATGTACTGCAGCGGCGGGTGCGCGGCGTCGCCGAGCAGCGCGATACGGCCGTGCACCCACGTCTCGATCGGGTCGCGGTCGAGCATCTGCCACCAGCGGTCCCGCCACATCAGCGGAATGCCCTTGCGCACGGTGTCGCAGGTGGCCTCGAAGGCCGCGTCCAGCTCGTCGGGCGTGCCCCAGTCCTCTTGCCCGGCCAGGGCCTTGGGCGACTCGAACACGGCGACCTGGTTGAACATCTCGCCGCCGCGCAGCGCGTACTGGACGAAGTGGCAGCGCGGGCCGACGTAGACGGTGACGTCCTTCTCCGCGATGCCGTTGTCCCGGACCTGCTCGATGGGGACGGCCGCGCGGTAGGCGACGTAGTCGGAGCTGACCACGTCGTCGCCCACCAGTTGCCGGCGGGCCACGGAGTGCAGCCCGTCGGCGGCGACGACCAGCGGCGCCTCCTGGGTACTGCCGTCCTCCAGGCGGATCAGGGCGCCGCCGTCCGTGTGCTCGTAGCCGACGACGGTCTGGTCGGTCAGCAGCTCGACACCGGCGCGTTCGCAGGCACGCAGGAAGATGCCGTGCAGGTCGCTGCGGTGGATGACCATGTACGGGAAGCCGTAGCGGCGTTCGAGGTCGCCCAGGTCCAGCCGGGTCAGTTCCCGGGAGTCGAGCGCGTCCCGCATCACCATGCTCTCGGGGACGACACCAAGGGTCCTGGCCTCCTCGAGCAGACCGTACTCGGCCAGGATGCGGGTGCAGTTGGGTGCGATCTGCAGACCGGCGCCCACCTCGCCGAACTGCTTGGCCCGTTCGAGGACACGTACGCGCAGTCCCTGGCGGGCCAGGGCGAAGGCGGAACTGAGGCCGCCGATACCGCCGCCGACCACGAGGACGTCGGGCCGCCCGGCGGGGCTGGATTCAGGATTCATGATCTGTTCCTTCGGTCGCGGGGCAGGCCCGCGTCAGAGCCAGGCGCCCAGCGTGGGGGCGCGCGTGCCGTCCGGGGTGAGCGGGCCGGCGTCCCGTCCGGTCAGGTAGGCCGCGATGTCGTGCAGCTCGCCCGTGACCAGGGCGGCTTCGCCGTCGCCGGGCAGGTCCCACGCGGCTGCGGTGGCCGGTGCCCGCAGAGTCACAGCCGGGCCGGGGGCCGCAGCGCGCTTGGTGACGACGTCGTCGCACAGGGCGGTGAGGAAGTCGGGCGGCAGGTCGGCGAAGGACACGCCGTTCGCCAGGTCGACGGCGTGCACGCACACTTCGCGGGAGCGCAGCCAGGGCACCTCGGTGGCCGACACGGTCCGGCCCTGTGCGGTGACGACCTGCGCGCGCCACTGCTCCTCGCCGAGCGCGGCCATCCCCTTCTCCAGCGCGTCCGCCGAGCTGCGCAGCCACGCGGTCAGGTCGGCGGCCGGCAGGGCACGGCCCCGTTCGATGCCGGTGGTGCGTTCCTCGGGCGAGGCGTACATCGGTGTGGGTTCGCCGGTGGCGGCCCAGTGCACCAGGTTGGACAGCGCCTCGGCGTTGGCGGCGACGTGGGCCGCCACGTGTGCCCGGCTCCAGCCGGGCAGGGCGCTCGGCGCGGCGAAGGCGGCGCCGTCGAAGCCCGCGGCGGCCTTGAGCATCAGCTCGGTGCCGAGCAGAGCCCAGCGGCGGGCGTCGTCGAACGTACGGGACATCAGGCGGACTTCTCCTTGACCACTCGGTTCTCCAGGCGGCCGATGCCCTCGACCTCGGCGACGACCGTCTCGCCGCCGACCAGGTAGCGAGCCGGCTTGCGGGCGTGGCCGACGCCGCCGGGAGTGCCGGTGGCGATGATGTCGCCGGGGTGGAGACGGGTGATCGCGGAGACGTACTCGACCAGGTCGACCGGGTCGAAGAGCAGGTCGCCGGTGGTGTCGGACTGCATGACCTCGCCGTCGACCGTGAGCCGGACGTCGAGGGCGGGGCGGACGCCGCCCCGCAGCTCGTCGGGGGTGACCAGGTACGGGCCGACGGGGGTGGTGGAGTCCCACGTCTTGCCCTGCAACCACTCGCGGGTGCGGAACTGCCAGTCGCGGCAGGTGATGTCGTTCAGGACGGTGAACCCGGCGATCGCCCGCTCGGCCTCCTCGCCCCGGGCGCGGCGCACGTGCTTGCCGACGACCACCGCGAGCTCGACCTCCCAGTCGAACGCGTCGGTCTCGTCCGGCCGGACGATGTCGTCACCGGCACCGATGAGCGCGTCGGCGAACTTGGCGAACAGGGTGGGGTGTTCGGGCAGGTCCCGGCCCATCTCCTGAATGTGATTGCGGTAGTTGAGGCCGACGCAGACCACCTTCGACGGCCGCGGGACCACGGGCGCGAACTCGGCACCGTCCACGGGGTACGTCGTCGCGCCGTCGGCGGTGGCCGCGGCGGCGCGCTCGGCCCAGTCGTCCCGGTCCAGCAGGGTGCCCAGGTCGGGGACGCCGAGGTCGACCAGGACGTCGCCGTCGAGCCGGACGGCCCGGGTGGTGGTGCCGGTGCGGAGGGTGGCGAGCTTCATCGGGTGGTTCCTTCCACGTGCGTACGGCCCAGCCGGAGGGCCTCGAAGATCGGGGAGTCGCTGAACCGGAACAGGTCCAGGGCGCCGGAGTCGGAGTCGGTGGAGCCGGCCTCGGAGCGGACCGAGAGCGGCTGCCAGGAGGGGACGACGAACAGGTCGCCGCGCGTGAGCGACCACGACTTCTCCCCGACGGTGACGGTGCCGGAGCCGTCGAAGACCTGGTAGACGGACGAGCCCGTCTCGCGCACCGGCGCGGTCTCGGCGCCGCGCGCGATCCGGTGCATCTCGGCCCGGATCGTCGGCAGCACATCGGCGCCGGTCACCGGGTCGGTGAACCGGACGGCGGCGTGACCGGGCTCCACGGTGCCGCCGAAGCCCTCGGCCTCCAGGGCGAGCTGGTCGTTCAGGGCGCGGTCGGTGTGCTCCCAGCGGTACGCCAGCAGGGGGGATCCGGGGGCGAGCTCGCCGGCCGAGACCGGGCGCAGACCGGGGTGGCCCCACAGCCGCTCGGAACGTGAACGCTCGGGGGTGATCCGCTCGGCGTCGCTGATCTCGTCGCGGCCGAACTCGAAGAACTGCGTCTCGGTGGCGTACTGGAAGGGGATGTCCAGGCCGTCGATCCAGGCCATCGGCTCGGCGGTGGCGTTGTGGTGGGCGTGCATGTTCCAGCCCGCCTGCGGCAGGAAGTCGCCGCGCCGCATGGCTACCGGGTCGCGCCCGACGACCGTCCACACGCCCTCGCCCTCGACGACGAAGCGAAAGGCGTGCTGGGTGTGGCGGTGTTCGGGGGCGTCCTCGCCCGGCATGAGGTACTGGATGGCCGCCCACAGCGTCGGGGTGGCGAACGGCCTCCCGCCGAGGGAGGGGTTGGCCAGCGCGATGGCCCGGCGCTCACCGCCGCGGCCGACCGGGACCAGGCCGCCGGCCTGGGCTGCCAGCTTCCGCAGCCGCTCCCAACGCCACAGGTGCGGCACGGCGCGCGAGCGCGGATGGGCCGGCATCAGGTCGCCGATCTCGGTCCACAGCGGAACGAGCAGTTCCTGCTCGAAGCCCCGGTACAGCTCTTCGAGCGCCGGGGTGACCTCGGGTTGCCCTTCTGCGGAGACGGCCTGGAGCCGGACCGGGGAGCCCGTAGCGATGTCTTGGGCGAGAGAAGACTGAGTCACAGGCCTCAGCGTGCATCGTCCCTTCCAGAAGAACAGGTAGATTCTGGAGAGCAGAATCCGGAGGCACGCCATGGACAAACCGCTCAAGACGCCGCCGCCCTACCCCATCGCCAGCGTGGACCACGCGCTGCGGGCGGCGACCATCCTGCAGATGGAGGGCGGCGCGACCGTGTCGCTGATCGCCGAGCGGCTGGGCGTCGCCAGGTCGACCGCCCACCGGGTCCTGGCCATGCTCGTCTACCGGGACTTCGCCGTGCAGGGCGAGGACCGCGTCTACCGCGCGGGGCTGGTGCTGGAACTCGCCGCGCACTCCCAGTCCCTCGTGTCGCGGCTGCGCGCGGCGGCGCTGCCCCATCTGCACCGGGTCGTCGATCTTCTGGACGAGACCGCGAACCTGATCGTGCGCACCGGGGACACGGCCCGGTTCATCGCCAGTGTCGAGTGCCGGCAGGCACTGCGGGTGGGTTCCCGGGAGGGCATGGTGTTCCCGGCCCACCGCACGACGGCGGGGCTGCTCCTGCTCGCCGACCTCGCCGAGGAAGAGCTGGAGGAGGTCTACGCCCCCGAGCGTTACCGCGACCGTCCGGCCGATCGCCCGGATCTCGCCCGGCTGCGGACGGAGCTGAGGCGTCTGCGCCGCAACGGGTTCGCCGTCAACAAGGAGCGCTCCGAACGCGGCCTCGTCGCCGTCGGCGTACCGGTGCGCGACCGGGACGGCACCGCGCTGGCCGGTCTGTCGGTGTCGATGCCCGGCGTGCGCTACGACCCGCACCACCTCCAGTCCCTGGTCGCCACCCTGGACTCCGCGGCGCACGCCCTGGAGAAGGACCTGGCCGAGCAGCAAACACAGCATGGTCAACCCTCCCCGTGACGCGCGCCGCGTGGCAGACCGCGCTGTGCCGGGGAGCGGCGTTCCGGGGCGTGACAGGGCCCCCCACGCCCCTACCGCCCAAGTCATCGGCCCTCGCACACTCGAAGGCATGACACGTGAGCAGCAGAGCGGGGGCACCGAGCTGGGGCGCTTCCTGCGCGCCCGCCGGGCCCGGATCACCCCCGCCGAGGCCGGACTCACGGTCGGCTCCGGACTGCGCCGCACGCCCGGGCTGCGCCGTGAGGAACTGGCCACCCTGGCCGGCATCAGCATCGACTACTACACCCGCCTGGAACGCGGCAGGGAGACCCGCCCCAGCCCCTCGGTCGTGGACTCCCTTGCCCGTGCCCTGCGTCTGGGGGAGGACGAGCACGAGCACCTGCGCAGCCTGACGGTGCTCGCCGCGCGCACGGTGCCCGAGCCGCCGACGGCGCCCAGCCGGACGGTCCGTCCCGGCGTGAAACTGCTGCTGGAGAGCCTGCGACCGGGCCCCGCGCACGTGGTAAGCCGCACCAACGACCTGCTCGCCGCCAACCCGGGCGGGCTGCGACTGCTGGCCGGTTTGGAGGAGTGGCCGGCCAGACAGCGCAACATCGCGCGCTACGTCTTCCTCCACCCGGCCGCCCGGAACCTGTTCCACGACTGGAACACCCAGGTACGCGGGTGCGTCGCCCGGCTGCGCGCGCTGGCGGGGACGGATCCCGACGCACCGGACCTGACCCGGCTCGCCGGTGAACTCCTGCTCAAGAGCCCGGAGTTCGCCCGCCTCTGGGAGCGCTACGACGTCAGGGGCAGCACCCACGGCCGCAAGACCTTCCACCACCCCGAGGTCGGCGACCTCACCCTCGGCTACCAGTCCATGGAGCTGGAAGGCACCCCTGGCCACCGCCTGATCACCTACTACGCCGAACCCGGCACCCCCGAGTACGACGCGCTGACCCTCCTCGACCTGCTCGGCTCCGAACCCCCCACCCCCCGGACGGCCCCGGCCGGGGACGCGTCAGCCGGTTGACCGCCGGGCTGTTGCCGCCCGCGACCGCGACGGTCAGCCTGATTCCGATATCTGGCGTGGGTGATCAGGTGGGCGGAGCAGCGGCCGTACTTGGCGCGGCAGACCGCGTCGACCTGGTCGTCGACCCCGCCGTCGACGTCGACGAAAGTGACGTCCCGGTCGACGCCCCCGGCCCGGATGCGGCCCCACGGCAGCGAGGCCAAGCACCAGCGGCTGCGCGCGGTCAAGGCGGCCTGGGACCCGGACAACCTGCTCCGCTTCAACAAGAACATCGCACCCGCGACCGCGGGATGCCCCCCGCCGCCCTGGTGCACTGACGGCTGCCTCCACCCCGACGTGTCGGTGCCGACAAACCCCCAGGTCGGAAGCCCGGAGGTGCTTTTCCGTCCGGACCAGTGGGAGGGTGGCGCACTCCGGTGGTCGTGCTCGGGGGCGCGCGGGACTGTCACATCCGCTCAGGCGGTCGCCAGGGCAGGGGACGCACCCCGTGGCGCTCCCACGTTCCGGTGATCGCCGTTGATCGCTCTGCCGGACGCACGCCGTCCCCTCTATCCATGACGTATGGATGACCTCTCCCCCACAGCCGGCCATCATCCGCTCTCCAGGCGCCAGTTGACGGTCGCGGCCGGTACCGCCGCGACCGCGACCGCGCTCGGGCTGAGCGCGGCGGATCCGGCCGCCGCGGCCCCCGCCGCTCCCCCGGAAGCCCCAACCGCCCCCTGCCCGCCGAGATCCACCGCCGACTGGGCCACCTGTCTCGCTGTCGCCCGCGCGCTGCTGGTCGTCGACGACGACAACAAGCCGCTCGTGCCGACGTACGAGAAGATCCTCGACTCCGGTCTGCCGCGCCCCAGGACGAGGAGCGCCAAGAAGATCCTGGTGGTCGGGGCGGGACCGGCCGGCCTGGTGGCGGCCTGGCTGCTGAAGCGGGCCGGGCACCACGTGACGCTGCTGGAGGCCAATGGCAACCGCGTGGGCGGCCGCATCAAGACCTTCCGCACCGGCGGACACGAGCACGCGGCGCAGCCGTTCGCCGATCCGCGGCAGTACGCCGAAGCCGGGGCCATGCGGATCCCCGGCAGTCATCCGCTGGTGATGCGCCTGATCGACCAACTCGATGTCGAGCGGCGCCGGTTCCACCTCGTCGACGTCGACGGCGAGGGAAAGCCCGTCAACCAGGCGTGGATCCACGTCAACGGCATCCGCATGCGCCGCGCCGCGTACGCGACGTCCCCGCGCAGGATCAACCGGTCGTTCGGCGTGCCGCGCAAGCACTGGGACACCCCCTCCGCCACGATCCTGCGCGCCGCTCTGGACCCCGTACGCAACGAGTTCAGCACGGTGGGTCCGGACGGCAAGCGCGTCGACAAGCCCATGCCCGAACGGGTGCGGGGCTGGGCGCGGGTGATCCAGCAGTACGGCGACTGGTCCATGTACCGGTTCCTGACCGAGCAGGCCGGCTTCGACGAGCGCACCATCGATCTCATCGGCACCCTGGAGAACCTGACCTCACGGCTGCCGCTGTCCTTCGTCCACAGCTTCATCAGCCAGTCGCTGATCAGCCCCGACACCCCGTTCTGGGAGCTGGTCGGCGGCACCGCGACCCTCCCGGACGCGTTGCTGGGCAAGGTCGGCGACCAGCTGCGGCCGGACCGGCGTGCCACGCACATCGAGTACTGGGACCCGGATCGGGCCGCCGACGGCAACACCTCACACGTCCGCCCCGACGGGCCTCACGTGTCGATCGACACGGTGTCCGAGGGGCGTGACGGCAAGGTCGTGCGGGAGCGGTTCACCGGGGATCTCGCGATCGTCACGGTCCCTTTTTCGGGGCTGCGGCAGGTGCAGGTCAGCCCGCTGATGTCGTACGGCAAACGCCGTGCCGTCGGCGAGCTGCACTATGACAGCGCGACCAAGGTGCTGCTCGAATTCAGCCGCCGCTGGTGGGAGTTCACCGAGGCCGACTGGAAACGCGAACTCGACGCGGTGCGGCCCGGACTGTACGACGCGTACCGACAGGGCAAGGCGCCCGCCGACGGAAGCCTCCTCGGCACGCATCCGTCGGTGCCGCCCGGCCACATCAGCCCGGCGCAGCGCGTCCACTACGCCGCCCACCGCTGGGCCTCCCGCGAGCAGCCCGAGGCGGCGCACATCATCGGCGGCGGCTCGGTCGCCGACAACTCCAACCGCTTCATGATCAACCCCTCCCACCCGGTCCCCGGCAGCAAGGGGGGCGTCGTCCTCGCCTCCTACAGCTGGGCCGACGACGCCTCCCGCTGGGACTCCTTCGACGACGACGCCCGCTACCCGCACGCCCTCAGGGGACTGCAGCAGGTCTACGGGCAGCGCGTCGAGGTCTTCTACACGGGTGCCGGCCGCACGCAGAGCTGGCTGCGCGACCCGTACGCGTATGGCGAGGCGTCCGTCCTGCTCCCCGGCCAGCACACGGAGCTCCTCGCGGCCATCCGCGCCCCCGAGGGCCCCCTGCACTTCGCCGGGGATCACACCTCGGTCAAACCCTCGTGGATCGAGGGAGCCGTCGAGTCGGGGGTGCGGGCCGCACTCGAAGTGCACATGGCCTGACGGTCCAGGTCGGAACGGTGGCCTTGGGCGGTCGAGGGCCGAGCGTGCCGCTGCACGACGGCCGTCGACCGCCCGCGCCACGGTCGTCGACCACCTCCGACGTGTGGCGGCCGTCTGACCTGAGCACCGCGGCCCGGGCTTCGCCGGAAGGTCTGCGCACGCACAAAGGCGCTCCCGGCCCGGACATCGTCAGAGTGGCAGGCCGTCGGGCAATACGCGGAATGCCTTGTAGCGGCCCAACGGGCGTACGGCTCGGAAGTCGCGTCGGCCGAGGGTGAGGATCGCGTCGGTGTCGTAGTCGGCAGCCAGCGCCACGTTCGCCGCGTCGGCGAGGCCGAGGTCGAGGTCGAGCGCGCGATAGCGGACGCGGAGCGACTGGGCGGCGCCCAGGTGGTCCTCCGTGATCTCCGGCATGACGACGCGGCCTCGGCTCATCCAGCGCCGGAGGTCGTCGACCGCGCTGAGGGCGGCCTCCCGCCCGAGCTCGCGCGTGGCAACGTGATCGAGCTCGGCCGGCAGGAGCGGCGACATGACCAGGAGCCCGGCCGCCATGATCGCCTCGTTCGCCGCCCCGTGCTCCGGGTGCGTCGAATCAAGGGCGGCAAGGAGACCGGACGTGTCGGCGATGACAATGATCACGAGGCGCTTCCGGAATCCGGGTCGGAGTCGGTCTCGCGGCGGACCGCGTCGGCGACCGTGCCGCGGACCTCCGACTTGGACGGCGTACGGCCCGCCCCCTGTGCGCGGCGTCTTTGGTGTGCATGTCGGTGCAGAAACCACAGCCATTGATCTGACTGGCGCGGATCTTCACCAGCTCCTGCGTCGCGGCAGGCAGCGTCGAATCCGAGACCGCCTTGCCCGCCGAGTTGATGTACCGCAAGAACTTGCCGCCGACCGGGTTGCCGAAGAGGTTCAAGCGAGCATCCATGGTGCGCTCTCCTGTGTCGTTGTTGAGGGCTACACCTCTCTGACGGAGCAGCTCGGCAAGAGGTGACATGCGGCGGGAACGAGTGTGTCGGTTGCGGCCCGTGCCGTACGGGCGTTACCTGGAGGTACGGGCGGTGAAGCGAGAGCACTCGAGGCCACGGCACAGGCCGACGGCCCGCGCCTCCGTGTGTGTCCCCCCGGGTAGCGGCCCGTTCGTCACCGCCGTCATCCAGCGTTCGACGCGGAGGTGGCAAAGGTGAAAGCCGTCGTTTACGAGAAGCCCTTCAGTGTGGCTGTGAGGGATGTCGAGGATCCACGGATCCAGCACCCGAACGATGTGCTGGTACGGGTCACGTCGACCGCGATCTGCGGATCGGACCTGCACATGTACGAAGGCCGCACCGCGGCCGAGTCGGGCATCGTCTTCGGACACGAGAACCTCGGCATAGTCGAGGAGGTCGGTAGCGGCGTGACCTCGCTGTCCAAGGGGGACCGCGTGGTGATGCCCTTCAACGTCGCCTGCGGATTCTGCAAGAACTGCCTGGCGGGCAGGACCGGTTTCTGCCTGACGGTCAATCCCGGTTTCGCCGGCGGAGCCTACGGATACGTGGCGATGGGCCCGTACACCGGTGGTCAGGCGGAACTCCTGCGGGTGCCCTACGCCGATTTCAACTGCCTGAAGCTGCCCCCGGGCGAAGAGTTCGAGACCGATTTCGTGCTGCTCGCCGACATCTTCCCGACCGGCTACCACGGATGCGAACTCGCCCAGGTGACCCCCGGCGAGAGCGTGGCCGTCTTCGGCGCCGGACCGGTGGGACTGATGGCCGCCTACTCCGCGCTGCTGCGCGGGGCGTCAAAGGTGTTCTCCGTCGACCGGGTGCCCGAGCGGCTCGCCAAGGCGGAGGAGATCGGGGCCATCCCGATCGACTTCACCCAGGGCGATCCGGCCGAACGGATCAAGGAACAAACGGGAGGAGAGGGAACCGACAAGGGAGTGGACGCCGTCGGGTACCAGGCCCAGGCGCACGACGCCAGCCACGAGGAGCCCGCCGTCGTCCTCAACACACTCGTCGAGACGGTGCGGCCCACCGGCATGCTCGGCATACCGGGGCTGTACGTCCCCGCCGACCCGGGCGGACCCGATGAGCACGCCAAACACGGCCAACTGCTGGTCTCCATCGGCAAGATGTTCGAGAAGGGCCAGCAGATGGGGACCGGTCAGTGCAACGTCAAGCGGTACAACCGCCAGCTGCGTGACCTGATCATCGCCGGGCGCGCCAAGCCCAGTTTCGTGGTCTCCCACGAGCTGCCGCTGGACCAGGCGCCACAGGCGTACGAGAAGTTCGACCAGCGGATCGAGGGCTATACCAAGGTGGTGCTGCATCCCGGTCACGCCCTCGCGGCGTGAGCGACGGGTCCGGGCGCGCAGGTGCCCGGACCCCTGCGGTTGAGCGATGCCGCCCGCGGTCCGGTCGGCCGGCGGTTCTTGGCCTGTGGACGCGGGATGCGCGGAGAGCGCCTTGGTGACGGTCCCCACCGATGTGCCGGTTCCTTGGGTGGTCGGCCGGCAACCGCCCGGGGAGCCCCCTGCAAGAAGAGAGCTCCCGATGAAAATCACCGCCGCTCAGTGGCGCGCCTCGCCCGAGCCCATGGCACGGCCGGCAGTCTCCGCCGGCGACTGCGGTCTGCTCCTCCTCAGGCTCACCTTCGGCCTGCTCATGGCAGCCCATGGCGCCCAGAAGCTCTTCGGGATCTTCGGCGGCGCCGGTCTGTCCGCCACCGCCGACGGTTTCGAGGCCCTGGGCTACCACCCTGCAACGCTCTTCGCCGTCATCGGCGGCGCATCCGAGTTCCTCGGAGGACTGGGGCTGGCGCTCGGGCTGTTCACCCCGCTGGCGGCCGCCGCCGTGATCGGCGTGATGATCAACGCCATGGTCACCGTCACCGCCGAGCACGGCCTGTGGGCGAGCGACGGCGGTGTGGAGTACAACGTGTCCATCGCCGTCGCCGCACTCACCATCGCCGCCACCGGCCCCGGGCAACTCGCCCTGGACCGGCCGTTCCGCTGGGGGAAGGGCGGCTGGCTGGAAGCGGCCCTCGCCCTCTTCCTCGGCGGCATCGGCGCTGCCATCGTGCTGATCATTTGAGGTGCGACGCGCACACTGGATTCATGACCCGGTAAACCGTGAGCGAGGTTTGGGGTGAATGATGAGCACTCTCGAAGAGCATGTCGACATCAGCGTCCCGGTCGATCAGGCCTGGGACTGCCTCCACCGCGTGGAGAACTATCCGCGGTTCGTCGAAGGAGTACGTGAGGCTCGTTCGAGGACCGGAAACCGGGCGCTCCTGGACATCGAGGCGGGTGGCCGAACGCAGGAGCTCGAGGCCGAGATCATCGACCGTGACCAGGGGCGCACGATGGCCTGGCAGGCCCTGAGCGGTCCCGACCTTGCGGGCTCCTTCTCCGTCCTGCCCATCGACGCGGAACACACCCGCATCCAGGCCCGGATCGAGTACGACCCGGGCGCTGTCAGGGAGGCTTTCGGCGGACAGAAGGGTTTCGCCCAGGCGAACGCGATCGAACGCATCGTGCGCAGCGACCTCGATCACTTCAAGGAGCTGGTGGAACGGGAAACACGGGAAAGGTGACAGCGCACTCAGGCCCTGTTGCCCCGGCACAGACGGGCGCCCGGTCCGCAACACCGGTGCGGTCGGCCGTCCCGTAGGTCCGCCACAGCGCGGCCGGAAGCCACGTCGAGGTGGCGCCGTACGCGATGGTCGCGCTGCCGCCATGCCGCCCGGAACAGGCCGAACAGACCGGCGGCACGGAAACCGGCTGACCCGGCCGCCAGTATGCTGGGGCGGCTGCGGCACCCCACCATCACCCGTTTCCACGGGGTGAGTTGCGGCCTGCGGCGTTCACGACGTCTCACGGCATGGGGATGAGGACAGGTGCTGATAGCGGGCCGCTACCGGCTGAGCGCGTCGATCGGACGCGGCGGGATGGGCGAGGTCTGGCAGGCGTACGACGAGACCCTCGCCAGACCGGTGGCGGTCAAGCTCCTGCTGCCCCAGGACTCCGACCCCACCGCCACCTCCCGCTTCCGGCTGGAGGCGCAGACCGCCGGCCGGCTCAACCACCCGAACGTGGTCGGCGTCCTGGACTTCGGCCAGCACGAGAACCGGCTCTTCCTGGTGATGGAACTCGTCGAGGGCCCCAGCCTCGCGAGCGTGCTGTCCCAATCCGGCGCGCTGCCCGCCGAACGCGTGGCCCGTATCGCCGCCGAGACCGCCGCCGGGCTTGCCGCCGCGCACCGGCAGGGCATCGTCCACCGGGACATCAAGCCCGCCAACCTGCTGCTGGACGCCGACGGCACCCTGAAGATCGGCGACTTCGGCATCGCCCGCTTCCTCGACGACCCCGGCGCCGCCCTGACCGCCACCGGGCAGATCGTCGGTACGAGCCTCTACCTCGCCCCCGAGCGTGCCCTGGGACAGCCGGCGGGCCCGGCCTCCGATGTGTACGCCCTGGGCTGCGTGCTCTACCAACTCCTCACCGGCCGCCCGCCGTTCCGGGCCGACACCGCCGTCGCCATCCTGCATCAGCACCTCGACGCCGCGCCCCTACCGCCCCGCGAGCTGGGCGTCGCCGGGCTCCCGCCCGCCTTCGAGAACTATCTGCTCGGCCTGCTCGCCAAGGACCCCGAGCACCGGCCCCCCGCCCAGCAGGCGGCCGACTGGTTCGCCGGCGGCGCCTGGCGGGGGCGACCCGAGCCGATGCCCGACGCGACGCCGGCGTCCCGGCCGCCGACGGTGTCCCGGCGCACGGCCACGGGTCCGGCCGCGGGACCGTCCGCCGTCGCGGGCCAGGGTCCGGTGGCGCGTCAGGGCGCTGTGGCGGGTCAGGGCCCCGGGCCGTCGGGCGGCTCCGGGCCGGGGCCACGCCAGGTCGGCGGAGCCGGCGCCCCGACCACGTACGCGCTGCCCTCCGTCCGGGGCCACGCTGTCGGCCGGTCCCGGGCACGGCGTCCGGAGCGACCCGGGCTGCGCCCCCGCCTCGCCCGCCGACCGCGCGTCGTGGCCACGGCCGCCGGAGCGGTGCTCTTCGTGGCCGCGGTGCTCCTGGGCATGCTGTGGTTCTCCCCCGACGACACCACGGCGGACGGCACGGAATCCGAGCCGTCGCCCGGCACCAGCGCTCCCGCCTCCACGTCACCCCTGGCATCGAACCCGTCCGCGACCGCCTCCCCGAGCCCCACGGCGGAGGCGAGCGACAGCCTCGAACGGCAGGAGGAGCCACACAAAAAGGAGGGGAGGGACGGGGGGAAGGACGAGGAGAGCGACGAGGACGACTGACGGTCGATGTCCGGCCTCCGTCAGCCGCATGACATCCGGCGTTCCCACTCCGGGAACAGCCGTTCACAATATCTGTCATCGTTGCCGATCAGTCGTCGCGTGCCGATGACGGTTCCTTGCCGGCGCGGCACACCATCGAGATGAGGTCCGCCACGCCCTCCTCCTCGTTGCTGGGCAGGATCAGATCGGCGGCCTGCCGAACGGCGCGGTGCGCGTTGGCGACGGCTGCGGCGAGCCCGGCGGCGCGCAGCATCGGCAGGTCGTTCGGCATGTCCCCCACGGCCGCGGTGGCGGTGACCCGTGTTCCGTAGAAACCGGCCAGCCAGCGCAGGGACGCCCCCTTGTCCACACCGTCGGGCGAGATTTCCAGGAAGTACGGTGTGGAGCAGCTGACTTGGATACCGTCTTCCGAACGGACCAGCGGTTCCGCGAGCTCCGGCGCCGGCACGGCGGGGTGGACGGCCAGGATCTTGACCACCCGGTCGTCGGGGACGAGTGCCGCGGCGGCATCGGAGACAACCTGGTGGTCCCAGCAGTCGGGGACCAGCGCCGCGAACCCGTGCTCAAGGAAGAGCCCTCGAAGGGTGTCCACCCCCAGGACCACCCCCGGCACACGTGTCCGCAGCCGCGTCAGGAGGGCACTGCCCCACCCGCGCGAGAAGGCCCGGCACTCCAGCACCCGGCCGCTCGTCACCTCGGCGACGACCGCCCCGTTGCTGCATACCACCAGGCCGCCCGAACCGAGTTCGCGGCTCACGGACAGCGCGTCCCGCAGCGGCCTGCCGGTAACGCACACCACCGGCACCCCGCAGCGCGCCGCCTCGGCGAGGGCGGAGCGCGTCAGCGGGCCGACGGTTCCCGCACCGTTGAGCAGTGTGCCGTCGAGGTCGGTGCAGACGAGACCGATCCGATCCGGTGCGGTCACTACCGGGCTCGCCCGGCCTGATCGGGGACGCCGGCCACCGGTGCCCGTACCTTGAGGCGGGTGGGCCGGTTCCCGGTCAGCCGGAGCTCGACCCAGCCCTCCCGTTCCAGACGCTGCCGCACGGGCGCCCGGATCAGCTCGACCCACATCCAGTCGCTGTCGGTGTCCAGCAGCCAGGGGATCGCTCCCGGCGGCGACGATTCAAGGTCCGCCACGGGACCACCCCGCCGGGCCGAGGGCACGATGCCGACGAGGATCGGTGGCACGTCAAGGATGTCCAGAGCGACCGGACGTCCGCTGGCGTCCAGGGAGATCCACACACGCGAGGCGAAACCGATCTGCGCGCTGCGGCAGTCGACGGTCTCCGGCTCGGCGTCGTCCGCGACGACCGACAGCAATCCCACCCCCAAGTCCCAGCTCACATTCGTCCGTTCGGTACTGCCGGCGACGGCGTGCTCGCTCATGCCACTCCTTCTGGATCCTTGTGGGCCTCGGACGGCTGGGCGTTCAGGTGATCGGAGATCCGGCGACTCGGTGTCAGACGGCCTGGAGCCGGTCGAGCCCGGACACCGTGGGCCGGTCGGTGAGCCGGGCCGGCCTGAGTTCGATCTCGCCGACGACGGTGTCGGCCGGCGCCTCCAGCGCCCAGAGGACCGCTTGGGCCACCGAGGAGGTGGCCATCTTCAGCGGCGACTCGTCACCGGGAAGATTGGCGATGGCCCCCGGGCTGACAAGCGTGGTGCAGACGCCGTGCGCCCGCTCCTCGAGCAGCAGCACCTCGGAGATCGCTTTCAGTGCCGCCTTGGTCGCGCAGTAGGCGGCTCCGCCCTCGAAGAACCGGCTGCCCGCATGGCTGCCCATCAGGACGATCCGGCCCCCGCCGCTCCGCAGCTGCGGCAGGCTCGTCTGGATCAGCGCGAGCAGCGAGGTGAGATTGACCTCGACCGCCTCCCGCCAGACGTCGAGAGGCAGCGAGGCGACGGGGCCCAGGGACCGTACGACCCCGGTGGCCACCACCGCGTCCAGGCCGCCGCTCTCCGCGACCACCCGGTCCACCGCGGCGCCGACCTCCTCCGCGTGCCGGAGATCGCACTGGACCTCGCCCAGCCAGGGCAGGTCCGCGCGGGTCCGGCCGAGGGCGTACACCCGCCAGCCGGCCGCGTGCAGTGCTTCGGCGACGGCCCGGCCGGTACCACGATTGGCGCCCGTCAGCAGCGCGGTACGCCCGCCCCTGTCGCCGCCGGTGCCGCCTCGGGAGTCGGCTTCCGTACCCGGCGCTTCCGTACCCGGCGAGGCGCTCACCCGCGGATCCTGCGTACCAGGTCCGTCCACACCGCCACGACGGCCGCCTCGTCAGCCCCCTGCCGGAACAGATCCTTGTCCAGGGGCCTCCCGGCTTCGTCCCGCAGCCGCATGCAGTCCGGGGACACCTCCGAGTTGATGACGGGCGAACCGTCCGCGCCCACCCCGATGACCAGGCAGAAGTCCCACAGGTCGAGGGGCGCCAGCCAGGACCTCAGCCCCTCGTTGCACGCCAGCGCGCACGCACGGAACTCCTCGACGTCCACGCCGGTCGCGCGCAGGTAGTCCTCGCCGATCGGCTGGTCCTCCGGATCGGTCCGGTAGTCGAACTTGACCACCGGCGGCTGGAAACGGTGGCCCTCCGGAAAGAGTCCGGGGTACTTGCGCACCGTCGACCCGGTGGCGATGTTCTTGACGATGACTTCGTACGGCGGCGCCGGCACGTAGTCCGCCCGATAGGAAATTTCTCCGATCCGCTCCCGGAAGACCGTACGCACTCCTTTTTCAGCGAGTCGCGCGGCGGCCACCTCGTAGAAGTCGAGACGTAACCTCGCTGTCTCCGGCATCATCTCGTCACGGTCGTACGTATAGCTGCGCAGACTCGGTATCAGCTCGATTTCACAGGTACCGTCGTCGTTTTTCCAGAGTTTCTTGCTGTGGCCTTCGATGTCGGGTTCCGTCGCACGCCTCACCATCGTCACTTCTCCCCTTCAGGAAATTGTCGAGGATGTGTCCGGGCACTCGGCCGAAGCTACAACACCCTGAACGGAATGGTCCACCGTCCCGAGATAAATGTACGTGGCTTGTACTGGATTTATACATGCGCGGGGCACGCTGTCCGTAGCACATCACCGAGAGGGCCTTCAGCAAGGAGGTGGCGTCAGTAAATGGCGCACGACGAGAGCGCAAAAGGGCACGACGAGGTCCCGGAAGAACTGCGCGGCAAGGTAGCCGGTCGCCACTACGGCACCGCGGGCACAAAGCTGCTGTTCGAGGACGACAGGACCCGGGTGTGGCTGCTTGAGCTGGAGCCCGGCGAGGCCAGCGAATGGCACGAGCACCCGTGGGACTACGTATTCGTGGTCGACCAGCCCGGCCAGGTACGGCTGGAGTACGAGGACGGGGAAATCGAGGACCAGGACGACTTCATCGGCCAGGTGGTACACCGTCGGCGCGGAAAGCCGCATCGGCTGGTGAACAAGAGCAGCCACGCCTACCGGAACGTCGTCATCGAATTCCGTGGGCAGACCCCTCCGGCGAAATGGCCGCCCGCCGAGCAGAGCTGATCAGAGCCGAGCAGGCGGTAAACCTGAACCCCGGCAGAAAAGCAGCGTCCGAGTCGAACCCGCGTCCATCAGGAGATGTCTCATGACCAGCATCGCAGAGTGGCTCGAAGAGAATGTCATCACCGACAAGCGCGCACTGGACTGGTACCAGGAACCCGAGTGCGAACCCCGTATCGTCCGGGCCTATCGTGAACTTCTGAGCGGTTATGCCATCGACACCTCGAAAATCCTCAAGACCACCGTCGACGTCGAGGGCGAGCACGCCGGCGTGATCCGGGTGCACGACATCAATTACTATTCCATCTGCGCCCACCATTTCCTCCCTTTCTACGGGAAGGTAGCCGTCTCGTACGTTCCCGGAGACCGGATTCTCGGCCTCGGGAAATTCCCGCGCCTTGTGCAGGCCTTCAGCCGCAGGTTCCAGATCCAGGAGCACCTGGTGAAGGACATCGCTGAGGAGGTCATGGCCTCGGGCGGCGCCCGCGCCGCCCGGGTGGTCTCCACCGGCCGCCACATGTGCATGTGCAGCCGAGGCCCGTCCGACCAGACGGTCATCACCGACACCTCCTACGTCACCGGGGACAAGGAACTGTTCGCCCGCTTCGGCCTGGACGACTGACGGCACGACCGGGTACGGGACGGCACGACCGGCACGACCGGGCCCGGAACAACAGCGCCGCGCGGCAGACACGCCAGAGGGCTGTCTGCCGCGCGGCTCCATGCCGAGCCGCCGCCCCCTGCCAGTTCCGCGATTCCCGAGGAGAGAAGGAGAGGACGATGAGGCTGGACTTCCTGCCCTCGGGCGCGCTCACTGACGGCGCCACACATCACTACTGCCTCAGTTGCCACAGCGAAGCGGTGGAGTGGCGCACCGCCGGCGGACGACGCCGCTGCGCATGTCGCAGCTGCGGGACCGTGGGCGACCGGGCGCTGGTGCTGGACCCGGCGATCAGATGGTGGACAGATACCGGCGGCGAGTACTGGCACGAGACCGCGGGTGTTTTCGTCCGGGACGCGCGCAAACGCTTCCTCTTCTTCGACCGCACGGCGTTCCCTTTCGGCCTGACTGTCCCGGCCGGGCACGTGGAACGCCACGAGGCCCCGGATCTCGCGGCAGCGCGCGAGCTTCAGGAGGAGACCGGCATCACCGCCCGGCGCCTGGAGCTCCTCGACCGGACCCCGATACCCGGAGACGGCTGCCGTCGTGGGGCCGACGCCCATCTGTGGCACGCCTACTACTGCGAGGCCGACGCGGAAGGGGTGGCCGAACTGCGCCTCGGCCCGGAGGGCAGCTCAGCCGCGTGGCTCACCCTCGACGAGGCGCTGAGGCGCCCGCTCACATTCGCCGTACGACATCTTCTCGACACATATGGAAATGAACTGGACATTCCCTGATGGCCAGTTCTCGTCGACGGTCTGTCGCGTCGGTGTGAGGGACACCTAACATTGCTCCCGTTCTCGACGGCACGGCCGCAGAACGCCAACGGGGAGGAGAGTTCTTCATGCAGGACGACAGGCCGATGCGGGCCGGTCGACGAGAATGGCTCGGCCTTGCGGTCCTCGCTCTGCCGACCATGCTCATCGGCATCGACATGACCGTGCTTCATCTCGCCGCGCCCTATCTCAGTGAAAGCCTGAATCCCAGTAGTACGCAATTGCTCTGGATCGTCGACATCTACGGTTTTCTGGTCGCCTCCTTCCTGGCCACCATGGGAACTCTCGGCGACCGGATCGGACGTCGCAGACTTCTGCTGATCGGCGCCGCCGCATTCGCCATCGCGTCCCTGATCGCCGCTTATTCGTCCCAGGCGGGCCTACTCATCGCGGCCCGGGCCCTCCTGGGTGTCGCCGGGGCGACCTTGATGCCCTCCACGCTTTCCCTGATCAGCAACATGTTTCGCGATCCGGCGCAACGACGGTTCGCGATCGCGGTGTGGATGACCAATTTCAGCGTGGGCGGAATGGTGGGCCCGCTGATCGGCGGAGTGCTTCTGGAGCACTTCTGGTACGGGTCCGTGTTCCTGCTCGGAGTGCCCGTGGGGCTGGTCCTGCTGCTCGTCGGCCCGCGGCTGCTGCCCGAGTACCGCGACTCCGAGGCGGGCCGACTGGACCCCGCCAGCGTCGTGCTGTCCATCGGGACGGTGCTGCCCGTGGTGTACGGCTTCAAGCAGATCGCCCAGGACGGCGTCCGGGCGCCGTCGCTGCTGGCCATCTCCGTCGGGCTCGGCCTCGCCGCCGTCTTCGTCCGCAGACAGCTGAAGCTCACCGAGCCCATGCTGGACCTCAAGCTCTTCTCACGTCCCAGGTTCGGGGTGTCGCTGGGGGGTCAGACCATGGGCCTTTTCGTGCTGACCGGAACCCAGTTCCTGGTCCTGCAGTACTTCCAACTGGTCCTCGGGTTGTCCCCGCTCGCCGCCGGCCTGTGGGCGCTGCCCGCCATGACAGCCGGAGTGGTGGGGACACTGCTGGCCCCGGCCCTGGCGAACCGGCTGCACCCCGGATGGATCATGGCAGGCGGTTTCGCCGTCTCCGTACCGGGGCTGGTGCTGGTCACCCTGGCGGGTGCGGCGTCCGGGCTCGCCGTGACCGCCACCGGTTTCGCCGTCGCCTCCTTCGGTATCCAGGCCGCACTCGCCCTCACCAATGACGTGATCATCAGCAGTGCCCCGCCCGAGCGGGCCGGCAACGCCTCGGGGATCGGGGAGACCGGTGCGGAGCTGGGCAACGGGTTGGGGGTGGCCGTTGCCGGGTCCGTCGCCGCGGCGGCCTACGGGGCACGGATGGGGGGTGCTTCCGTCCCGGAGGGGGTACAGCCGGAGGCAGCCGATACGGCCCGGTCGACCCTGGCAGGCGCCACCGAAGTCGCCGGGCGCCTGCCCGAACGGGTGGGCGACGAACTGCTCGCGGTCGCCCGATCCGCCTTCACCGACGGCATGCACATGGCCGCACTGGTCAACATCGGGATCCTGTCCCTGCTGACGGCGGCGAGCCTGACGCTGCTGCGCCGAACGGCCGACGACTCCCCCACCGGGCCGGGGATCACGGAAAAGGCCGGGCCTGTACGGCCTTCGTCGGGCTCGGCGACGGTCGGGGCGAGTTCCTCCCCGCCGCCACAGTCCCTCTGACGAGCAGTCACCCCACAGCAGAGCAATTTCTACACATTCTACCCATGCAGGATTTTCCACTCCCCCAATGAATACATTTGCGCCGAATACTACGCAAATTCTCACGCGCCATTTCGCTTCACCTTCGGCGTACCGTTTTACTTACGCGTGGAAATTCCTGCACCAAAGAATGCGCTCTCTACTGCCGAGATGAAATGATGAACAGGAGAGCCGCATTCATACGCACGACGGGAGATCTGGAGTGAAGTTCTGCCTTCTCGGCCCGGTAGCAATGTTCACGGATGCCGGGTGCCCCATAGGACTCGGCGGCCCCCGGCAGAGAATCGTACTGGCTACACTCCTGTCGGACGCGAATCGTATCGTGACGGTCGACCGCCTGATCGACGCAGCCTGGTGGGAGGAGCCGCCGCCATCGGCGGCCGTCAATATCCGGGGATATATAGCCGCGCTGCGCCGAATACTGCACAGCTCCGGTGAGGCCAAGGACCGACTGACCACGCACACTCGCGGATACCTGCTTCATGTGGGCACAGGCGAACTGGACCTGTCCATTTTCATGGACCACTTACGACAAGGCGACGAGGAGATGGCCCACGGTTCCACGGAGCGAGCGGCCGGACATTTCCTGGCCGCCCTGGAGACCTGGCAAGGCAGCCCCTTGGAGGGTTTGTCCGTCGGCACGTCGTTCCAGTCGGATCTGGAGCGGATCAAGGAGCTGCGACTGCTCGCCGTCGAACGTTACGCGCAGGCGCGGCTCAGCCTCGGGCAAGCAGACGCCCTCGTGCCGGAGCTGCGCACGCTCACCGAGCAGTATCCGTTCCGGGAGCGGTTCTGCGAGCTGCTGATCATCGCCCTCCATCGGATGGGCCGCCAGGCTGAGGCTCTCGCCACGTATGCGCGGGTCAGAAAGATGCTCGCCGAGGAGCTGGGCATCGATCCGACGGACCGGCTGAAGCGGCTTGAGGAACAGATCCTGCGCGGCGACTCCCATCTCAACCTGGCGGAGGCGGAATGCGCTCCGCCCCTCGCCGGCTCGCGGCACCGCTTCGATGCCAGAGTCAAGGCCCCGGCAATCCGTATGTTCTAGCCGGGATGTTCCAGCCGGGCCGGAGGGGGCGCCCTGCCTGTGCACGAGGTGCGATGGACCCCTGCCGTGGACTACGCACCAGCGAGGTGGCGGCACGCCGGGCGAGGCGAACAGCCGTCGGTCGGCGGTGCCGTTCGCGAGCAGCCGCTCGGCGTCGCGCGGGACGACGCAGGTGCGGCCGTCGGCCCGCGCTATGCGGAAGGTGGTGCCCTCACGGCCCTCGGCGGGCCGTACGCGGGTGACCTGTCCGGTGGCGTCCAGGGTCACCCGTCGCCGGTGACGAGCGTGACGGCCTTTGCCGTGCCGGTGGTGGTACCCGTGGTGGTGCCCGTCCCGCTGTCGGCCGGTGCGGCCTGGGATTCCGGGGCCGAGGCGAGAGCGACGGCGGTCAGCAGGGCTGATCGTCGCCGCCTCCGCTCCAGCTCATCTCTTGCGGTGTTTCAAGGCATGCCTTTCTGCCCGGGCACGGCAAAGCAGCGCGTGCCGGTGAGGAAATCGAGGGGAGGGGAGGCGGCCGGCGGTGTCAGACCAGCCGCTTACGGCCCCAGAAGAAGAGAGAAGCGGTGACGGCGGCGGTCAGAGCCAGCAGGATCGCCGCGCCGAGCCACTGCATGCCGGTCATCTGGGAGATCGGCAGATAGTCCACCGACCAGCCCACCACATCGGCCTTCTTCAGGCAGAGTTCGCGCGCCTGTTCCGACTGCGCGTCCACGCAGGTGCTCCAGCCGAGGAGCTCTCCGCTGCCGGTGAGGTACGACTCGTCGATCTGGTAGGCGCCATGGGGCAGCGTGGGGAACGAGCCGTCGGCGGTGACGCCCTTGCTCGTCGTCATCGTGGCCACGTCGCCGAGCGACAACCGGAAGTATCCCCAGACGAGTTGGACGACAACGGCGAAACCGAAGGTGACCACCATGGCCGCCAGCGTGCGGCGCAGCACCACGCCGATCGCCACCCCGCCCACGACGGTGAAGAGGGTGAGGGCGACAGGCACGGGTCCCGTGACGTCGAAGGCGGAGGCGGAGGTCCAGTCCCCGACGGTGTTCTGGTACTTGACCGGGTTCCACCACCAGCCGTACGCGGCCGACAGCGCCACCGTGCTGACCGTGACCACCAGCGCGGTCAGCCCCAGTTTGGTGGCCAGCCAGCGGGCGCGGCTCGTGGACTGGGCGGCGACCAGCTTGGCGGTGCCGGTCTCCAGGTCGCCCGCGAGCAGCGGAGCGCCGACGAAGACACCGAGCAGGATGGGAATCACGACCAGGCCGGTGGAGACGGGCTGGAACGCGTTGGCGTACGGTCCGAACTCATTGCTCCCGGCCAGGTCATCGATGCTCTTGGCGGGCCAGCCGTAGCCGTGGAGGAAGTCCACCATCTGCGTGCGCTGGTAGACGATCCACGCCAGGCACAGCACGGTGGCGCCGAGGACGGTCCAGAACGCGGCCCGGTGCTGACGCCAGACCAGCCAGGTCATTCCGCCGAGCCGGGGGCGCCGGGTGGAGTCCGTCGTGGACGCGGTCGTGGCCGGAGTGCCGGTGAGGGTGTCGCTCATGCCGCCACCGCCCGCGAGCCGTGCGCCTGGTCCGGGACCTGAGCGGTGGGGGTGATCAGGGGTGGCGCCTCGGCCGAGCGCAGATGCGCGAGCAGGAGTTCCTCCATGTTCGGGACGTCGGTGTCCCAGGGGCCGACGACCGGCCCTTCGGGGCGTATGAGAGCGGTGAACTGCCGTCCGCTGGTGCGGGATTCGACGACCGTGTGGTGCGCGAGGTCAGCGGGCAGACCGTCGCTGTCCCTGACACCCGTGACCACGGTGTGCACGGCCAGCAGTTCGTCCACGTCACCGGCGAGACGCACACCGCCGGCGGCGATGACGACGAGGTAGTCGCAGACGTTCTCCAGCTCGGCGAGGACGTGGGTGGACATCAGCACGGTGGTGCCGCGCTCGGCGGCCTCGGCCATGAGGGTGCCCATGAGTTCGTGGCGCACCACCGGATCGAGGTCCGACATCGGCTCGTCGAGCAGCAGCAGCTCGGGGCGCTTACCGAAGGCGAGGGCGAAGGCGACGCGGGTGCGCTGGCCCCCGGAGAGGGTGCCGACCTTCGCGTCCAGGGGCACATTTCCCGCGCGGACGATGTCCTCGGCGGCCCGCTGGTCCCAGCCGGGGTTCAACTCCCGTCCCAGGCGCAGGTTTTCGGCCACGGTGAAGCGGCGGTACAGGGGCTTCTCCTGGGCGAGGAACGCGGTGCGCCGGCCGGTCTCCACCGAGCCCGGGGCCGCGCCGAACACGCTGAGCGAGCCCTCCGTCGGCTCCAGCACATGGGCTGCGATGCCCAACAGCGTGGTCTTGCCCGCCCCGTTGGGGCCGACCAGCCCGCAGATCCGGCCCACCGGAAGCCGGAAGGAGCAGTCCCGCAGGGCCCAGCCCCGCCGGTACCGCATGCCCACGCCGCGCGCCTCCAGCGCCGACTCCCCGGCGTGCATATCGTCACTCACCTGTGCTCCTCGTCCTGGTCGTCATTTCGCCGTACTGCTTCTCCATGGCCGACGCGACCAGCGCGGCCACGTCCTCCTGCTCCAGGCCTGCCGCGCCTGCCTTCGACATCCACGCCACCAGCTCCCCGTACAACGGCGAGTCGGTGCCCGTCTGCGGGCGGGCCAGCGAGCGGCGCACGAAGGTGCCCTGACCCGGCCGTGGTTCGACCAGGCCCTCGCGTTCCAGTTCCCGGTACGCCTTGAGCGTGGTGTTCGGGTTGACCGCGCTGATCTCGGAGACCTCTTTGGCGGTCGGCAGCCGGTCCCCCGGCACCAGCACGCCCAACCGCAGGGCCTGCTTGGTCTGCTGGACGATCTGCTGAAAGGCGGGGACCCCGCTCCGCCTGTCGATGCGGAACTCCAAGATCACCACCACCATTCCACTACTTGATTAGTGGAATGATGATGGGGGCTCGCGAGGGGAGCTGTCAACGGGGTTCGGAACGAAGGGAGTTCAAGACGCACCGCAGGGAGCCATGCGTCGACGAAGGCCACCGCCGTGGCACGCGCCGGGTGCCTCCGCCCCTGCGGCTGCTTCTCACGGCACAGTGGGGGTATGAACGCAGACGACAGGAACCTTCTGGCCGGGGCACGCGTGGCGACCAGGCTTCCAGCTCAGGACCTGGACCGGGCGCGGCGTTTCTACGCCGAGCGACTTGGCCTGCAACCCGTTGATGAACGGCCCGGCGCGTTGCTGTATCGGTGCGAAGGCGCGGAGTTCGCGCTGTTCCGGTCGACGGGAGCCTCGTCCGGCACCTTCACGCAGATGGCCTTCGAGGTCGACGACATCGAGACCGTCGTGTCGGAGCTCAAACGGCGCGGCGTGGTGTTCGACGAGGTCGACGTGCCTGGGTTGCGAACCAGGGACGGGATCGCCGAGATCGACGGGAACTACCCGAGCAAGGGCGCGCGGGGAGAGCGCGGAGCCTGGTTCCGTGACAGCGAGGGAAACGTGCTGGGCATCGGCGAGCCAGTCGTTTGAGCAGGACGACGAGCGAGATCTTCGGACCTCGCGCGGATCCGTCCAGCCCCCTGCCACTCAGGGTTATGCGAAGAAGACCTGGTCAGCTCAATTTCCGGCAGTACAGCGCGTCCGGGGTCCGTGCCGAGCCCACCCGGCCGGTGTACGCGATCCCGGCCGCGTACTCGTCGTCCGCACACTGGCCCTTGTAGTGGCCCTGCGCGAAGTCGCCGCCCTTGGGGGCGGAGCCCCGGTTGTCGCTCCGGTCGAACCAGACGGTACGGCCGCTCGTGCCGAGTTCGCCGGCCGGTGCGGCCGCGCACAGGGCGGCGGAGACGGCGGAGCCGCGGACGCTGTAGCCGGTCAGGAAGTGGCCGGCGGGGCACTGGAGTTTGGTGTAGCCGGATGCCCAGTCGTTGCCCGTCGTGACGTGCCGCTCGTCGACGACCACCTCGTGGCCGCCCACCGGCTCCAACGAGGTGGACACGTCGGAGCACAGGCCCCGGTTGCCGGTGTGGCCGAGGCCGAGAAGGCGCTGCCCGTCGGGGCACACGGCCTTGCGGGCGCCGGAGTCCCAGTCGGGCAGGGCCCGCATCCGCCGCGAGGCGACGAAGTCGGCGTGGTCGGGGCTGAGCATCGACCAGTCCGCCACGTCGGCGATGTGGCCGCTGCGGGCGGGGGCCTCGATGAGCCGGGTCCAGGCGGCGGCCCGCCAGTCGTCACCGTCGTACAGACCCATGCGGGTGCCTGCGGCGTCCCAGTGCAGCAGGGCCCAGCCGTTGCCCTTGCGGTCCTCGTGGTGGCCGACGAGCGGCCAGTACGCGAAGTCGGCGTCGGTACGGATCAGGTGGTCCACGAAGTTCTCGAACCACGCACGCTGCTTGACACCGGTCTCGTCGCGGCCGCCGACGCCGAACTCGCTGATCCAGACGGGGGCGGTGAAGTGCTGGTCCTGCTCGGCGGTCACGTAGAAGGCCTGGCGGTTCAGTACGTCGATCAGTTCCGTGGGGGTCAGGTCGCGGTATCGGGGATCGGTGGTCTCGCCCGTTCCGGTGGCGCCGCTGTGGTTCGGGCCGGTGTAGTCGTAGAAGTGGGCGGAGTACACGAGCTTGCCGGAGTCGACGAGCGTGTGGGAGAGGCGGCGTACGGGCTCCAGGGTGGGGCGTTCGTGCGCGAAGCCGTCGACGGGGATGCCGGTCCAGTTGATGCCCTCGACGAAGATCAGAAGGTCGGGGTCGGCCTCCGTCAGGATGCGGTCGCCGATGCGCTGTGAGGCGGCGAACCAGTCGTGGTCGTCGCCGAGGCCCCAGTTGGGATCGTCCCAGACGTTGCGGCGCACCTCGTTGTAGAGGTCGGCGCCGACGACACGCTGGTTGTCCTTGTAGCGGCGGGCCATGTAGAGCCAGTCGCTCTCCCAGGTGGCGGTGGACCGGCTCGCGTTCCAGCGTTCGTTGCCGTCCACTCCGCAGCACCAACGGGTGGTGTTGGTGTGGTTGTTGAGGATCACCGCGAGGCCGGCGGCGGTGAGTTCGCGCACCACGACGTCGTACACCTGGAGCGGGGTCTTCCCGCGCAGGGAGGGGTTGGCGGCGACGGCGTCGTCCGTGACGGGAACGCTGTCGTGGATCATCTCGTTGGAGAAGGGCAGCCGGATGCTGTTGATCCCGATCTCCTGGAAGCCGGCGATGATCTCGGCCATGGGGGCGCGGTCCAGGCCGAGCGGCATCCGGCCGGAGTTCTCCCCCGCGTGGTGGTTGGCGTCGTCGTCCGCGCTGCCCAAGCCGTTCCACGTGCCGCTGGCGCCGTGCCAGTTGCCGGACCGCAGCTTGAAGCGGTCCCCGTCCGCGTCGACGATCCAGCGGCCCCGGGTGCTGAGGGGCGGTGTCCAGTCCGCCGCCGCCGCGACGGTTTCGAATGAGGCGGCGGGCTCCTGTGCTGTTGCGGCCCCGGAGACGGGCGCCAGGGGCACCAGGAGGAGTACGACGGTCAGTGTGGCCCTGACGAAGGATCCGCGCACGGTCACCATCCCGAGGACTGCATTGTCATGGCATCGTCATCATGAGGGACGGTGCGACAGCAGTCCATACCTGCGCGCTTCGCGAGCCACTGGCGGAGTGCAGGCACCTACACCCTCGGTTCGGGAGAGCGCCACCTCGCAGCGACGCGCGAAGCGCGGGATCGTCGATCCCGCGAGGTCAGGGCGAGGTCAGTGCGGCATCGAAACCAACCACCTGCCCAGCTCAGCAAAATCCCCCGACAGTTGCTTGACTCAATTAATATAGCATGCTTGCCTAAGTCAAGTAAGCCAGGTCCAAGAAAGAGAGTCCTCCCATGGCCACGATGAAGTCCGTACGGACCGGAGAGCAGAACAAGGTCGACGTGGTGGACGTCGAGCGTCCCGCGACCGGTCCCAAGGACGCGCTGCTGCGGATCCGCGCCTGCGGCATCTGCGGCACGGACGTGAGCTTCCTACACATGGGCGGTGCGCCGTTCGGCCCGGGCGGATCGATGGTCTCCCTCCCCCTCGGCCACGAGCCCGCGGGCGAGATCGTCGAGGTGGGCGCCGACGTCACCGGCCTCAAGGTGGGCGACCGCGTCGTCGTCAACCCGCAGGGCGTCCCCTCGGGCATCATCGGCTGCGGCGGCAAGCATGGCGGCATGAGCGAGTACCTGCTCATCGAGGACGCCGAGGTGGGCAAGAGCGTGGCGGTCTTCCCCGACACCGTGCCGTTCGACGTCGCCTCGCTCAACGAGCCCATGGCGGTCGCCCAGCACTGCGTCAACCGTTCCGAGGCCAAGCCCGGCGACAAGGTCGTGGTGTTCGGCGCCGGACCCATCGGCCTGGGTGCCGCGATCTGGCTGAAGCTGCGCGGCGTCGAGCACGTGGTCGTCGCCGACGTCATCCCCGGGCGTCTGGAGACCGCCCTCGCCGTCGGCGCGGACGCCGTCATCGACTCCTCCAAGGAGGACGTGACCGCCCGTCTGACGGAACTGCACGGCCAGGCCGCCAACGCCCTCGGCCAGCCCCGCGCCGGCACCGACATCTACATCGACGCGGCCGGCGCCCCCGCCGTCTTCAACGCCACGATCGCATCGGCGAAGTGGGGCGCGAAGCTGGTCATGGTCGCCGTACAGAAGGAGTCCGACGCCATCGACCTCGGCGGGATGCTGCGCAGCGAGCTCACGCTCATCGCCTCTCAGGGCTACCCCACCGAGATCTTCGAGGTCACCTCCGAACTCGTGGCGAACCAGGAGCGTTTCGCCAGGCTGATCAGCCACCGCGTGCCGTTCTCCGAGGTGGAGCGGGCGTTCGAGCTCACCATGACGCCGGGCGCGGCGGAGAAGGTCGTCGTGACCTTCGACGACGACACCTCCGGCGGCGGCAACGGCTGACCACGAGCGGACCGCACACGCCCCTGCCGCCGGTGTCGCCCCACACCGGCGGCAGGCCCTTCAGCAGGCCGCCACAGAGGCCCGCGCCTGCGTCGCGCCATCACCGTCTCCCTGTCGGACAGGAATCGGACAGGCCCCCACGATGATCGGCAGCTTGCGGCGGCAGCTCCGCGGTCACCCCTCCCGTATGCGACAGCCAGTCAAGTTACCGAACCGTAACCTACCGGCTGGTACCACGAGTAACTTACTGGTGGGTAAGGTCCTCGCGAACCACTTCCAAGCGGCGCGGGCAAGCCCGTGGGACGCGTGTGCGACACCGTGCCGCCGTAGCTCAGCACCTCTGTGGCCGAGCCGACTGGGACGAGGCCCGACACGGAGGCCGCTTCCTGCCAGCCGCTTCACAGGAGGTTCGCCATGCCCGTACGCAGACGCTTCCTGGCCGCAGCAGTCACCGCTGCCGCCTGCCTCGGCGCCCAGGCTCTCTCGGACACCACCGCCACGGCGGCGGACACCGTCGTGTCCCGGGGCGTCACCATCCCCGCGTTCTACAACCCGCCCGCCGCCCTGCCCGCCGCCAACGGCGCCCTCGTCCGCACCGAGCCCCTCCCGCTGGCCGTCAGCCTGCCCGGCCTCGACGGGCCGCTGCCGGGCCGGGCGACCCGGCTGATGTACAAGTCCACCGACTCCAGCGGCCAACCGATCGCGGTCACCGGCGCCTACATCGAACCGGCCGCGGCCTGGAAGGGCGACGGCCCGCGGCCCCTGGTCGCGGTGGCACCCGGCACCATGGGACAGGGCGACCAGTGCGCCGCGTCCCTCGGCCTCGAGAACCCGCTGACGCTCAACGGCCAGACCATGTCCGTCGGTTACGAGGACATCGCGATCTACCGCCTCCTGGCGACCGGCGCCGCCGTGGTCGTCACCGACTACGCCGGCCTCGGCACGACCGACCGGCTGCACACCTACGTCAACCGTGTCGACGAGGCACACGCCGTGCTGGACGCCGTCCGCGCCGCCCGCTCGGTCAGCGGGGCCTCGGTCACCGCCGACTCCCGGGTGGGCCTCTTCGGCTACAGCCAGGGCGGCGGAGCGACCGCCGCCGCCGCCGAACTCCAGTCCTCCTACGCGCCCGACGTCACCCTCGCCGGGACCTACGCCGGGGCGCCGCCCGCCGACCTGACCTCCGTCACCAAGGCCATCGACGGCAGCGAACTGGCCGGCGCGCTGGGCTGGTCGCTCAACGGCTTCCTCCAGTCCGACCCGTCCCTGAAGCCCATCGCCGAGGCGCATCTGAACACCGCGGGCAAGGCGGCCCTCGCCGACCTGTCGACCATGTGCGTCGCCGACGCCCTGTTCGGCTACGGCTACGCCAAGAGCACCAAGTGGACGACCGACGGCCGGTCGATCAGCGACATCATCGCCGCCACGCCCGCACTCCAGACGATCCTGAACAGCCAGCGCATCGGCACACTGAAGCCGTCCGGCCCCGTCCGCCTCGCGACGGGCGTCAGCGACAACCTCGTCCCGCACGCCCAGGCCCGCACCCTCGCCGTCGACTGGTGCCGCAAGGGCGCCGACGTCACGTACAAGGCGGTCGTACTGCCCAACGTCGTCAGCCCCCTGCTCAACCACTTCGCCCCGCTGCTCACCGACCAGGGCGACGCCATCTCCTGGCTGACCGACCGCCTGGCCGGCAAGCAGGCCACCTCCAACTGCTGGAGCATGCCCGTCCAGCCCTGACCGGCGGTCCTTTGCTCAGAAAGTTCCCTTCAGCGGCCCGCCCGGACCCCGCCCCGCTACCGCGGGACACAGAATGCCTACGCCCCGACACCACCAAAATCTATGGCGGCCAGAGTAGACATTGGCCGGTGCCGTGATTAACGTTTCTCTCGTAGTCGCAGACACACCAGACCCGGCAGACACGAACTGGCGGGTAACAGGCTGAAAAAGCCGCAAGTAATGGATCCAGAGGAAGAACGGAGAAGCAGACGCCATCAGGATCGCCCGGTCCGAGAGGGTTCGGCCCGGGTACCGCAAGACCCCGGAACGGATGGTGGTCTCCGGTCAAGCAGTCACGATCCCCGCGCACCCGCCCTTCTCCCTGGGCCGGGTAGCGGAAACAGAAGGTCGGCCAAGCAGTAAGGCCGGCAGATGGTGTTCAATTTCCTTCGGGGCCCTGGTGCCGTACGGCACCAGGGCCCCTCGACGCGTGGCTCAACGAGGTGACATGACAGCAGATATCCCGCTCAGTGGTCGTCTGGACGACGACGACTACCCCGCCTACACGATGGGCCGGGCCGCCGAAATGCTCGGTACCACCCCGGGCTTCCTCCGGGCCATCGGCGAGGCCCGCCTGATCACCCCGCTCCGCTCGGAGGGCGGACACCGCCGGTACTCCCGCTACCAGCTGCGGATCGCCGCTCGCGCTCGCGAGCTCGTCGACAAGGGGACCCCCATCGAGGCCGCTTGCCGCATCGTCATCCTTGAGGACCAGCTCGAGGAAGCGCAGCGCATCAACGCCGAGTACCGCCGCGCCGCGAAGGAAGCGTCCGACAGTTCGCCTTCCGCCTCCGGATCCAGCTGAGCGTGCCCTCGGCCGCCGAGGCGGTTGATGCCCGGGCTGCGCAGGATGCGCGGGAACCGAGCTTGGCCGGGGCGAAAGATGTAGGTGTTCATCGGCATGGCCAACAGGGTGTTCTCGGTACGGCCGCCCTTGACGCGGACCCAAGGGCGATCGCAAGGCTGCTCGTACGGTCGCCCCGTCGGGCGGCAACGTCGCTGCCGCCCAACGGGACTGCGCCGGCGCTTCCGGGCCGGCCTCCCCGCCGTCCGCTACGGCGTGTTGATCAGGGCGTGCGGCGGCACCGTCACGGTGCGGGCGCCCGGCGCACCGCCCAGGACGACCTTGCGCAGCGCGACATTGTTCTTCAGGTTGGTTTCCTGGAGCCGCTTCTCGGGGTTGGCGATCACCTGGATGTAGTACGTGCCGTTCGGCAGGTCGGAGACGTCGAAGGACTGGCCGGGACGGTACTGGGTGTAGGTGTCGCCGGAGCCGACGTCGAGGACCTCACGGACGGAGATCGAGTTCTGCTGACCGCAGGCGGTCGACAGATCGGTGTTGTACGGATGCCAGTTGGCGTTCTTCACCGTGTAGTCGATGGCGTCGGTGTTGGCCAGGCAGAACGCCTCCTTGCCGCTGCGCACCTCCTTGGTCTTGTCCGCGCTCAGCAGGCGGTAGCTGGCGAAGTCCGTGAAGTGCCAGTGCTCGTGGCCGACCCGCGGGTCCCACTCCATGGTGCCGGTGGGCGTGTACCCGACCTGCTTGCCCTTGGCGTCGTAGAAGTACTGGTACGCGTCCATCAGGTCCTTGCCGGGGCTGCGGAAGCCGTCCACGACAAGGGGCGCCGGGCCCGCGTTCCAGACGTTGGCGCTGAAGGCGAGGTAGTCCTTGCCCGGTACGTCCCCGTCCTCGCCGTCGCTGATGGCAATGTCCCAGGCCGGCAGCGAACGCAGGTCCGGCTTGGGCACGTTCGCCGGGACGCCCGCCCGGCCGGTGGGCCGCTTGGCCAGGGGCTTCAGCGCGGGCGCGACGCGCGAGCCGTCGGTGTGGCCCTGTCCGTCACCCAGGTGGTGTGCCATGCCGCGGTCTTCGAGCGCGTGCGACAGGGCGGGCGGCGTGGGCGCGTCGGCGCCACGGGGACCGTAGTGGTGAGCGGAGTCGGCGGAGGCGGCGGAGTGCGCGCCGTGCCCGCCGGCGTGGTGGGCGCTGGACCGCGAGGCCATTCCCATTCCACCGCCGCCACCGGACTCCTCCCGTACCGTCACCTTGATGGTCGGCCGGTCGTCGGGTATGCCCAACAGGACTCGGTACTTCTTGGCCACCGAGACCTGGGCCGTGTACTCGCCCGCCGGCAGGTCCACCGGCTTGTCGTAGTCGACCGTGCTGGAGTTGGACGCCCAGCCCTTCTCGACGCCCCACACCGAACCCAGCGTGAACGGGTTGGTGGAGCAGCTCTCCGGATAGTGCGAGGTCGCCGGGGCGTCCGGACGCAGCCGCCCGGAGGCGTTGTTCGGGCAGAAGGACCCCTTGCTTCTCGACACCACCTCTCCGGCCGCGTTCTTGATCGACACCTCCAGGAAGCCGGGCAGGCCGGCGAAGTCCTTCACCAGCCCGGTGGGCAGTTTCTTCGCCCGCGTGCTCGTGCCGTCGCGGAAGATCTGCTGGGCGACGACAGGGTCCTTGTACGACTTCCGGGTGACCTTGAACTCCAGCGGCGCCTTGTCGACCGTGATGTACGTACCCAGGTCCAGGTAGACCCCTGAGTTCCCCTCCCAGCGGTCGAGCGTCACGGAGTTCGAGGCGGCCACCAGCTTGAGCTTCGGCGTCCCGGCCTTGCTCGCCGGGGCCGCCCCGGGAGCGGAACCGGCGCCGGCGACGACGACGGTGAGCGCGGCTCCTGCGGCGAGCGCCGAGCGCTTCAAGCGATTGCGGTGTTGCTGACTGGTCATCGGTTCCTCGTCTGCGAGTGCCATGGTCAAGTGGCATCGGACTGGACAACCCACGGCCGACCGGCAGTACGGGCGCACCCCACGCGCCCGAGGGTCGGATCTGTGAGCAACCTGTGAGACCGGTGAAAAGGGTGTCCGGGTTGCCTGCTGAGGCGGAATTCGACGTGCCGACAGCTTTTCTTGATCGCTTTCCGGCGGATCAAGGAGTCGAAGGGCCGTCCAGGATCCGTCGGCCGGCCCGCTGGTCACCCTCCCAGGCGAATGCCGGGTCCGTGTCCCGCATCCGGCCCCACAGCAGGAGGAGGAGGTGTTCCGCGGGTGCGACGAGTGTGGCCGGCGGAGTTCCGGGGCCGTAGGTCCATAAGGCACCGGTGTCGGTCGCCGCGAGCCGCAGGGCGTACTCGGGCGGCTGCGCGCGGCCCCGCACCAAGTCGGCTGGTGATTTCCCCTCTTCGGCCGGGCACCGTGACCGAGGCGCAGGTCAGCGGAAGGTCAGCACGAGTTTGCCCCGCAGGTGCCGGGCGGCCAGTTCGGCCAGCCCGGCCGGGACCTCGTCGAGCGTGAGGGTCCGGGCCAGCCGTGGATCGAGGCGGCCGTCCACGACCAGCCTGAACAGCTCGAACAGCATGGCGGAGAGATCCGCGCGGGCGCGTTTGTCACCGTGGCTGTACGCGGCCCCCAGGGCGATCTCGTGCACGGAGGGCGCGGTCGTGAACGGGGCCACCGCGGTCAGGTCGGGTCGCCCCGCGACGGCGGCGAGCCCACCGCCGTGCACCAGCAGGTCCAGGTTGCCGGTGGCGGAGCCGGAGCCGACGGTGTCCACCACCGCGTCCACACCCCGTCCGCCCGTCAGGGCCCGCACCCGGGCCGGGACGTCCTCGGTGCGGTAGTCGACGACCTCGTCCGCCCCGAGCTCGCGGACGTGCTCGGCGTTGACCGCGGACGTGGTGGCGATCACCCGGGCCCCGGCCTGTGCGGCGAGCTGCACGGCGTAGCCGCCCACCCCGCCCGCACCACCGGTGACCAGGACCGTGTGCTCCCCGGTGACGCGCAGTCGGCGTACCACCGCTTGGTACGCGGTCATCCCGGCGCAGGGCAGGGCCGCCGCCGAGGCCGCGTCGAGCGCGTCCGGCACCGGGGCCAGAGCGACGACGTCGGCGAGGGTGTACTCGGCGAAACCGCCCGCACGGCGCGGATCACCGTGGCGGGCGACGCGCACGCCCAGCAGGTCACGGCTCGCGCCCTCGCCCACAGCGTCGACCGTGCCGGCCACATCGAGGCCGAGCACATGCGGCCAGGTCCAGTCGGCATGGCCGGCCGCGGCGACCTGATAGTCCACCGGGTTCAGCCCGCACGCCTCGACCTTCACCCGTACCTGCCCCGGGCCCGGCTCGGGAACCGGGAGCTCGGCGAGGCGCAGGGTGTCGGGAGCGCCGGGGCGGTCGAGCACCAGAGCACGCATGAAGGGCACCTTTCAACTGAGCCGCTGGATCGAGGGGAATCCTCAGGCGGAGGGCGTTTCGTCGAAGCTGGCGAAGTAGGCGGCGGCCATGTCCTCGTCGGCGTGGCCCTGGGCGGCGGCACGGGCCAGGCGCTCGGCGCTCGCCGCGGCGCCGTCGAGGCGGATGCCGTGCAGCTCGCCGGCCTCGACGATCAGGCGGGCGTCCTTGGCGGCGGTGGCCACCGCGAACTGGGCCGGGGTGAGCTGGTCGTTCAGGATCAGCCCGGACTTGACGCGCAGGTAACCCATGTCGAGCGGGCCGCCGTCGATGGCGGCGAAGAAGCTCTGCGGGTCCACATCGAGCGCCTTGGACAGGGCCAGGACCTCACCGACCGCGTTGGTGGCGGCGATGACCCAGCTGTTGGCCACGAGCTTGAGGCGGGTCGCGGTGCCCGCCGCGCCGTCCTCGCCGGTCCACACCGTGCGCCCGCCGACGGCGTCGAAGACCGGCGTCACCACGTCGCGTCCCTCGCTCGGTCCTGCGGCCAGGACGAGCAGCTGTCCGGCCTCGGCGGGCTGGCGGGTGCCGAGCACCGGGGCGTCGTAGAAGACGAGGTCGTGCTCGCGGGCGAAGCCGGCCAGCTCGCCGATGGCCTCGATGCCCGCGGTGGTCGACTGCACCCAGGCGGTGCCGGGGCGCAGCGCGGGCGCGGCCTGGCGCATCACGTCCAGAGCGGCGGGACCGTCGTACAGCATGGTCAGGATGACGTCGGCGCCCCGCACGGCCTCGGCGGGGGTGTCGGCGATGTGCGCGCCGTCGGCGGCCAGGGGCTCGGCCTTGTCGCGGCTGCGGTTCCACGCGCGGACGGTGTGTCCGGCCTTGGCGAGGTTGCGGGCCATCGCGGCGCCCATGATCCCGGTGCCGAGGACGCTCACGGTGGGCTTGTCGGTCATGACGTCAACTTCCTGTGTGACGGTGCGGTGATACGGCGGTGCGCCGGCCTGCGCTGCGCTCAGGCTCCGGTCTTCCCGGACGCGGCGTCGACGAGGCCGTCGAGCCAGGCCTGGTGGCCGTTGAGCATCGGGTTGGGACGCTCATCGGCGAGGGCCGCGGCCGGTTCGCCGATCTGGGGACCCCGCACGATCACCTCGTTGGAGACGAAGTTGTCGCCAGTGCCCGGGAGGCAGCGCTCGGGCCAGTTGATCGCGTTCTGCGTGGTCATGGGGGGGTCCTTCCAGGAATCAGGAAGACTGGGGCAATCGGGGGTGTCAGGCGAGCTTCTTGAGCAGCTCGGCCGCGAGCGGGCCGGAGGTGGCCGGGTTCTGGCCGGTGACGACGTTGCGGTCGACCTCGACGTGCGGCGCCCACGGCTCACCGGCCTCGACCTTCAGGCCCGCCTCGGTCAGCCGGTCCTGGAGCAGCCACTTGGCCTTCTCGGCGCTGAAGGATCTTCGACATGTTCTCTCCTCGGACGCGGCCTGTCCCGGCTCGGGAAGCCGGCTTCGGATACAGACCGTGATCGCCGGGCCCTGCCTGAATACATCCTCACGGCCCGCGCTGACAGCCGCCATCTGAGGCGACGTCTCGACAGTAGGCCCGCATGTCATCGGAATGCCAATAGATCATCCGATTTCTCCTATCGGAATCCCGATGTCCTTGCCATGGAGGGCTACGCCCGCGACGGCGAAGAACCGGACGCCCGACGACAACATCGGATCGTCATGGGGGACGCCCGCTCCCTCACGCGCCGGTCACGTCGAACACCCGCGGGACCACGCGGTCGGGCAAGGTGGTCGCGGGGTCGGCTGCTTGGCGCAGGGCGACGGCGGCCGCGTAGCCCTGGGGCACGGCGACCGTCGCCAAGGACCAGCCGGGGGTGAGCCCCGGGGAACCGTAAGGGACGCCCAAGCCCGTGTGGACGTCGGCCAGATCGGCGGCGAGGCCGATCCCCAGCCCCTTGAGGTAGGCCTCCTTGCGCACCCAGGCGCTCAGGAGCGCTTCCTCTCGGGCCTCTCGAGCCATCCGCACGAGCAGAGACCGTTCGGCGGGATGGAACTGGGGCACGATGTCGTCGACGGAGGCGCGGATGTTCCGCGCCTCCTCCACGTCGACCCCCACCGGCTGCCGCGCCAGGGAGACCAGCGCCAGGTCACCTGCGTGCGAGAGGGAGAAATGGACCGGCGGTGTGGCGGACACCGCGGGTCGCCCGTGCGGCCCGCCGCACCGGGGGCACGACTCACGGCCGAGGACCACCGCGGCGGGGGACACCCCCAAGTGGGCGCCCAGCAGGCGGCGCAGCCCGACGTGGGCCACCACGTAGGTACCGCGGTCCCGGGCCTGTTTGAAACGCTCCGCCCTGGCCTGTTCTTCCTGGTCCAGCAGTCCGTACTGCGCCTCGACCGCCGTGCGGACGGCGTCCGGGGCCAGGAGCAGCCAGGTCTCCGGGGTGTCGAGCGTGGTGCTGCGGTGGTCGGCGTCCGGAGGAAAGGGTGAGGTCACAGGCCACATCCTTCAGCATGGCCGGCCGCTCACGGGTGACCGCCCGTTCGGCCCGGCGTCAGAGGAGTGTGTCGAAGTGTCATGAATGGTCGGCCCGCCGTCAGGTGAACGCCAATACCGCGATGCGCCGCCCTCGTTGGCGTTCGATGGGAACGCGGATGCCTGTGTGGACGTACGCCGAGGAGTGAGCGAGCGATGGGCGAGGGCGAGCGGTGGCGCGTCGTGGTCGGAGTGAGCGGTTCGCTGGGGAGCGTGGCGGCGCTGCACCGGGGCGCGGCCGAGGCGCGTCGGACCGGTGCCGGGCTACTGGCCGTGGGCGCTTGGGAACCGCCCCGCGGTGCACTGGCCCACCCGAGCTCGATGCTCGCGCCGCCGATGACGGAGTTCCGGCAGATGGCGGACGAACGGCTGCGCACCGCTCTCGACACGGCCTTCGGTGACTCCGGGCCCGGGGTGCCGTGCCAGGGGCTGGTGGTGTGGGACAGGCCGGGCCGCGCCCTGGTCAGGACCGCCGACCGGGCCGGCGACCTGCTGGTGATCGGGGCCGGGGTCCGCGGCAGGTTGCGCCGCGCGCTGTTCCCGTCCGTCGCCCGGTACTGCGTCGCGCACGCCGTCTGCCCGGTGCTGGCGGTACCGCCCTCGCCGCTGCACCGCGAACTCGCCTCCGTACGACGCCGCGTCAGCCTGCGACTGCCGCTCGACGCCAGCGAGTTGACGGACGGCAAGGCCTGACAGGCCCCGACCGGAGTGCGGTCCGTCACCGCCGTCCGTCAGCCGACCCGGAAGCCCGCCTTGACCTTGTCGAAGACCGGGTGGCGGTAAAGGTCCCACTGAGTCTCCGGGGCCGAGAGGTAGATGTCGTACTCCCTGCCGCCCTCCTGGCCGAAGCCCAGGTCGATGGCGCGGAACACCCGGACCCGCCCCTTGAAGGTGAACTCCCACACGGCCGCGGGCTTCCCCTGGAAGGTGGTGCGCTGCATGCGCAGTTTCCGGTACGTGGGGTAGTTGACCTTGGTGTTCTCCTCGACGTTCTTGAAGTGCGACTCGGGGTTCGAACCCGCGGGGTCGACCATGCCGATCGTAAGTTCCACCAGGCCGGACTCGTTCGATTCGCGTCGACACCCTGGTCTCCGCAGGTTGCGACGGGTTGCCGGGGTGCTCCCGCCCGCGATCGGTCGGCACAGCGGCCCTCCTCGTTTCGTGGCCTATCTTGACGCCTATGCAGTCCTACACAATCGGCCAGGCCGCCCGTCTGCTGGGCGTCAGCCCGGACACCGCGCGACGGTGGGCGGACGCCGGACGGATGGCCACCCACCGCGACGAGAGCGGGCGGCGGCTGATCGACGGGCGGGATCTCGCCGCCTTCTCGGTCGAACTCGCGAAGAGCAGCGGCGAGGAGGACACCTCCTACACCTCCGTCCGCAACGCGTTCCCCGGCATTGTCACCGCCGTGAAACTCGGCGACGTGGCCGCCCAGGTCGAGATCCAGGCCGGCCCGCACCGGCTGGTCTCCCTGCTGACCCGGGAGGCCGTCGAGGAACTCGGCCTCGAGGTCGGCGTGGAAGCCACCGCCCGCGTCAAGTCCACCAACGTGCACATCGACCGCACGTAAGGCCGACCTCCCTTCACGGCATACGTCCACGCCACGTAACGGCGCAGCGGGCCCTCGAAGCGGTGGTGCTGTACGCCTTTGGTGGCGCACTCGAAGGCGACCCGCCGCATCCCCGCACAAACGCACATGCATACATCCCAGCGCCGATCGTGCAGCTCATGCGATGCCACAGAAGACTTCCGCCTGGTATTTGCGTCAGTATGATCGACGTATGCATGCCTGGAGCTGACGTATGCGTGCCTAGAGCTTCAGAAGACTTCAGAAGGCTTCAGAGGGAGAGATCCGTGATGATCCGATCCGCGCGCCGGACCCGCCGCACCGGCCGGACCCTGCGGGTGGCCGGCGCCGGTGCCGCCGCGCTGCTGACCCTGAGCGCCTGCTCGTCCTCCGACTCCGACTCGTCCGCCAAGTCGGACGCCTCGGCCGGTTCGGACTCCTCGGCGTCCTCGTCGCAGCAGCTGTCGGGCACGGTGACCGTCTTCGCCGCCGCCTCTCTCAAGGAGAGCTTCACCACGTTGGGCAAGGAGTTCGAGAAGGCCCACCCGGACACGAAGGTGACCTTCAGCTTCAGCGGCAGCGACACCCTCGCCGCCGGCATCAACGGAGGTGCCCCGGCCGACGTGTTCGCCGCCGCGAGCCCCAAGACGATGGCGCTCGTGACGGACGAGAAGGGGACGGCCGACACCCCGGCCACCTTCGTGCGCAACCAGCTGGAGATCGCCACCCTGCCCGGCAACCCCGACAAGATCTCCTCCCTGAAGGACCTCACCAAGTCCGGCCTCAAGGTCGTACTCTGCGACAAGACGGTGCCGTGCGGAGCCGCCGCGCAGACGGCGCTGGAGGCCAGTGCCCTCAAGCTCACGCCCGTGTCGTACGAGCAGGACGTCAAGAGCGCCCTGACGAAGGTGGAGTTGAAGGAGGCCGACGCGGCGGTCGTCTACCGGACCGATGTGCAGGCGGCGGGTGACAAGGTGGAGGGCGTGGAGTTCCCCGAGTCGTCCGAGGCCATCAACGACTACCCGATCGCCCAGCTCAAGGACGCCCCCAACGCGGACGCCGCGAAGGCCTTCATCGAGCTGGTCAAATCCGCCGAGGGCCAGAAGGTACTGACCGCCGCCGGGTTCCTCCAGCCGTGACCCGCATCGACGAGTCCGACGCCGCGACCGACACCCTGAAGGGTGGGCCGCGGGGCGGGCGCGTCAGGAGCCGCCGCACCGGCGGCGTCCCGCTGCCCCTGCTCCTGCCCGCCCTCGTCGCCCTGGCGTTTCTGCTGCTCCCCCTGCTCGCGCTGCTCGTACGAGCCCCCTGGCGCAGTCTGCCGGAGCAGCTGACCAGCACGGAGGTCTGGCAGGCGCTTCAGCTGTCCCTGCTCTGCGCCACGGCGGCGACCGCGGTGAGCCTGGTGCTGGGCGTGCCGCTGGCCTGGCTGCTGGCCCGCGTCGACTTCCCCGGACGGGGCGTCGTACGGGCCCTGGTGACCCTGCCGCTCGTACTGCCCCCGGTGGTGGGCGGCGTGGCGCTGCTGCTGGCGCTCGGCCGCAACGGCGTCGTCGGGCGGTGGCTGGACACGTGGTTCGGGATCACACTGCCGTTCACCACGGCGGGGGTGGTGGTCGCGGAGGCGTTCGTGGCGATGCCGTTCCTGGTCATCAGCGTGGAGGGCACGCTGCGGGCGGCCGACCCGCGCTACGAAGAGGCTGCCGCGACGCTGGGCGCGTCCCGGTTCACCGCGTTCCGCCGGGTCACACTGCCCCTCATCGCGCCCGGGATCGCCGCGGGTTCCGTGCTGGCGTGGGCGCGTGCGCTGGGCGAGTTCGGGGCGACCATCACGTTCGCGGGCAACTTCCCCGGCCGTACGCAGACCATGCCGCTGGCCGTGTATCTGGCCCTGCAGAGCGACCCGGACGCCGCGATCGCGCTGAGCCTGGTGCTGCTCGCCGTGTCGATCGCGGTCCTGGTGGGACTGCGGGACCGCTGGATGACGGCGGCGCCATGACGGACGTACCCCTCACCCCCGACGCGCCCCTCACCCCCGACGTGTCCCTCGCATCCGACGTACCCCTCGCATCCAAGGCATCCGGCGCAGGCCTCGACGCCCGTCTGGTCGTCCACCGGGGCGCCTTCCACCTCGACGTGGCGCTGACCGCCGCCGCCGGCGAAGTCGTCGCGCTCCTGGGACCGAACGGCGCCGGAAAGACCACCGCGCTGCGCGCCCTGGCCGGTCTCACCCCCCTCTCTCCCGGCGGACATCTACGCCTGGACGGCGCCGACTTGGACGGTACGCCGCCCGAGTCGCGCCCGGTCGGCGTCGTCTTCCAGGACTACCTGCTCTTCCCGCACCTCTCCGCGCTGGACAACGTGGCGTTCGGGCCCCGCTGCCAGGGCGTGTCCAAGACGGAGGCACGGGCCCTGGCCGCCGCGTGGCTGGACCGGATGGGCCTGGCCGACCACGCCGGCGCGAAACCGCGCCGGCTGTCCGGCGGGCAGGCGCAGCGCGTCGCCCTCGCCCGCGCGCTGGCCACCCACCCCCGGCTGCTCCTGCTGGACGAGCCGCTCGCCGCGCTCGACGCCCGCACCCGGCTCGATGTGCGCGCCGGGCTCCGGCGCCATCTGGCCGACTTCGAGGCCGTGGCCGTACTGGTCACCCATGACCCGCTGGACGCGATGGTGCTGGCCGACCGGCTGGTCGTCGTGGAGGACGGCCGGGTGGTCCAGGACGGGACGCCGTCGGACATCGCCCGCCACCCGCGCACCGACTACATCGCCCAGTTGGTCGGCCTCAACCTCTACCGGGGCGAGGCCGAGGGCCACACCGTACGGCTGGACGCGGGCCCGGCGATCACCACGACCGAGGACCTGACCGGTCCGGCGTTCGTGGCGTTCCCGCCGAGCGCCGTCACCCTCCACCGCACCCGGCCCACCGGCTCCAGCGCGCGCAACCTGTGGCGGTGCGAGATCGCCGGTCTGGAGACCCACGGCGACCAGATCCGCGCCGACCTCACCGGTGAACTCCCGCTGGCCGCCGACCTGACGACCGTCGCCGCGGCCGAACTCGACCTGCACACAGGGGCTCCGGTCTGGGCGACGGTGAAGGCCGCCCAAACACATGCGTATCCGGCATAGAACTATGCCGACCTACAGAGAACTACGCAGACCTACTCGCTGTCGGTGTCGGGAACGGCCGAGGCCCGCACCATCACGCAGTCGAACTCGACCACCCGCGCCGTGGTCGCCTCGCGCGTCACCGGGTACATGCCGGTGATCTCGAACCCGCTGCCCTCGTACGTGGCGATCGACTCGCTCATCCGGGGGCTGCCCTCGTACAGCCGCAGCGCCGCCACCTCGGACTGCATGCCCACGAACTCGGTGACGCGCTCCCCGGCGCCGGCGAACACCTCCAAGTCGTAGCCCTGGGTGTCCATCTTGAGGTAGGGCCGGGGGTCGGCGATGCCGGCCAGCGCCTTGTCCATCATCCCGTCGAGACGGCGGATCTCGATCTCCTCGGTGTCGGTCTTCGCGAACCGGAGATAGCGGTCCTTGCCGTAATCACTGGGCGGGAGAAGGGAGTTCATGGTGTTCCAGCCCACATGGATGGACTCGGCGGAGTCCGCGCGCCCCAGCCCGATGTTGAAGACCCACCAGTCGTCGTCCTTCGCCGCGGCCCGCTCCAGCTTCGCGAAGGCGGCGGCCGTGGGTTCGAAGGAGACGATGCGGCCGGTGTAGCCGAGCTTGCGCAGCCGCCGGCCGTACTGACCGGTGTTGGCGCCCACGTCGAAGACGCAGTTCACCGCGTACTTCTCCAGCAGGGCGGTCACATGCTGAGTGCACAGGTACTCGGCGGCGGCCAGCTGGAACCGGCGTTCGTCGGCGGCCGACGCGGTCTCGTCGACCAGCAGCCGCCCACCGGACTCGCCGAAGGGCACGACCCCCCAGGCATCGGCCGGTGACGAGGGCTCCCGGGCGACCACCCAGGTGTCGGCCTTCGCCTTGGGCCCCACCGGCGTGACCACATACCGTCCGCTGCCGCGGACGATCAGGTCGGCGGCGGGCCCGAGCGGCGTGACCTCGTTCCGTCCGCTGCCGCGGGCGATCAGATCGGCCGCGGGCCCCACGGGGACACGGGTGCGTTTGCCCCGCCGGTACACCACCGCGGCACCCGAACCGAGATCCAGAACCTGCACCCCTATCTTGGGAAGCAGACCGAGCAGTCTTCTGTAAAGGGTCGGCATCTCCTCACCCTTTCAGAATCCTGTGCCCCACGGGAGGCGGTCGAACAACTTTCAACGGGGTGAACGGAAGATGATGCGCCGAGCGCCCCTCACACCCCTGGCGGGTTTGTGACCTCCCCGCCCGGTTGCCGATCATCCGGCGGGGGCATCACCCGGGGGCAGGACCGGCCGCGCACAGTTCGCGCGGATCTCGGCCGGCGGGGGGTCCGGCCGCCGGGGACCGGTTGCCCTGGGAGGGGAAGTGAGGTTGTCATGCGTGCGCAGCAGCGCGCCGTCAGGCCGACCGCCCGTGTGGAGTACACACTGCCGCGCACGGCGGTTTCCGCCGGCAGGGCCCGCAAGTTGACGTCGGCCTTCCTCACCCGGCCGCGGCCGCGGATGGCGTCGCCGACCGCCGACCAGGTCGATGACGCCACGCTGATCGCGTCGGAGCTCGTTGCCAACGCCGTCCGGCACGGCCGCAACGGCTGTCGGCTGCGGCTGCAGGTGGGCCACGGCGAGGTGACCGTCGAGGTCCACGACGACAGCCCGGGCCGGCCCCGGGTGGGCCCGATGGACACCGAGTCGGAGAGCGGCCGCGGCCTCGCGATGGTGCAGCATCTCGCCCAGCGCCTGGAGGTCGTCAGCACCGGCATCGGCGGCAAGACGATCCGCGCGGTGCTGGCGGTATAACCCCGCCGCGGGCGTGTCGGTGCGATCCTGCTGAGCCGAACGTGGTGCCCAGGCCGACCGGACTACGCCGGTTCGGCCCAGCTCGGAACGGCGGAGCGGGTGGGGACGACGGCCTGGCGGCAGACGAAGCCCAGGCGGGTGAGGGCGCGGGCCACCTCGACCTCGGTGAAGTCCCGGCGGTCCTGCTTGGTGATGACCTCGCCGACCTGCTTGACGGGGTAGGTGTGCGGGCCGATGACCACGGACCCACTGGTGACGGGCTCGGGCTGAACGCCCGACATCGACTGCTCGACCTCACTCTTGATGAGGTCGAAGGGAAAACGTGCGATCACGCAACGCATGGTGACTCCGCGGGGTGAAGTTTCCCGGCACCGGAAGGTGGGCACGGCGAACCGGAAGCGGGCACGGCAGACAAAAATTCGCCGGAAATTCAATCAAACAATCCGGGGCGGAACATAAAAAAAGCAGGTGGCCGGGAACCGCACCTCATGGTGCAGGTCCCGGCCACCTGTAAGCGTCGGCCGACTCAGAAGTCAGGCGTCAGCGGGTCCCGGACTAGGCGGGGACGATGTTCTCCGCCTGCGGGCCCTTCTGGCCCTGCGTGACGTCGAAGGTCACCTTCTGGCCTTCCTGGAGCTCACGGAAGCCCTGGGTGGCGATGTTCGAGTAGTGGGCGAAGACGTCGGCGCCGCCGCCGTCCTGCTCGATGAAGCCGAAGCCCTTTTCCGCGTTGAACCACTTCACGGTGCCAGTAGCCATGTCAAATCTCCTTCGGGGCAAAGCTCGTGAGTCCACACTGTGTGGACTCGCGTTGTCGCGATGATTGCCCCATCCGGAATAAAGCGCCGGATAATTCAGAAGCGAACCAACCGGTACGGACCGGAAAGTACGCCCCAAGACTTTGGGAACCACAACTGCAACTGATATCGACACTAGCACGCTACGGCTCGCGAAGGGCGGCGCACTATCTCACCCCACGCCGGGGAATAAAGAAATGCCCGCCCGACCGGGACGTTTTCTACTACGGCCACAACAGATATCCACACCCATCAGCAACAGCATCCGTACAGGCCGTGCCGGCGACCACCCCCGCCGAAAACGACCAACACGCCCGCTGGGACCGGCAATCGTCCACCTCCCGGAAGCGACGCGGGACATCCGCCGGGGGCGGCCACCGGGCACCGCCCGGGAGCGACCGTCACGGACCGCCCGGCAGTGGCAAAGACACCCGCCTGGAGCAGCCGGCAGCGATCGGGCGTCTCTGCGCCCGTGTCTGCGCCCATCTCTGCGCCCGTCTCTGCGGCGCGATGCCGGACAGATCCCCCGAGGGAACCCCGAGGGCCCCCCGAAGGAACAAGGAGCGGGGTCGCTCACTCGGACGGCCCGGTGCGCTGGTGGTCCGCCGGACCCGGTGGTGGCGTGGGAGGACACATCGCGTCCGCCCACAGGAGGCCTCCGCCGTGAACCGCCCGACTCGCCGCCCCGCCTCCGCTTCGACCCCGCCCTCCCGCTCCCGTCTGCTCGCCTGCGCCTTGACCGCGGGCGTGCTGTGGTCGGCGACCGCGTGCGCGGGCCACGAGGGCGGCGTGGGTTCCGGGAACGTGAACGCCCAGGCCTCCGCGTCCCCCGCGGTCATCGCCTCCCCCACCGCCACCCCCTCGCTCACCGACGCGCAGGCCACGGCAGCGCTGATCACCCAGGCCGAACTGGGCGGACCGTGGTCGGAGACACAGGGCGGGGCGACCTGGCGGGACGGTGTCCTCAAGAGCCGGACGGACGTCCCCGACTGTCAGCGGCTGCTCGACGGCCTGTACGCCGAGGATCTGCTGGGCGAACCGAAGGGGCCCCGGGCCGTTGTCGGCCTCGACGAGAGCGACGGCGAGGCGCAGATGCGCTACCAGGTCGCCGCGTACGCCGGACCGGCGGACGTGGACGCGAAGCTGGCCTGGCTGAGGACACTGCCCGATACGTGCGGGGAGTTCATGTCCACCGACGTCAGAGGCGACCGGGCGTACGTGACGGTCGAACCGGCGAAGCTGCCCGGGGTGGGCGATGCCCGTGAGGGCCTGCGGATGACGATGAGCAGTGAGGTCGACAGCGACGACGAGGACAGCGGCGAGGGATGGACGCTGACGCTGGACTTCGCCGCCGTCCGGGTCGGCGACCGGGCCGTCTCCCTCACCAACGGCGGCCTCGACGGCGCCGCGGAGGATTCCACCCAGCAGGCCGTCCAGGTCGGCACCCAACGCCTCCAGGACGTCCTCGCGGGCAAACCACCCACCGAACTCCCCACCACCGCCGCCGAGCAGGACTGACCCCACCGAGAGCCGACCTCCGGCCAGACTCGCCGCCGCGCAGGCACCGGCGACGGTCACGGCCGTACGGCGGCGGCGCCTGCGGCATACGGCCCGCAGGCGGATCTCCGCGCCGGGTACCGGCGGGGGCCTCTCGGCGTCCTCGGCCAACTCGCGCAAACTCGAGGCGAGTTCATCGGACACGGCCGTCCTCCCTCTTCCCCACGGCCGTCCTCTTCCCCGCGGCTGCCGTCTTGCCGACGGCTGTCTTCTTCCCCTCGGCCGCGGTCCGTCCCGCGGCCGCCGCCGTCTCCCCCTCGTCCGCCGCGGAGGGTCTTCAACTGTTGTGCTCGCCAGGGCCGGCGACTTCGGGCCGCTGGGAGTGGGCGCTGGACGCGATGGCGGACAGCGGGGCGATCACGCCCGCGCAGCGCGCCGCGGCCCGCTTTCCCGCCTTCCGTTTCTATCCACCGGGCGACACGGACGGCCAGCGTCGGTACGCCTGTACGGCGGCGCGGACTACGCCCGCCAGCCCTTCACCTTCACCAAGCTCGGGGACCCGTTGAAAGACCTCCCCCGCACCGCGGCCCCCACCCCTCTCCGGCTGGCCTCCGCGTACGCCACGGCGGCGGCGCACGGCACGTACGCGAAGCCGTACACGGTCGCGAAGATCACCCGGGCCGGCCGCACCGTCCACGAGGCCCGCCCCGACACCCGTACCGCCATGACGCGCCCAGGTGCGGACACGATCACCAAACTCATGCACGGGCAGGTCGACAGCCCCGTGGCCGCCCACACCGGCACCGCGGGCCCGCGCACCCGCTGGCAGACCCGCTACGACGAGAACCTCAGCGTCACCGTGGCTCTGTTCGCGGAACACCCGGCCCAAGGCAGGAAGCCGGCCCTCCCGGCCCCCCTCCCCACCTCGGGCGAAGGCCTCTCCACCCTCGTCTCGGAGGGCGTCTGGTCCAAGATCGTCGGCGCCTCGGCGGGTGTGCCCGAGACCACGGAACTCTCTTCCGGGGCTTCCTTCCGGCCAAACAAAGCCCATACTGGCTACACGATGACGAAACCCTCCGCGCCCCGGCGCCACCTGCCCACCAGCCCCTTCGCAGCCCCGGTCGTCCCCGTGGCCAAGGAATTCGCCCTCGGAGACCGCGTCTCCCACGACCAGTTCGGCCTGGGCACGATCATCGGTGTCGAAGAGGGCATCGCCATGCTCGTCGACTTCGGCTCCCGCCAGGCCCGCATCCTCAGCCCCTACACCCGGATGGACCGGCTCTGACCTGTACCTCGCTCTCGTCGTGAAGTACCTGCGTTCCGTGAAGTACCTGCACCTCGCGAAGTAACCGGACCCGGCCACCTCACCCCGCGGCTGCTGCCTGCGCAGGTTGCCGGGTTTTCGGTGTGCGGCGGTCCAGGTGGACTTCTCGTAGCGATGTGTGACGCGCACCACACCCTGCGCATCAGGGGAACCTCAGCGCCCAGCTCGGAGTCCTGGTGGCGGTTCGTCACTGCCGCTCCTCGGCACCTCGAACGGCCCACCCCGCTGGCTCCGCCCCCACCCACCGCACAGGCTGGCCGCATGGATTCCCCGTCGAGTGAAGAGCTGCCCTTCGAGGACCTGACCGACTTCGAGAACGCGGACCGCGGGTTCATCGCGGCCCTGGTTCCGGGTGTGATCACCGACGCTGAAGGGCGGGTCGTCCAGGACGGCGACGCGTACGGGTTCCTCGCGGAGGACTGTCCCGCGACCGCGCATCCGAGTCTGTGGCGGCAGGCGCGGTTGTGTGCGCGGCAGGGGTTGTACGAGGTCACCGAGGGCGTGTATCAGGTGCGCGGGCTCGATCTCTCGAACATGACCCTGGTGGAGGGCAAGCAGGGTGTGGTCGTGATCGACCCGCTGATCTCGGCCGAGTGCGCCGCGGCCGCGCTCGCGCTCTACCGCGAGCACCGCGGGCCGCGGCCCGTGACCGGGCTCCTCTACACGCACTCGCACGTCGACCACTTCGGCGGCGCCCGCGGGGTGCTGCCGCACGGGAGCGAGAGCGGGGTGCCGGTGCTGGCACCCGAGGGTTTTCTGGAGCACGCGGTCAGTGAGAACGTCTTCGCCGGCAACGCGATGCTGCGACGGGCCACGTTCATGCACGGGGCGCGGCTGCCCAAGGACCCGCGCGGCCAGATCGGTACCGGGCTCGGCACCATCACCTCCACCGGCTCCATCGGGCTCGTCCCACCGAACGTGGACGTCACCCGCACCGGGCAGCGGGAGACCGTCGACGGCGTGCGGTTCGTCTTCCAGCTCACGCCGGACACCGAGGCGCCCGCCGAGATGAACTTCCTGCTCGCCGAGCAGCGCGCCCTGTGCGTGGCCGAGAACGCCAGCCACACCCTGCACAACCTGCTCACCCTGCGCGGTGCCCCGGTCCGCGACGCCCGCGTCTGGGCGCGCTACCTCGACGAGACGATCGACGTCTTCGGCGACGCGTACGACGTCGCGTTCGCGTCCCACCACTGGCCGACCTGGGGACGCGAGAACATCCGCCGGTTCCTCGGCGAGCAACGCGACTTGTACGCCTACCTGCACGATCAGACCCTCCGCCTGCTCAACAACGGCCTGACCGGCCCCGAGATCGCCGAGGAGCTGCGACTTCCGCCCGCCTTGGAGAAGTCCTGGCACGCGCGCGGCTACTACGGCTCCGTCAGCCACAACGTCAAGGCCGTCTACCAGCGGTACATGGGGTGGTACGACGGCAATCCCGCCCACCTCTGGGAACACCCGCCGACCGAACTCGCCCGCCGGTACGTGGAGTTGGCGGGCGGACCGGTGGAGGCCCTGGTCAAGGCCCATGCGTACGTCGACGGCGGCGACCTCCGTTTCGCCGCCACCCTGCTCAACCACCTCGTCTTCGCGGACCCGTCGAACACCGCTGCCAAGGAGACCCTCGCCGACGTCTACGAACGGCTCGGGCACGGCGCCGAGAACGGGACCTGGCGCAACTTCTACCTCACGGCCGCCCTGGAGCTGCGCGAGGGCGCGGCCGACATCGACTACGACACCTCGGGCTCCGAGATGACGTCCGCGCTGACCGTGAGCATGCTGCTCGACTCGCTCGCCGTCCGCATCGACGGCCCGCGCGCCTGGCACGAGCACCTGACCCTCGACCTCGTCGTCATCGACGAGCAGTGCCGCCACCGGGTCAACCTCCACCACGGCGCCCTCACCCACCGCAGCATGCCGGTCCACCACACGCCGAAGCCGCACGCGGATCTGACACTGATCCTCACCCGGCCGGAACTGCTCGGGGTGCTCGAGGGCCAGGGCCTCGCGGGCATCGAGACGGACGGCGACACCACACTCCTGGCCCGGCTGCTCTCGTACGTCTCCGAGCCGGACAAGGCCTTCGCGATCGTGACCCCGTAACCCTGCGCGGGTCAGCGCCGCTCGTACCGGGCCAGTGTCAGAGCGGGGGCTGGGCCGGGGCCGGGCCCAGGGTTGTTGTGCCTGGGGCCGTCTGGTGGCCCAGGCCGGTGCGGTAGGCGTCGAGTGCGGCCTCCACCCGCCCCGTGCGGCGCAGCAGGTCGCCGAGGAGGCGGCACAGGTCGGCGAGGTCGCCGGCCGCGCCCGCGCGCTCCAGGAGGCTCAGCGCGCGTACGTAGTGTTCCTCGGCGGCCTCCGTGTCCCGGGCGTCCTCGGCGATGATGCCGAGGAGGCGGTGGGCGCCGGCGGAGTGCACGGCGCCGCGCTCGGGGCTGAGGTCACCGAGCACCTCGTGCAGGAGTACACCGGCCTCGGCCGACTTTCCGCGCCGGTGCAGTACGTCGGCGAGTTCGACGGCGACCTGGCTGGTGTAGAGGGCGGCCCGCTTGGCGGAGAGCATGGCCTGCGCCTCTCGCAACTCACCCTCCGCCCGCTCGAGTTCGCCGTTCTGCGCGTACAAATAGCCGCGCATCCAGTGGCAGTTGGCGAGTTCGGTACGGATCTGGAGCTGGCGGTAGAGCTCGGAGGCCTTGGCGAGGGAGGCGTCGGCCTCGGCGATCCGGCCCTCGGCGATCATCGTGCGGGCGACGGAACGGTGCATGCGGGCGACGAGCGCGGGGTCACCGACCTGCGGGGCGAGGGCGAGGGCGAACTCGGCGGCCTGGGCGGCACGGGCATGCGCGCCCATGTCCATGTAGGGCGCGATGACACCGGTGTAGAGGAGCAGGAGGGCATCCGGGTCGTGCATCCCGGTGCGGTTCAGTTCGTCGAGGGTGGACTCGAACAGATAGCAGGCGTAACGGAGTTCTCCGGCGAGGTAGTGGGAGACCGCGCGGCCGCGCAGGGCGGGTACACGGTTCGGCAGCGGAGCGTCACCGAGGCGCTGCTCCGACCTCTCGAACCGCTGCCGGGCGGTCTCCAGGTCGCCGGTCTCCAACGCGCACTCCCCGAGCCCGAGCAGTGCGGCGGCCTGCTCGGCGACGAGCCCGTGCGTGTCCGCCTCCGCGAGGAGAGCGGCGTACTGCTCGGCGGCGACCTCGGCCTCGCCGGTGGCGAGCGTGCGCTGCGCGTCGGTGAGGCGCAGCCGCAGATCGGTGGCGAGGTGGGCGGGACGCCCGGTCGCCAGTTCCTCGTACGCCACCCCGAGCCGTCCGGCGATGTGCCGCAGCGCGGACTCGGAGGCGCGCACCCGGCCCGCCTCGAGCGTGGAGATGTAGGCGGGCGTGTACGCCGGTTCCGCCAACTGCTTCTGTGTCAGCCCGCGTTCTGTCCGCAACTGCTGCACCCTGCGCCCGATGATCTCCGGGCCGTCACGCTCCGCCATGGATTAAGCATGCCATTAACCCGACTTACGCCGAGGCAAGTTTTGACTAATATCCAACTCCCCTTGCACCACTTGCCCTTTGACGCCCCGAGCCTCTACGTTAAGCGACGGATTAAGCCTGCTTAATACGCCGCTGTTGTTGCGAGGTCGCCATGCTCCGACGTATTTCCGCGCGCTACTTCAGAGGGTTCGGCGCGGCCCTCGTCGCCGTCGCCGCACTGGTCCTGGCAGCCAACGCGGTGCCGGCCCGGGCGGAACAGCCCACGGCCCCGGACGTCCAGCAGGCCACCTCCACGTCGGGGGCGACCTCGGACTAGGGCCCCGCGTCTGCGGCATGATCCGCCGGACAGGCCCTGGACCGCTCCGTTCGGATGCCCGCCGCTTTACCCTGAGCCCGTGACTTCTGCCGCCGCACGTACCGCGCTGGACCTCACCGCCGACCTGCCGGTTCCGGCACTGGAGGACTTCTACCGGGACCTGCACCGGCATCCCGAGCTGTCGCTGCACGAGCACCGGACGGCCGCCGCGCTCGCGGACCGGTTCCGGACGGCGGGGCTCGACACGGTCACCGGCATCGGCGGCACCGGTGTCGTCGGGATCCTGCCGAACGGGGACGGGCCCGTCGTCCTGCTGCGCGCCGACATGGACGCCCTCCCCGTCACCGAGGCGACCGGACTGCCGTACGCCTCCGAGAGGCCCGGCGTCATGCATGCCTGCGGGCACGATCTGCACGTCACCTGGCTGGCGGGCGCGGCCGCAGCGCTCGCGGCGGGCCGGGACGCCTGGTCCGGCACGCTGCTCGTCGTCGGACAGCCCGCCGAGGAGACCGGCGAGGGCGCGGCGGCGATGGTCGAGGACCATCTGTACCAGCGGTTTCCTCCGCCGGATGTCCTGCTCGCGCAGCACGCGGCGCCCGGTCCGGTCGGGTTCTACGCCCATCGGCCGGGTCTGATCATGTCCGCTTCCACCGACATCGACATCGTCGTGCACGGGCGGGGCGGGCACGGTTCGCGTCCGGAGTCGACCGTCGACCCCGTGGTGACGGCCGCCTACCTCGTGACCCGGCTGCAGACCGTCGTCAGCCGGGAGATCGCGCCGCGGGACTCCGCCGTCCTGACGGTGGGGCGGATCGAGGCGGGCAGCCGCCACAACATCATTCCGACCGAGGCCCGGATCTCGCTCAACCTCCGTACCCAGTCGGAAGAGGTGCGGGAGCGGATGATCGCGGCGATCCGGCGGATCGCGGCGGGCGAGTGCCTGGCCGCGGGCTGCCCGCGCGAGCCCGAGGTCACCGTCGGCAACAGCTTCCCGGCGACGGTCAACGACCCGGACACCGACCGCCAGGTCGCCGCCGTGCACGCCGATGTCTTCGGCGCCGGGACGATCCTCGACCCCGGCCCGGCGATGGGCAGCGAGGACTTCCCGCTGCTCGCGGAGGACGACACCCCGTACTCCTACTGGTTCGTGACCAGTACCCCGCCCGACGTGTGGGACGCGGCCCCGGGCAGCGACCTCATGGAGAAGTTCGCGGCCGTGCCCAGCAACCACAGCCCGCACTTCGCGCCCGACCTGTCCACGATCGCGCCGGGCGTACGGACGCTGGTGTCGGGGGCGCTCGCGTACCTCGTCAGTCCGGCAGGACTCTCCTGAGCGCCTTGTCCAAGTCCTTGGCCAGGGCGGCGGTATCGCCCGACCCTTCGTCGCCGAACAGCTTGCCCAGCTCCGTGGCGAAGGTCTGGGTGAAGGCGCCGTAGAGCGGGGTACGGGGCCGCTGGACGGCGCGTTGCAGCGCGGGAAGCAGGATGGTGCGGGCGTACGCGGGACGGCCGCGGTCGTCGCGCGGCATCGGGTCGGCCCGCTCCCCGGTCGGCGAGGCCGAAGGGGACACGGCGGGCGAGGAAGCGGACGAGGCCGCGTCCGGCGTCCGCGCCGAGCCGCACGTCACGTCGTCGGCCGTGTACGCGGAGACCCGGGTGGCCGCGAACCCCGCGTCGAGCAGACAGCGTTCGCTCTCCTTCCCGGTGAGGAACCGGATCAGCTCCTGTGCCTTGTCGGCGTGCGGGGACGACCGGGTCACCGCGAGGTTCTGCCCGCCGAGCACCGCCCCGCCGGGCAGCGGTGCCACGCCGAGCTGCTTGTCGGTCAGGGACTGGTGCAGCGTGCGGTACGCGTACGGCCAGTGGCGCAGGAACGCCGTACGGCCGTCCGCGAAGTCGGTGAGCGACTCGGCCTCGTTGGAGCGGATCGCGTCCCCGAGTGTGTACGCGCCCTGTGTACGGGCGCGCAGCTCCGCCAAGCCGTCCGTCAACTGCTGCACGGTGGCGGTGTAGTGGCCGTCGGCGTCGGTGAGGCCGACGCCGTACCCGGCGGTGGCCGCGAACGCCTCGATGCCGTTGACCGTACGGCCCTCGTACGGACCGAGCTGCGTGGTCCAGCCCTTCTCGTACCCCGTCGGCCGCTCCTTGCCCGGCTCCTCGATCGTGTCGGTCAGGTTCCGCAGCCGCTGCCAGCCGACGCCCTCCTTGCTCAGTTCGGTGTCCTGGACGTCCGCCTGCTCGAGGTGGTCCCGGCGGTAGTAGAGCAGTCCGACGTCGCTGTTGAACGGCACGGCGTACACGGAGTCGTCCCAACGGGCCGTGCTGGCCACCGACTTGATGACGTCGTCGTCGTCGACCAGGTCGTCCGGCAGCGCGCGGATCAGGTCCGCGGCGGCGAACTCCGGCACCCACGTCACGTCGAGGTTGACGACGTCGTACTCCGCGCTGCCGGACTGGAGTGCGCCGAGGAGCTGGCTGCGCTGTGCGTCGGCGGAGCCCGGGAGTTCGACCAGACGGGCCTCGAAGCCGGTGTGCTCCTTCTTCTGCCGGTCGTTCCACGCGTCGATGAGCTGCTGACGGATGCCGCCCTTGCCGGTCACGTCCCGCCCGCTGGCCACGACGATGTCCCCGGAGGTCCCGGGGGTGACCGCCGCGCCGGACCGCTCCGGGCCGCCGCCGGTGCAGCCGGCGCCGGCGGTCAGCAGCAGAGCCAGCGCCAACGGCCCCCCGTATCTGCGGAACTTGCCGGTACGCATCACTCGTCCCCCGTTCCCGTGCGCGCGACCTCGTCCCGCAGGCCCGCCACGAGGTCGCCCTTGGTGTCCAGGCAGCGCCCGCCGCTCGCGTCGGAGATCCGCCGGTCCGGCCTGCCCTTGGCGCAGCCGCCGCTGTCCAGGGCCGCCATGACGACCGGAACGCCCTTGCCGCCGGCCGACTCGAGCAGTTCGTCCAACCTGCCGTCCGTGGTCAGGTGGTTGTTGTCCTCGTCGTCCGTGAGGAAGACGATCAGTTCGGGACGGTCGTCGTCCTTGCCCTTGCGGTCCATGGTGTCCAGTGCCGCCGTCAGCGCGCCGTACGGATCGGCTTCCGCGTCCCGGACCACGGCCTCGCGGTCGATGACGCGCTCGGCGTCCTGGCGTTTGTGGGGGCCGAAGGGCAGCAGTTCGCCGTAGGGGCTCCGGCCGGCGGAGGCGACGGACCAGACGCCGAACTCGTCCTGGTCGCTGAGCCCGTCGAGGGACTGTTTCAGGATCCCGGGGGCGCCGCCGGGCCCCTCCCACAGGTCGCCCATCGAGCCCGAGCTGTCGAGCAGGAAGAGCACCCGGCCGGGGCCCTTCGCGTTCCGGTACCGGTTCAGGGCCGTGTCCAACACGCCTGCGGTTGCGGGGTTCGCGCGCGCGCCGGGGTCGGCGATCAGCCCGGCGACGTTCGCGTTGTTCGCGCCGTCCGCGCCGTCCGCGCCGTTCGCGCCGTTCGCGTCGCGGGCGGCGAGGAAGGCGCGGGAGCCGGAGGGGGCGCGGAAGCCGTCCGCGCCGAAGACGGCGAGACCGCCTCGCGGCTTGCCGCCGTTGCCGCCACCCCCGCCACTGTCGTCGCCCTGGTTCTCCGCGTCCGTGAGCCAGTCGTGGAACCTCCGCACCACGTCGTCGCGCGCCGCCTGGTCGCGGTCGCCGTCCCACCAGCGGACGCGGACGAAGGTGGGTGTGAGGCCCGGAACGTCGTCGGGGTACTCGGCCGTCCGCGGCTCGCGCGTCGTACCGTCGCAGCCGACACCGCTCACCATCAGGAACTCCGGTACGAGGGCCGCCGTACGCGCGTCGACGTCCGGCTTGTCGGGCAGGGTGCAGAGCAGGTCCCCGGCCGTCGGCGAGGGCGGTCCGGTCTGGGCCACGCTCCCCTCCGCCCGGCCCACGTCGCCCTCACCGGTGCCGTACAGGCCGACCGTGGCCAACAGCGCGGAGTCGGTGTTCGCCGGGTCCGGCCGTCGTACGTCGGCGGTCTTCTCCCGCGCCGTCAGCTTCTGCCGCAGGCCCGCGAGCGAGTCGCCGGTCCGGTGCCGCGACTCGGCCTCGGCGATGTCCTGCGGCACGGAGAGCACCATCGGGGAGTACGCGAACGGCTCCGCGTCCGGCTCCAGCGTCACGTAGCTCCGCGCGACCCCGGAGGGACGCGCCCGCTCCGCGGTCGCGGACGTGGCCGGGATCCAGATGTCCGGCTGGGGCCCGATGTCGCGCTGCGGGTCGGCGTCGCCGCCGACCGGCCGCTGCCAGGGGTCGGAGTGGTCGCGCAGGCCCGCGACCACGGCCGCCGAACCCGCGCTGTACACCGTGATCCCGCTGCGTCGGCAGCCGTCGCCGGTGGTGTTCGCCGGCGACGTGAGATAGGTGTCGGCCGCCTTGCGGACGGTGGACTCGAGGTCCGGGTCGGTGAGCAGCCGCAGTTCCAGGGGCGGGCCGCAGGAGGACTGGTCGGACGCCGCGCCGCTGAGAACGAAGTAGCTGGTGAGGCCAACGGCGGCGAGAAGGCTGAGGACGACGACCACGGTGACGGTCGGACCCGAGGTCCGGGACCGGATGCCGGCCCGGATACGGGACAGCGCCCGGGGGACCCTGGCCGCGGGCCCCGTCGTACGGCGGCGGATCCGGTCGGCGGTGTCGCCCCCACCCCATGGGTGTCGGAAACCGCCAACACTTCGGGCCGAAGTGTTGGCGGTTTCCGAGGAGGGTCCCCCCGGCAGCGGATTCGCCGACAGCGTCGTACGGGGACCGCGGGGCCTCAGGCGGGCGAGCGCGCGCCCTCTCCACCAAGGCGGGAGCCCGGGCGCCACCGCCGTCGAAGACTCGGACTGGGACCCGGACTGGGACTCGGACTCGGACTCGGGTTCGAGTTCGGATTCGGATTCGGATTCGGATTCGGATTCGGATTCGGATTCGGGTGCCGGTTCGGACTCGGGCTCCTTTGAGGCCGACCCCCGTTCCCGTACCCCCAACAGCACGTCCACCGCCGGATTCTCCGTCCGGCTCTGCGGCTCCCAGGGCTCCCCGCGTTCGGTCCTGTGGTGGGTGGACAGATACGTCCTGAGCGCCTCCGAGACGGCCAGGAAGTGGATCTCGTCGCCCTGCCCTTCGATGCCCTCCGTCAGCAGTTCCGCGAGCCGCGCGGTGAACGGCGTGGCCGTGTCACCGTGCCCCGCGTCGATCCGATGGTTGGCCTGCACGCTCATCAGCACGGAGACGCGCCGTCGGACGTCGGGGCGCTCCACGGCCTCCCACACCCGGGCGGCATTGCCCGCGTTGCAGCAGTCGAGGACGACCACGATCCGCTGCGCGCGGCTGTTGGCGAGGAACCTCAGCACGTTGGTGAACGGAGCGGCGCCCTCGAACCCCGCTGTCTCGCCCCGGACGATCTCCGCGTCGCGCATCTGGAGCCACAGCTCGTCGCCCGCGCTGGGCACGGCGCCGTGTCCGGCGAAGTAGAGCAGGAGCAGCCCCTCCGCGGTGTCGACGGCCGTCCGCAGCGACTGGCGGAACTCGCCGAGCCGCGGCGACCGCGCGACGGTGATTTCGCTCGGTCTGACGACTCCACCCCGCTCCAGGGCGCCCAGCAGTATGGAGAGGTTGTGTGTGACGGCGGGCAGCGGGCCGGGGACGCCATGGCGGTGCTTCGGCCGCGTGAACTCGTACTCGGACACGCCGACCAGCAACGCCCGGTTCGGTTTCCCCCGCGGGTCGAAGCGGTCCACCCGACTACCTCTCGTCGGGGTCCACGGGATCGACGTGGGCGGTGGGCGGATCGCCGCTCTCCACGGAGCCGCGGTTGTCGCGCCAGGCGCCCACGGCGCTCGTCACCCGCGCCAGCAGATCCTTGAAGACCGCCTCCGCGGCCGCCCCGACCAGCACCAGCACGATGTCCATGCCGACGCCCATGGGCGTGCCGCGCTCGTCGGTCCCCGCGCGCTCCTCGATGCGGAGGTCGCCGCCGGCGATCAGCTCCTCCAGCGGTTTCTCCCGCTCCAGCCACTTCTTCAGGGCGCCGACGTCACTGTCGCTCGCCGTCCCGTCCAGCCGCACGCGGATGGCCCGGGGCGCCGCACCCTCCCCCTCAGCAGTCATGACTCACCATCATGGCAGCGCGGGCGCCCCCGGGGGAGGCTCTCGACAGAGGTGAGGGGAGCACTCCCCCGGCGCTCCCGGGACCCCTGTGCCCCTTGTTGTCAGTGGCATGACTTAGTCTTCGCTCATTCGCCACAAGCGGCTCACAGGTCACACACGACCGGAACACGGCCCGCATCGGTGGCGCCCACATTTTCATTCGTACCGGGGGGTTCGAATCAGCGTGCGTATGCGCACTCTTCCCATCGCCACGGCGTTCGCGGTCGTCTTCAGTTCCGCCGCCCTGGCCATCGGCACGGTCACCACCGCAGCCGCCGACTCCACCAAGATCCTGCCGGTCATGGCGACCGGCGACCTCGTGGTGGACGGCGTCCACCAGCACGTCTTCGTCAGCGATCCGCGCAACGGCAAGATCGTGGTCACGAACTACAGCGGGACGGTCGTCAAGCAGGTGACGTCCCTGCCGGGCGTCACCGGCCTGGCGCTCTCCGCCGACTCGGGCACCCTGTACGCCGCCGCGCGCGACGACGACTCGATCGTCGCCATCGACACGGCGACGCTGACGGAGTCCGCGCGCTACCCGACGGGCACCGACACCGAGCCGGAGTACCTCGCCGTCGCGGGCGGCAAGATCTGGTTCGGGTACGGCACCACGGACAACGGCAACATCGGCTCCCTCGATACGACCGGCGCCGACCCCGTCGTCACCCTGGACCAGGACGCCGCCTCCGACTGGCGGGACGCCCCGCGCCTGGCCGCCACGCCGGGCGCGCCGAACGCGCTGGCCGCGGGAGACCCGTACACCTCCTCCTCGCTGCTCGCGGTGTACGACGTCGCCGCCGGCACGGCGGCCCGGACCGCGTTCATCGACCACAACCACGGTCAGACCAGCGACCTCGCGTTCACCCCGGACGGCAGCAAGGTCATCACGGCCAACGGGGACGACCGCGACTGGGTCTGGCAGACCTCGGACCTCGCGGCGGCCGGCTCCCTGCCCACCGAGCACTACGCCAACGCCGCCGCCGTCGCCCCCGACGGCACCGTCGCCGCGGGCTCCGACTCCTCGTACGACCCGGACGTGCACGTCTTCACGCCGGGCGCCACCACCCCGGTCCGGCAGTACGACTTCCCCAACACCGGGCAGAGCAGCGGCTCGGACCTGCTGGCCGACGGCGCGCTGGCCTGGCAGCCGGGCGGCACCGGCCGTCTGTTCGCGGTGTCGTCCAACAGCGAGGGCGTGTACTCGCTGCGGGTCCTGGACGCCCCCACCAAGTCGAAGCCGACGCTGACGGTCACCGCGCCCGGGAGCGCGACCCGCGCCAAGTCCCTCACCGTCAGCGGCACGCTCACCGGGACCCTGCCGCTGCCCGCCGGGACCCCGCTCACCGTCACCCGCACCGACCTGGAGTCGCCGAAGGGCAAGTCGCTCGGCACCAGGGCCCTCGGCTCCGGCGGCACGTTCTCCTTCAAGGACACCCCGCCCGCGGGCGGCAAGGTCACGTACAAGGTCTCGTACGCCGGCGACGCCACGCACACCTCGGCGTCCGGCGCCTGGACGGTGGACGTCTCGCGCGCCTCGACCGCCCTGACGCTGAACAACAACCGCAAGGTGTACGCGTACGGCGCCGACGTGAAGTTCACGGCGCACCTCGGCTCGACCTACAAGAACCGCTCGGTCCAGATCTACGCCGACCCCTACGGCGGCGACAAGCCCAACAAGCTGGTGAAGGCCGGCACGGTCAACTCGTCCGGCAACCTCTCGGTGTGGCTCGACCTCAAGCGCGACGCCAAGATCACGGCGAAGTTCACGGGCGACTCCCGCTACAAGCCGAAGACCGTGAGCGTCACCGTCGGCGCCCGGGTGAAGGTGTCCACGGCGATCAGCGGCCAGTACACGAAGAAGTCGGTGTACGGCCAGACGTACTACTACTTCCACAAGTCCAAGGACCCGCTGTTCACCACGACGATGACGGCGTACCCGAACCGTCAGCAGCGGCTGCAGATGGAGGTCTACTACCAGGGCACCTGGTACGACGCCGGCAGCGACTACTTCAAGCTGAACTCCGCGGGTGTCTCCAAGGTGCAGCTCGGCGGCACCCACGAGACGGGCTACCGCATGCGGGTGCGCTCCTCGTACTACAACAACACGTCGGGCGACACCGTGAACTCGACGACGCACGGCGCCTGGAAGTACTTCATCTTCACCAGCTGAAACAGCAGTTGAACGGGTGTCACACCTGCGCCTGAAGCCGGCTGAGGTGCCGCTGGACATGGTCCAGCGCGCCTCGCCGGCGTCCCGGAACGCGCAGGCGCAAGTCGGCCAGCGCGGGCCCGAGTTCACGGGCCTGCGCCGGGTCGCCGATCCGGCCCCACTGGTGGTGGGCCCGGTCCACGGCCGACTCCACGACCGGGTCGTCGGGGGACCGCCCCGCGTCGAGGCGCGTGGTCGCCACCACCAGCCAGATCCGACAGCTGCCCGCCGCGTCCCCCGCGAGCATCGCCAGGTCCGCCCGGACCTCCGCCCAGTGCAGGGCCTGTTCGGACGCGGCGCCCGAGGTGCGTCTCGCATCCTGTTCCCAGCGCGCGGCCAGCGTCGCGGCCTCGTGGTGGCGGCCCGCCTGCGCGGCGGCGGTGATCGCGGCATGCGGGTCCGGGACCACGGGCACCCGCGCGTGGCTCGCAAGGACGATCCCCGGCTGCCCGCCCTCGGCGTCGGCGGCAGCGGCACGGACCAGCGACTGATGGTGCAGCAACGGCAGTTCGGGCCGGTGGCCGCTGCGCAGGATGGTGGCGACGGCCTTCATGTACGCCGGTGACGCCACCGTGCGCCGGCGCGGCGGCGGGGCGACGCGGCCGTACAGGCTGACGCCCGTCCCCACCATGAGGGTGCCGGCGCTCGTCGTGCTCGTCGTGCTCGTCGCCAGGTGCTCCCAGGTCTCCGCGTCGGCGTGCAGGTCGACCAGGAGCGCGGTGCTGCCCGGCGGACGCAGCCTCAGTTCCTCGGTGATCCAGTGCCAGGGGAAGCCCGTGTAGCGGACGGTCGCCGGGGTGGTGCGGGCCAGCGCGAGGTGGGGGAGGCGCTGGCGGCGGTCCAGTTGGAGCTGGCCCGTCACGAACATCGTCAGCGGGCCGGGGGCCGTCGCCGCCGCGCGCAGCCGGGTCAGGACCGCCTGCGGCTCCAGCGGGTCGGCCAGTTCCACCACGTTCGCCGTGTCCGTGCCGGACAGCACCGCGGGGGACACGGCCGCGAGCACGGGGAGTACGGACGCCGCGTCCACCAGACACCCCTTGCCCACCGGCGAGGCCGCGAGGAGCAGCACGGTTCCGGGCATGGTTCCCTCCCCCATCGATCACTTACGTCAGCACCGTAGCCGGTGCGCGTGCAAAGGGGGGACGGCGGAGTGCAAACGCCCGCCTATGCCTGGGCTTGCCCCCACCTCCTCGGCTGTCGCGGGCGTCGTACGGCGAAGATCGTGGTGTCGTCGGCCAGCCGGCCGTCGCAGTGCCGCAGTGTGCCGTCGCGGACGAACTGGACGAGGTGCTGGGGCTCCGCGACGCGCGCGTCCTCGGCCAGGGCGCGGGCGACGCGGTCGCGGAGGGGGAAGAACTCACCGTCGGTGTCGCGGGCCTCGGTGACACCGTCGGTGACCAGGAGCAGGGTCTCGCCGGGAGCCAGCCGGACGCTGAGCACGGGCGGCGGGCCGTACGCCAACTCGCTCAGGCCGAGCGGGAGTCCGTCCCCGGGCGGCAGCGAGCGCACGCCGTCGGGGGCGATCACGAGCGGCGGTTCATGGCCGAAGTTGATGATCTCGATGGTGTTCTCGTCGGCTTCCGGGAAGCCGACGAGGATCCCGGTGGCGAAGCGGTCGCCGTCGTCGTCGCCGAGCGCGACGTGGTACCGGACCTGCCGGAGCATCCGTACCTCCAGGCGGTCGGCGACTGTGCTGAGCAGCGGCTCGTGGTACGCCGACTCGCGGAACGTGCCCAGCAGCGCGGCCGCCGCCTCCACCGCGCCGAGCCCCTTGCCCTGGACGTCACCGAGCAGGACGCGGGTGCCGTACAGGCCGGGCTGGATGTCGTAGAAGTCGCCGCCGACGCGTGCCTCGCTGTCCGCGGCGAGGTACACGGACGCGTGGTCGAGGTCGCCCCAGCCCGGCGCCAGCGGGCGCAGCACGACGCGCCGGGTGGTCTCGACGACGTCCTGCATGTGCAGCATGCGCCGCTCGCCGCGGACGCGGACCGCGCAGGCCAGCACGGCGAGGATGCCGCCGACGGTGACGAGGATGAAGTCGGGCAGGCCCGTCTGGGACTGGTGCTCCCAGGACGCGTCCACCGTGGCGTAGGTGGCCACCGAGAGCACCGTGAACGCCGCCGTGCCCCACACCCCGCAGATCGCCGCCGCGATACCGGGCACGAGCACGATCCAGGAGATGATCCGGAAGTCGTCGGAGGTGTTCCAGTCGAGCACCCCGATGGCGACCAGCAGCAGCAGCGGCGGCACCCAGGCGACACTGCGGCCGCGCACGCGCAGCAGCTTCTGCCGTTGGACGAAGTCCGCCCGCCCCGCGGGAGGTGGTTCGAGTGTGGATCTCGGGCCGTCCACCTCGCCGCACCGCCTCGTTCCTCATACGTGTCCCCTTGTACGTGTGCGCCGTCAGTACGCGACCGACATCCGGGCGCGCGGGTGCGCGTCCTGCTCCAGCTCGTCGACGAAGGCGATGGCGTAGTCCTCGGCGGTGATCCGGCTGTTGCCGTGCTCGTCGGTGAGCAGCTGGTCACCGCCCAGCCGGAACCGGCCGGTACGGGTGCCGGGGCCGATCTCCGCGGCGGGCGAGACGTAGGTCCAGTCGACGTCGTGGACGGTGCGGAAGAAGGAGAGGGCTTCGCGGTGGGCGAGCGCCTCGGCAAGGTAGGCCTCGGGGAAGCCGGGCTGGTCGATCAACGCCTGTCCGGGCGAGATCTCCAGGCTGCCCGCGCCGCCGACGACCACGAGCCGGCCCACTCCGGCCGCCCTGGCCCCCGCCACCAACGCCTCGTTGATCGCGAGGAAGGGCGCCTTGGGGTCGGTACCGTCCCTGGGTGGCACACACGCCGAGGCCAACGCGTCCGCGCCCGCCGCCAGCTCCGCCACCTTCACCGCGTCGGAGGCGTCCGCGGCGGTCGCGGTGACCCCGGGGATCGGGGACTGCCCGGACCGGCTCACCGCCACGATCTGGTGCCCGCGCGACGACGCCTCCGTGGCGATACGGCTGCCGACCATGCCGGTGGCGCCGAAGAGTACGAGCTTCATGAAACTCAGCGAAACACGTGGCCAGGGCCCCCGCATCCCGACTTGCCACCCGCTCGGGCGAGGTGTGCCCTGGAAGGCAGGGGCGAGGAGAGAGGAGTGCTCCCATGGCTCACGCGGCATCTGGCTCATCGGCGTCAGGGGCACGACGTACATCAGGCGCAGTAGGTACACCAGGTACATCAGGTACGTCAGGCACATCTGGCACGCCCGACATCTTCGACGCGCGCACCCATGCCATCGCCAAGTGGGCGGTGCCCGTCGTCGGCGGGCTCATCTACGGGTACTGGGCGGCGGCCATCAACCGCGACGCCGGACCGATCACGGGCTGGAACATCCTGTTCGGGTTCGTGGTCGCGATCGCGGTCGCCGCCGCCTACGTCGGCGTCCGCAAGGTGGCGACGCTGCTGAGGCGCGAACTGCACGCGGTGCTGTGGGCCGCCTTCGCGGGCATCGCCTTCGGCTTCCTCTACAGCCAGGCCGATGAGACCGTACTGCGGTCCACCATCATGTCGCTGGCGGTCGCGGCGGGCGTGTTCGCGGTGAGCTTCTACCGCTACTACACGCACGAGGACGCGGAGGGACACCCGACCACGCGGTGAAGCCGTCATGCGGGTGCGGTCACACAGATGTGCGGCACCTGGCGCGCGGGGCCCCGGCAGGCTGCCGGGGCCCCGCGCTATCCCTCACTCACCTACCCCCTGGGAGCAACTCCCAGGAGCCCTGTGGACGGAACGGACACGGTGAAGCTGTACGAGCTAGCCGAAGCCCCGGTTGCCCAGATTCGAGCAACTGGGCACTCCCCGCCCGTAGGTGTCCACGAACGCGGCGCTGACCCAGCCCCGCGCCCCGACGAGCCAGTACCAGGTCGAGATGCCGAAGAAGCTGTCCCCGCGTACCGCGCACTCGACGCGGTCCAGGCTGCCCGGCGAAAGCCGGTAGACGACGGCTGAGTTCGCGGTGGGCAGCAGTCGTACGTTCAGGTATCCGCCGGAGCGGATGATGCCCCATACGGGACTGTTGGAGCCGCCATTACCGCTGAAGTGCGCGGGCGGGGCCGCCGCCACCGAGGTGCCCGCCGTCACGGCGGTCACAACTGCGCCGGTGAGCAGGGCCGCGGCAAGGGTCCGCAGGGTCGGATTGGTCCGCATGTAGGCCTCCTTCTCCCCAAACCAGGTAACACCCGTTCGGGTGAGCCCTCCACCTGAGAGGGTGTCGGCCGTGCGGTTACTGGGCTCCGGGCGGATCGACGCCCGGGTTCCGTACAGACCTCGTCTCCTGGGCCCTGGTCGCCCTCGGCGTCGCGGTGACGCTGACCGCCTTGCTCACGGCCGCGTACGCGCGACATCGGCGAGCGTCCGCAGCGCCCGCGCGAGCTCCGGCGGAGCAGCCGACGCGAGTCCGAGCCTGACCGCGTCCGGAGCCGCCTGGGCGGAGAAGGCCGAGCCCGGGGTCACCGCGATCCCGCGCACCGCCGCTGCCGCCGTGAAGGTGTCCGCCCGCCAGGGTGCGGGCAGCTCCCACCAGGCGTGGTACGCCCGTGGATCGGCCCGTACGCGGAACCCGGCGAGGTGCTCGGCGACAAGCCGCTGACGCCGCGCCGCGTCGGCACGCTTGGCCCGGACCAGGCGGTCGACCGTGCCGTCGGCGATCCAGCGGACCGCGGCCTCCAGAGCGAAGCGTCCCGCGGTCCACGCCCCGGAGCGCAGGGCCGCCGCCACGCCGTCGACCCGGCCCTCCGGGGCGACGAGGAAGCCGACCGTGAGCCCGGGCGCGACACGCTTGGAGAGGCCGTCGACGACGTAGGTGCGCTCGGGGGCGTACGCGGCGAGCGGGTCGAGGCCGCCCTCATCTCCGCCATGTCCCTCATGTTCGCCATGAAGGAAGGACCAGACGCGGTCCTCGACGAGGGGAAGGTCCACGTCCCGTGCCACGGTCGCCAGTTGGCGGCGGCGCGCGTCCCCCATCGTCACCGACGTCGGATTGTGCAGCGTCGGCTGGACGTACACGGCGGACAGCGGCGCCGAGCGGTGGGCCGCGGCGACGGCGTCCGGGCGCAGGCCCTGTTCGTCCATGGCGAGCGGGACCAGGGTGTGGCCCAGGCGCGTCGCGATCTCCTTGACCAGGGGATACGTCAGGGACTCGACACCGACGCGGCCCCCCGGACGGACAAGGGCGGCGAGCGCAGCCGCGATGGCCTGGCGAGCGTTGCCGGCGAAGGCCAGCCGGGACGGGGCGGGGCGCCAGCCCGGGGTGGTGAGGAGGGCGGCGGCGGCCTCGCGGGCGGGGGCCGTGCCGGTGGCGGGAGCCGTACGCAGGGACTCCGCGAGGACGTCGGGGCGCAGCAGCGGGGCGAGGGCGGGGGCCAGCAGCTCCGACTGGCCGGGCGCGGACGGGTAGTTGAGCTGCATGTCGACCGTCGCGGTGGCGGCCGTCGGCTCGGTGAGCGCACGACCCGAGGGCACCGGGGCGGCGCGGACGAACGTGCCGCGCCCGACCTCGCCGACCACCAGCCCGCGCCGCACCAGCTCCCCGTACACCCGCCCCGCCGTCGACCCGGCGATCCCGCGCCGCCGGGCGAACGCCCGCTGCGGGGGCAGCCGTTCGCCGGGCGTGAGCCGCCCCGCGGCGATGTCGTCGGCGAGCCGATCGGCGATGCGCCGGTAGTCGTCCACGCGGCGGTGATCGCCCACGCCGCGGTGATCGTCCATGCGACGTTGATCGCCCATTCGACAGCCCCCTCAACCCACACACATTGCACCGAGAGCAAAGATCTTATTGCACCGAGGAGTTGGCCGGACCTAGGGTCGTGACCATGGCACCCTTCCTCGCGTACGAGGACAAAGGGGGCGTCGGCTCGTCGGCGCTCCCTCTCGTCCTGATCCACGGCCACCCCTTCGACCACACCATGTGGGCCCCGCAGATCACCGCCTTCTCCCCCACCCACCGCGTCATCGCCCCGGACCTGCGCGGCTACGGCGCGTCCCCGGTGGTCCCCGGCATCACCCCGCTCGCCACCTTCGCCGAGGACATCGCGGCGCTCCTGGACGACCTGGGCGTGACCGAGTTCGTGCTGGCCGGGCTCTCCATGGGCGGGCAGATCGCGATGGAGTGCCACCGGCAGTTCCCGGAGCGGATCCGGGGACTGGTGCTGGCCGACACGTTCCCGGCCGCCGAGACACCGGAGGGCAGGAAGGCCCGCGCCGACATGGCGGACCGGCTGCTGCGCGAGGGGATGCGGGGCTACGCCGACGAGGTGCTGCACAAGATGGTCGCGCCGTACGCGGACGCGGAGGTCGCGGCGCACGTGCACCGCATGATGACCGCCACACCGGCCGAAGGCGCGGCGGCGGCCCTACGGGGGCGGGCGGAACGCCCCGACTACCGCGACCTGCTGACCCGGGTCACCGTCCCGGCCCTCGTCGTCGTGGGCGCCGACGACGAGTACACCCCGGTCTCCGACGCGGAGGCGATGCACGCGGCGCTGCCCGACTCGACGCTCCGCGTGGTCGAGTCGGCGGCCCACATGCCGAACCTGGAGCGGGCGGAGGAGTTCAACGGGGCGCTGGCGGAGTTCCTGACCCGAGTGGAAAACAGCCCCCGGCCGACCGGGTAACCCATTCGGCCCACCCCGAGTGCGGCGCCGCCTCCCCCGGGCGAACCTGCGGGTGAACTCCCGGCCCCGAGGAGGCACCCGCATGGCTTCTCAGCACACCGTGACCCCCACCCCCCAGCCCCCCGGCGGCTCGTCCTGGGCCCTGGGCGGCACGGTCTTCGCCGGCGTCCTGATGATGGTCATCGGCGTCGTGGGCGTGCTCAACGGCATCGCGGGGATCGCGTCGAACGACGTCTACCAGCGCATCGGCACCTACATCTACGAGTTCAACCTCACCACCTGGGGCTGGATCCACCTCGCCATCGGCGTCCTGGTGGCCATCACCGGCTGGGGCATCCTGAAGGGCGCGACCTGGGCGCGCGGCGTGGGCATCGGCCTCACCGCCCTCTTCATGATCGAGTACTTCTTGTTCCTCCCCTACGCCCCCGTCTGGTCCGTCATCGCCATCGCCCTCGCGGTCTTCGTCATGTGGTCCCTGGCCACGGCGGACCGCACCTCCATCACGCCGTAATCCCTGGGCCGGACGGGTGGGCCGCGGCCGCCCTTCGCACGTCAACCATTCCCCCGCTCCTCCCGTCTTTGAGAAAGGATTCGCCACCCCACTCGAACCAGCGGAAGGCCGGGACTTGGACACTGCGGCAGCCGACTGGGCGGGCCCGGACGAGCGGGAGCGGCGGCGGTCGGGCGGGCGGACGGCCGGGGCCTGGGCGGCCGGACTGCTGCTGGCCGGGGTGAGTGTCGTGGTCGGGTGCCGGGCCGCCGACACCGACGGGATCACCCCCGTGCCGCAACTGCTCGCCTTCCTGCCCTGGCTCCTCGCGCCGACCGGACTCGGCCTGGTGCTCGCGCTGTTCTCGCGCTGGCGGGTCGGGATGCTGTGGGGCGTGCTGGTGCTGGGGGCGCTCGCCTGGTTCATCGAGCCGTACGGCAAGACCGATGAGCCGAGTGGGGCTTCCCTCGCCGAGCTGCGGGTGATGACTTCCAACGTGCAGTTCGGGGCGGGAACGGAGTCACTGATCACCGCCGTCGAACGGCAGCGGCCCGACATCGTGTTCGTTCAGGAGTGCGAGACCACCTGCTCCACCGCGCTCCGGAACACCTTCCAAGGGGGCGCGTATCCCTACCGCGCCTCCGTCGAGGGCGCCGGGTCCGACGGATCCGTGATCATCAGCCGGTTCCCGCTCACAAGAGCGGACGGCGTGCGCGGGACGATGGGGATGCCGGGAGCCGTGGCCGACGTCGACGGGCATGCCGTACGGCTCCAGCTCGCGCATCCCATGCCCCCGCTGCCCGGACAACTCGACGTGTGGCGCGGCGAACTCGGCGAACTGCGCGACTACGCCGCCGGGGACAGGAACACCCCCACCATCCTCGCCGGGGACTTCAACGCCTCCCAGGACCACGCCGCGTTCCGCCGCATCCTCGACACCGGCCTGCGCGACGCCTCCCGGCTGGCGGGCTCCCCTCGCGCCCCGAGCTGGCCCGCCCCGACCACTCCCACCCTCGGCGCCCAGATCGACCACGTCCTCGTCTCCGAGGACTTCTCCGCGCACAAGGCCACCTTCTTCGGCATCACCGGCAGCGACCACCGCGCGCTCGTCGTCGATGTCGTCCTCCACCAGCGAAAATGAACCCGGAAGCGGTTGCACGGTGCGGCCATAATGGGGCCATGTCCCGCCAGTTGCCCATCGACCTCAGCCCTCCCGACTGGCTGGCCAGAAACCTCCGGGCGGAGCCGGCCCCCGTCCCCTGGGCCGCCGCCGCCCGCGCCGCGATCGCGATGACGCTGCCGCTCGCCATCGGCCTCGCGGTGGGCAACCCCGCCTACGGCGCCCTCGCCTCCATGGGCGCCCTGTCGGGCGTCATCGGCGACACCGCGGACGTCTACCGCATGCGCATCCTCAACATCGCCGTGCCCCAGCTCTTCGGCGCGATCGGCGTCACCATCGGCGCGCTCGTCCACGGCCACGGCTGGGTCGCCGTCGGCACGGTCACCGGCGTCGCGCTCGTCTCCGGGATGATCTCGACGATCGGCGCCGTGGCCTCCGTGTCCGGGCTGTTGCTGCTCCTCAACTGCGTCATCGGCGCCGGGCTGGCGCTGCCGGGCGCGTGGTGGCTGGCGCCCCTGCTGATGTCCGGCGGCGGCCTCCTCGTCCTCGCCCTGGCGCTGCTCGCGTGGCCGCTCCGCTCGGGCGTACCGGAGCGGGCGGCCGTCGCACAGACGTACCGGACGGTGGCGGACCTGCTCGCCGCGAGCGGCACCGACGCCTACGACGACCTGCGCGTCGCCGTCACCCGGTCCCTCAACGAGTCGTACGACATCGCCCTCGCCCTGCGCGCATTCCACCACGGTCGCAGCCCCGACCTCGTACGGCTGCTCGCTCAGCTGAACGCCATCTCGCCCGTCGTCGAGGCCGCCCCGGCCGCCCACCAGTTCGGCGCACCGCTGCCCCCCGAGGTCCCCGACGCCGTACGCCATCTCGCCGACGCCATCGAGACCGGCTACAGCGGGCCGATAGGGCTCCGGCTCCCGGTCGCGACCAACGAGACCTCGCGCGCCGTCAACCACGCGCTACGGCACGCCGCCGATGTCGTCACCGACCAGTCCGCCGGAACGAGGGACCCGCGCAACGTCGACGACCGGCTCGGCCGGCCCGCCGCCCTGCGCATCCGCGGCGCGCGCGCCGCGCGCAACGTCGTCATGTCCGCCGCCTCCTGGCGCTACGGCCTGCGCCTCGCCCTGTGCATCGGCCTCGCGCAGGCCCTGGTCTCGCTCGTGCTGGTGCCGCGCTCCTACTGGGTCGCCCTGACCATCACCTTCGTCATGAAGCCCGACTTCGGGTCGGTCTTCTCCCGGGCGCTGTTGCGCGCGGTGGGCACGGTCGCCGGGCTGGTCGTCGCGGCCGGGGTCCTCGCCGTGGTGCCGCTCGGCTGGTGGGACGTGCCGGTGCTGTTCGTCCTCGCCCCGCTCATCCCGGTCCTCACCCCACGGGGATACGGCCACCAGACCGCCGCCGTCACCCCCGTGATCCTCCTCCTCTCCGACGTCCTCAGCCGCCAGGGCACCGCCCTGCTGGTGCCCCGGCTGGTCGACTCCCTCATGGGGTGCGCGATCGCGATCGTCGCCGGTTATCTGCTGTGGCCGGAGAGCTGGCACACCCGGGTCGGCGACCGGCTCGCGAACGCGGTCGCCGACACCGCCCGCTATGTGGAGTACGCGTTCGGCGACGACGTCGACCCCGCTGCACGCGCCCGGATGCGGCGTCGCCTCTACCGCGACCTGTCCGCCATCCGTACGGAGTTCCAGCGCGCCCTCAGCGAACCCCCGCCCAACGGACGCCGCGCCGCCGCCTGGCTGCCGCTCGTCGTCGCCGTCGAGCGGATCGTGGACGCGACGACCGCGGCCGGGGTGCGCGTCCGGCACGGAGCCCAGCCCCCGTCGCCGCTCGAGGTGTCCCACATCGTGCTTCAGCTACGGGAGTTGTCGCAGGGGCTGCACGAGACGGACGTACTCTTCGCGGTCCGTACGGATCTCACGGGGCCCGCGGGAAGCGTGCTGGAGCCGCTCCGACAGGAGGTCGCGGCGGCCCGGTCGATCACATCACCGCACTGAGGTTCTCGGCACAACGGCGTGCGGGCCGGCCCTGGACAAAGGGACGGCCCGCACGGTGCTAGATGCCGATGTCGCAGCCGTCCGCGCGCCACACCGCGACGACCGCCGGGCGGACGATCTTCCCGGCACCGTCGGGCCAGATGCTCGCCGGCTTCTCGACCGTCGCGCCGGAGATCTCGCCCGGGTGCTGAACGGCGACGAGTACGCGCCGGTCCTGGACGAGCGGGCCGCAGGTCTCGGCACCGTTCGGCACGGTCAGGAACTGCTTGAGCTCACCGCGCCGGTCGCCCTTGGTCGCGACGCCGAACAGTCCGTCGTGCGAGCCGAGCTGGTTGCCGTCGGTGGAGATCCACAGGTTGCCGTGGTCGTCGAAGGCCACGTTGTCCGGGCAGGAGATGGGGCTGACCTTTTCCTTCGGGAAACCCGCGAAGTACGTGGCCGGGTCGGTCGGGTCGCCCGCGACGAGGAACAGCGACCAGGCGAACCTGGTGCTCTCCGGCCGGTTCCAGCGCTCGGTGAGTTCCAGGATGTGGCCGTGCTTGTTGGCGTTGCGCGGGTTGGCCTCGTCCGCCTTGGCGTTGCTGCCGACACCGCGGTTGGTGTTGTTGGTCAGCGCGACGTAGACCTTGCCGGTCACCGGGGAGGGCTCGATGTCCTCGGGCCGGTCCATCTTCGTGGCGCCCACCTTGTCACCGGCCAGCCGGGTGAAGACGAACACCTCGTCGGCGGACATGCCCTCGACGTGCGAGACGGCGCCCTTCGCGGTCGCGGTGGCCAGCGGGATCCACTCGCCGCTGCCGTCGAACTCACCGTCCTCGGGGAGCTTTCCGGTGCCGTCGATCTCGATCGCCGGGGAGTCGCCGGTCAGCTTCGCGACGTACAGCGTTCCTTCGTCGAGCAGCGAGAGATTGTGCTCGCGGACGGCCCGCCCGCTCCCGCGCTTCATCTTCTTGCTGCCGACGAACTTGTAGAAGTAGTCGAAGCGCTCGTCGTCGCCGGTGTAGATGACCGGCCGGCCGTCGTGCGTCAGCCGCACGGTCGCGCCCTCGTGCTTGAAGCGGCCCAGCGCGGTGTGCTTGCGGGGCGTGGAGCTGGGGTCGTACGGGTCGAGCTCGACGACGTAGCCGAAGCGGTGGACCTCGTTCGGCTCCTGGGCGACATCGAACCGCTTGTCGAAACGCTCCCACTTGCGCTCGCTGGCGCCGGTGCCGATTCCGTAGCGCGTGTCCGTCGCCCGGCTGCTGTTGGCGAAGTACTGGTTGAAGTTCTCCTCGCCGTGCAGGGTCGTGCCCCACGGAGTCGTGCCGCCGGCACAGTTGTTGAGGGTGCCGAGGGCCTTGGTGCCGGTGGGGTCGGCGGAGGTCTTGAGAAGGTCGGACCCCGCTGCCGGGCCGGTGATCCGGAACTCGGTGGTGGCGGTGACGCGGCGGTTGAGCTGGTGGCGCGGGACGGCGGTGAGCTTGCCGGTCTTCCGGTCCTCCTCGACGACCACGGCGGACAGGCCGTGCGCCGCCCAGGCGATCTCGACCTGCTCACGGGTCGGGTTCGCGGCGTCGTACCCGCGGAACATCAGGATTTCGTCGGTGTACTCGTGATTGGCGACGAGGATCTGCCGGCCGCGCTCGCCGGGCAGCGGCAGCAGCGCGATGAAGTCGTTGTTGTAGCCGAACTGCGCCGCCTGCGCCTTCGCCGTCTGGTGCTCCGGGTCGAAGGCGGGGGCGCCGCGGAGGATGGGCTCGCCCCAGCGGATGACGACGTTCTGGCGGTAGCCGTCGGGTATCACCACGGCGTCGGTGGTGTTGGGGGCGACGGGGGTGAAGCGCAGCCCGCGTGCGCCCTTCTGGGTCTTGTACGCCGTGTCGCTGCCGCTCGCCGTGGCCGCCTGGGCCTGCGGGGCGCCGGTGCCGACGACGGCGGTGCCCGCGGCGGTGGCGACGGTCACGACGGCCGCGGCCCGCATCATCGAACGGCGGCTCAGCGCGCCGGCGATGACGTCACCGACGTACTCGTTGTCGCTGGTGTTGGGCACCTCGTGGAAGCAGGCGTTACCACAACGGAACCGGCAGGTCAGGGCGGACCGCCCACCGGGGTGTGAACTGGGCGTTCCGATCAACGGCAGGAGTCTGCGCACTTTGTTCTCCCCATAAAAGCCCTTGGTGTCTGCGTGACGCTAGGGGGGACGGCGTGCAGGAACGCAGCGGACGGGTGAACGGGGGGTGAACCTGCCGAATCCGTGGGGCCCTTGACACCACCACCCGTCGATACTCGACCCTGCCCAAGATCACCACCGGCGGCGGCTAACCTTACGTGTCCGTCCTGGCCAGGGATTGACGGGCTACAACTCATGCGAAGGGTTGCGCACATGGGCATTCTCACTCTCCTGCGGAACGTGTTCGGCCGCTCACGCGAGGAGCGCGACGCCGACGCGGAGACCTCGAACACGACAATTCCGGCCCAGGAGACCCACCCGGCTCCTGCCCCGGTTCCTGCGGAGCCTGAGGCCGAGCGGGTTCCTGCGGAGCCTGAGGCCGAGCCGAAGATTCCCGCACCTTCGTCCGAGCCGACGCCGACGGCGTCCACTGCCGAGCCCAAGCCGTCCGTAGTGGACGACCTGGTGTCAGCAGCCTTCGACAACGTGACGGTCCCCAAGCCCACACAGCCAGAGCCGACCGCGGCCCCGGATGCCAAGACCGAGGCAAAGGCTGAGGCTGAGGCTGAGGCTGAGGCTGAGATCGCGGCTGAGGCTGAGCCCGAGATTGCGACCGAGCCCGAAGCCGAGGCTGTCGCGGAGACGCCCGCACCCGAACCGAAGCCGGAGCTTGCAGCCGAGCCAGAGATTGTCCCCGAGCCCGAGGCTGAAGCTGGGATTGGGGCTGAGGTCGCGGCTGAGGCTGAGCCCGAGATTGCGACCGAGCCCGAAGCCGAGGCTGTCGCAGAGGCACCCGCACCCGAACCGAAGCCGGAAGTTATGGCCGAGCCCGAGGCTGAGGCTGAGCCCGAGGTTACGACCGAGCCCGAAGCCGACGCTGTCGCAGAGGCACCCGCACCCGAACCGAAGCCGGAAGTTATGGCCGAGCCCGAGGCTGAGGCTGAGCCCGAGGTTACGACCGAGCCCGAAGCCGACGCTGTCGCAGAGGCACCCGCACCCGAACCGAAGCCGGAAGTTATGGCCGAGCCCGAGGCTGAGGCTGAGCCCGAGGTTACGACCGAGCCCGAAGCCGACGCTGTCGCGGAGACGCCCGCACCCGAACCGAAGCCGGAGGTCGCAGCCGAGCTCAAGGCGGAGACACCCGAGCCGGAAGCTGCGGCTGAGCCCGCGGTTGCGGCCGCGGCCGAGGCGGAGACACCTGAGCCGGACGTTGCGGCTGAGCCCGCGGCTGAGGCTGAGGCAGCCGAGCCGGACGTTGTCGTCGAGCCCGAGGCCGCGGCTGTGGTCGAGCCCGAGCCGGCCGTGGTGCCTGAGCCTGTCGCTGAGACCCCGAAGGTCGCGGAGTCCGAGCCGGAGGAGGTCTCCGAGCCGCAGCCGAAGGGCGAAGAGCCCGCCGCCGCTCCGGCACCGGAACCCGTCGCCGCGCAAGCGGGCGACCTCGTGGACGAACCGGCGGCCGCCGACGGCGATGAGGCCCCACAGGGGCCACCCGCAGCCGACGACGAAAGCCGCACGGGTGGTGCGGGCGGGAACGAGACGGCCGATGGCGAAGCCGAGGCCGCCACCCCCCTCACCCACGTCAAGACCCACGCCCCGGCCCTGGTCACCGCGTACAACGAAGCAGGGACGGCCCTCGCAAAGAGGGACCTCACCGGCACGCGCGCAAAGACCTACCTCGTCCTGGACCGCTCCGCGTCGATGCGCCCGTACTACAAGGACGGCTCCGCCCAGGCCCTCGGCGAACAAACCCTCGCCCTCGCCGCCCACCTCGACCCGGAGTCGACCGTCCACGTCGTCTTCTTCTCCACCGAACTGGACGGCACCGGCGAGCTCACCCTCCCCGAGCACGAGAACAAGATCGACGACCTGCACGCCGGCCTCGGCCGCATGGGCCGTACGAGCTACCACGCGGCGGTCGAAGAGATCGTCACCCACTACGAGAAGTCCGGCACGACGGACCCCGCCCTGGTGATCTTCCAGACGGACGGCGCCCCGGACGCCAAGACCCCGGCCACCCAGTCCCTCACGGACGCGGCCAAGAACCACCCCACCGTCTTCTTCTCCTTCGTCGCGTTCGGTGAGCACGACAACAAGGCCTTCGACTACCTCCGCAAGCTGAAGACCGACAACACGGCCTTCTTCCACGCGGGCCCGACCCCCCGCGAACTGACGGACGCGGAGGTCTACGAGGGCGTCCTCGCGAGCTGGCGCCCGTAGCGCCACAGCGCCCCACCCCGGCCGTCCGCTTCCCACCCCGTAAAACGGGAGGCGGGCGGCCCACCCATGTCGGCTACGATTTCAAGGTTCGTAAGACGACCGACGACACGACCTGAACCGACGATCGTCACCCCACGTAACGACTTGGGAGCAGCCCCCGATGGCTCGACACCTCATCACCAGCGCCCTTCCGTACATCAACGGGATCAAGCACCTGGGCAACATGGTGGGGTCCATGCTCCCGGCGGACGTGTACTCCCGGTACCTCCGCCAGCGCGGCCACGACGTCCTGTACATCTGCGCGACGGACGAGCACGGCACGCCGGCCGAACTGGCGGCGAAGGAGCAGGGCCTCCCGGTCGACGCGTTCTGCGCGCAGGCGCACGACGCGCAGAAGGCGGTCTACGACGGCTTCGCGCTGGCCTTCGACTACTTCGGCCGCAGCTCCAGCCCGCAGAACCGCGAGATCACCCAGCACTTCGCGCGCCGCCTGAACGAGAACGGCTTCATCGAGGAGCGCGCGATCCGTCAGGTGTACTCGCCGACGGACGGCCGCTTCCTCCCGGACCGTTACGTGGAGGGCACCTGCCCGCACTGCGGCTACGACAAGGCGCGCGGCGACCAGTGCGAGAACTGCACCCGCGTGCTGGACCCGACCGACCTGATCAACCCCCGGTCGGCGATCTCCGGCTCGACGGACCTGGAGGTGCGCGAGACGAAGCACCTCTTCCTCCTCCAGTCGCGGCTTCAGCACGAGGTCGAGGAGTGGGTGGCGCGCCACGAGTCCGAGTGGCCCCACCTCGCCGCGTCCATCGCCCGCAAGTGGCTGACCGAGGGCCTGCACGACCGCGCGATCACGCGTGACCTGGACTGGGGCGTCCCGGTCCCGGCCGACACCTGGCCGGAGCTGGCGGCGGAGGGCAAGGTCTTCTACGTCTGGTTCGACGCCCCGATCGAGTACATCGGCGCGACAAAGGAGTGGGCAGACGCCGCGCGAGACACAGACCCGGAGAACCGGGACTGGAAGTCGTGGTGGTACGAAGCGGACGACACCGTCCGCTACACGGAGTTCATGGCGAAGGACAACGTCCCCTTCCACACGGTGATGTTCCCGGCCACGGAACTCGGCGTGCGCGAGCCGTGGAAGAAGGTCGACTACGTCAAGGCCTTCAACTGGCTGACGTACTACGGCGGAAAGTTCTCCACGTCCCAGAAGCGCGGTGTCTTCACCGACCACGCCCTCGAGATCCTCCCGGCGGACTACTGGCGCTACTTCCTGATCGCCAACGCGCCGGAGTCCGACGACTCCTCCTTCACCTGGGAGCACTTCACGACCACGGTGAACAAGGACCTGGCGGACACCCTCGGCAACTTCGTCAACCGCGTCCTGTCCTTCTCCAAGAAGCGCTTCGGCGAGGAGGTCCCGGCGGGCGCGGCGGCCGGCGAGGCAGAGGCGAAGCTGGGCGAGGAGATCGCGAGCCTGCTGGCCGAGTACGAGACCCAGATGGAGGCCCTCCAGTTCCGCAAGGCCGCGGCGGCGCTGCGCGCCCTGTGGTCGGCGGGCAACTCCTACCTGGAGGAGAAGGCCCCCTGGCTGGAGATCAAGACCAACCCGGAGGGCGCGGCGCTGACCCTTCGTACGGCGATGAACCTGATCCACCTCTACTCGGTGGTGTCGGAACCCTTCATCCCGGCGTCGGCGAAGGCCATGCGCTCGGCGTTCGCCCTGCCGAATGACACCGCGACGTGGGTGACGTCCGACGAGGCCCGTGCCCTGTCCTCGGTCCCCGCCGGCACCCCCTTCACGGTCCCCCCGGTCCTCTTCGCCAAGATCACGGACGAGGACCTGGAGTCGTACAAGGAGCGCTTCGGCGGCGCACCGGAGTAGTACCCCTGCGAGCCCGGCCGGGACCCTTCTCGGAAACCGCCAACACTTTGGGGTCAAGTGTTGGCGGTTTCCGAGATGCCTGGGGTGGGGGCGGGGGCGCGTCCCCAGCCGTCGGCCGGAAACCGACCCCGATGATGGCATGTTCGCGTCCACCCGTATGGTTTCGTCATGGCAGTCCCTCCAGTCATCCCGATCGCCTACGAGCCGAAGTCCCGCACCGAGACCATCGGTCGCTACGCGGACGGTCAGTTCCTGGCGTCGCTCACGTATGCGTTCCCCGAGGGGTACCGGCCCGACGACGGCTGGGAAGAGCACAAACGCCTGTACACGGTGCTGCACACCTTCGACGCCGGGGGCCGGTACCACGACTCGGAGATCTGGTGCGCGGGCACCTGGGCCGAGCAGCAGCGCGCCCCGTACGGAGACGACTCGGTCCTCTCCCGCGCCCGGGCCCACCTGGGGAAACTCCTGCGCAGCCTGCCCCGGCGCGCCTACACGGACATCGCGATCCGTCCCTTCCAACTCACCGTCGACGGCGTGCTGTTCGGCCTGGTGATCGAGGAGGACGAGGAGGAGAGCTGGGCCGAGCTGTACCCGGACCGGCTCGGCTTCGGCGAACCGTGGGACGGCACGCACGACTCATGATCGGGTAGCATCCGGCCACTTGTGCGAGGACGGGGGTCCTCGCGGGGAGGGAAAATCCACGTGGGCAGACACGCCCTGAGACGGGGCGGTCTGGCCGCTGCCGTCTCCGCACTCGCCGTCGCTGTCGCGGCCACGGCCGTCACCGTCTTTTCCGAGGGCGCTGATTCGGCCCAGGCCGCCCCCGCGGCGGCCACGGGCACCACCGAGATCACGCTCGTCGACCCGAGCTCGGACACTCCGCGCGCCGACCGGCCGCTCACCGCCGGTACGACCGGCTTCCTGCACCGGCAGAGCGGAACGGCCGGGCTGCTGTGGACGGAGTACGACGACGGCACCACCGTCACCGTCGAGAACGCGGCCGGCGTCTACACGCCCGGCGCGGGCTGCACCTCCGTCGGCTCGGCGTGCCGGACGGCCTGGTACGGCTCGGACAGCGACCTGGTCGCCCTGCCGACTTCCCTGACCAGCAAGTCCGTCCCTCTCTGGGACCCGGCGACGCATGAACTGTCGACCGTCACCTCGGACTACTACTACCGTGCGCTGGCCGGTGACACCGTCGTCACCGGCCGCACCCTGATCGACTCCGTGGACGGCGAGCGGCGCGAACGCTTCGTGACCGGCGACTGGTTCATCATCGGGGACCAGGAGGTCGTGGCCGCGGACAGCTCCGGCGTGCTGGCCGAGTACGGCGGCTGGCTGTACTACATCGACCTCGACACGGCCGTCGGCACCCGCGCCTTCACCGACGTCACCGCCAACTCGATCTTCGTGCAGAGCGAGGACCGGATCGGCTGGTACGACGACGGAACCGGCGAGCTCCACGTCAAGTCCCGCACCGACCCGGCCGCCGAGGAACAGGTCATCGGCCTGCCGACCTTCGGCGCTCTCGACGGCGACCCGGTCCTGACCGGCGACTGGCTGCTGCTGCCCACGGACACGGACACCGGCACGGCGATCACGGCCGTCTCCCTCCTCGACGGCTCCTCACGGACCCTGCTCTCCGACTCCGGCGTGTACGCGGTTCCCGCCCCCGGCGACGACGCCTTCGTCACCGGTGGCACCGGTGCCACCGACTGGTGGACGCAGCGCGTCGGCCAGGCCGAGGACGGCTCGCCGACGCTGACGAAGGTGTACGAGATCCCGGCGACGGAGAACGCCAAGACGGGCCTCGCGCTCAGCCGGGGCAGCCTGCGGGTGGCGGAGGACAGCCCCTCCAGCACCTCCGACACCACGTCGATCCGCACCCTGACCACGGACGGCGGCACCACGCTGACCGCCTCCGACGCCACGGCGGGCGACGCGATCAGCCCCGCGTGCCCGTACGCCGGCACCACCTGCTCGCCGCTGTGGGGCAACAGCGGCTCCGCGCCCGAGGACGTCTACCTCGACACGTTCAGCGACATGGACGAGGGCGGCAGCGGTCTCCCGAACGCGGACAAGCTGATCGCCATCGGTGACGCCTGGTCCAACAGCACGCTGGAGTTCGCGACCGAGGGCGGCGCGATCGTCGACGTCTCCGACGACTACGCGGTCTACAACTCCGGTGGCACCACTCCCCTGCAGTACGTCGGTGAATTCGGCCAGGGGCAGCAGCTGAAGCGCTCGATCCGCGCCGCCGCCCTCAACGGCTCCACCCTCTGGAGCGCCACCACCACCGCCGGCAAGATCACCTCGTACAGCCTGACCGAGGAGAAGACCCTCACCACGGTCACGATCCCGAACACCGGCTGTGTGCCGACCGAGCTCCAGGCAGCGGGCCGCTGGGTGTACTGGTCCTGCGGAACGGCCTCTGCGGGCGTGTACGACACCAAGGCCGGTACGTCGGTGCCCGTGACCCCGGGTGACGTACTGCTCGGCGACGGATTCACCGTGCGTCACGACCACGCGAGCGACGAACTCGTCCTCACCGACGCGGCCACCGGCACCACCCGCGTGATCGCCTCCGGCCTCCCGGCCTCCGGGCAGGCCACCGACCGCCGCTACCGGTGGACGGTGGACGAGTACACGGGCCTGGTCGCCTGGTTCGACATGTACGAGCGGACGCACATCGCGACGACCGGCGTGGCCCCGTCCGCCCCGAGCGTGTTCGCGACCGAGACCGCCGACGATCTGGTCTGGCTGAAGTCGTCCGACGCCGACTCCAAAACCTGGAACGGCACCTGGCTCCTCTCCCGCCCCGTCGCCTCCTGGTCCCTCACCTTCACCTCCGTCGAGAGCGGCGAGAGCGGCAAGGCCACCCGCACAGTCACCGGCGGCGCCGCCACGGCCTGGCTGTCGGCGACCTGGAACGGCAAGGCGACGAACGGAAGCCACTTCCCCAACGGCCGCTTCAAGTGGACCCTCAAGGCGACCGGCCTCGGCGGCTCCACGGCAACGACCGTGACCAGCGGCACCGGAACGGTCTCCGGCGGCGCGACGGTACGCCACGACTTCCACAGCATCGAAGGCGAACCGGACGGCGTCGGCGACCTCCTCACCCTCAACTCCTCCGGCGGTCTGTCCGTCCAGTTCGGCACCGGCGGCGGCAAGTTCTCCGAAAAGGCCACCGGCACCGGGTGGGCCGCCGGCATCAAGGCGGTCCCGTTCGGAGACCTGAGCGGCGACCGCTGCAACGACGTCCTCGTCCGCCTCAGCAGCGGGGCCCTGCGCCTCTACAAGCCGGGCTGCGGCAGCGCGGTCAAGCCATCGACCTCGTACACGACCCTCGCGACCAGCGGCTGGACGCAGTACGACATCCTCACCTCGCCCGGCGACATCAGCGGTGACGGCCGCCCCGACCTGATCACCCGCAACACGTCCACCGGAGCGGTGTACCTCTACAAGGGCACGAGCACCGGCAAGCTGTCCGCGCGCGTGAAGCTCTACGACAACTGGAAGGGCTACAAGAAGATCGTCGGCGTCGGCGACATCACCGGCGACGGCATCGGCGACCTGGTCGCCCAGGACAAGTCCAACACCCTTTACCAGTACGCCGGTTCGGGCAAAGGCACGTTCACGGCCCGGGTGAAGCTGTTCAGCAACTGGGGCAGCTCCTACAACGCCGTCGTCGGCACCGGCGACCTCAACCGCGACGGCAAGGCCGACCTCGTCTCCCGTGACACCAGCGGCAATCTGTACCGCAACTACGGTGACGGCAAGGGGTCGTTCGGGGCGCGTACGAAGATCGCCACGGGCTGGGGCGGCTACAAGTCGCTGTCCTGACCGGACTGCGGCCACCACAACGGAAGAAGGGGGATGAGCATGGCAGTGCTCGTCTTGTCCGGCGTCCTCGTGCTCGTCGTCGGAGGGTGTGTCTGCGTCGTGTGGGCGGCACGGGGCGGCCCGCGCTGGGTGCGGGCAGTGGCCACCGCGACCCTGGCGGCGGGCGAGCTGGTGCGTCGATCGGGGCGTGCGGACCGGAGTTCGAACCGCCAAGGCGGCGACGATTCGTAAGCGCCCTGGCGTCTGCCGCCGCCGGCCCCCCTTTCCCAAGGGGGGCCGGCGGCGGTTCGCTGCGGGCTCGGACGCCCGGCTCCTAGTTGGTGAGCTTGTTTTTCAGGCCCGGTTCGCCCGTATCTCCCCCAGGAGGGCAGCCAGACCGACGGGGGAGAGGGAAAGTATCCGGCCGGGCTCGTCGCTCTCGCGGAGGAGCAACTTGTCGTGGACGCAGGTCATTTCCACGCATTCGTTGCCCGCCGCGCCGCCGGAGTACGTGGACTTCTGCCAATGGATCACGCCTACAGCTCCTTCGACAGACGGTGGATGAAATCCCGCGACCGAGCCGGGTCAAGGGACGCCGACTCCACCTTACGGAAGAGTGTTCGCATGGCGCCGAGTTGCGCGGAGGCATCCAGGAAGGCGGAGCCGTAGGGGGTATCGCGCTGCACTGTGTCCAATGCCGGTACGCGACCGCCGACGTACACCAACGACGAGCTTGCCCCAGCGAATCCGTCGACGTCGAAGGGAATCACCCGCAACGAGACGCCGGGACGCTCCGACTGACGAACCAGCTCCTCGAGTTGAACGCGGGCCACACGCCGGTCGGCCACACGAGTACGCAATACGGACTCATGCAGGACCGCCTCGTACGGCACCGCCCCCTCTCGCGACAGGAGCAGCTGGCGACGCATGCGGTACGCAACCCACAGCTCCAGTTCGCTGTCCGGGAGCGGCGGTACCCAGTACCCGAAAACCGCCCGCGCGTACTCCTCGGTCTGAAGCAGTCCCGGCACATGAGCGGTCGCGATCACCTGAACGAAGTGCGCGTGGTGCTCCAGCTCCGCCAAGTCCAGGAACTCGGGCGGCAGTGCGTCGCGGTAGTCCTCCCACCACCCACGAGTACGGTCCGTCGCCATCTCCACCAGGGCGTCGACCAACTTCTGGTCCGCACAGGCGTAATGGGCCGCGAGCCTTCGCAGGCGTTGTTCGCTCACGCCCGCGATGCCTGCCTCCATCTGGCTCATTTGTCCTGACGTGGAGCCCAGGAACTGCGCCACCTCCCGGGCGGTCTTGCCGGCAGCGTCCCGCAACCTGCGCAACTCGGTACCGAGGCGCATCTGACGCGCAGTCGGCTGACTCCTCGGCGGCATACGGACCTCTTCCCTCAACGAGCCGTACCGGATTACCACTTGCGAGCGGCAGATTACGCAACCTGCTTGCACGGGCACAAATTACTGCCCTACCGTCGGTGACGCGACGCACACACTGCGGAACCCCGGGGTCCCCGGAAGCGCACCGCCCCGCCCTGCCATGGCGGCCGCGACACAGCCACCGCCCGACAACCGCCACCGCCCTCCCTCCCCTCCACAGGAGTTCAACCGTGACCCAAACCCAAGAGGCCATCGACGCCCCCGCCCCCTGGGAGTACACCCTCTACATCCCCAACGACCCCCGAGCCGTCGCCATCTGCCGCCGCACCCTCCGTCTGATCCTCACCGCCCATGGCCTCCCCCACCTCACAGAAACCGCCGAGCTGCTCGCGACCGAGCTGGTCACCAACGCCGTACAGCACACCAAGGGCCCCGCCGCCATACGGCTCCGCGCGGAAGGCGGCACCCTGCGCATCGGTGTCTGGGACGCGGACCCCACACCACCCCACCCCGTACACCACGCCACCCCCGACGCCGAAACGGGCCGCGGCCTCGCACTGGTCCACGACTGCGCGAACACCTGGGGCTGGGTCCCCCAACGGGACGTCAAGAACATCATCGGCACCGGCAAGTACATCTGGTGCGAACTGACCACGGCGGCGTGAACGTTTCATCGCCCCCCGAAAGAGTGATCCCCTCCCGTCGGCCGAACGCCCGGCCCGAGATCCCCCTAGGTTCCGCCACATGGTCACATCGGCGCACGAGGCCTCGCACCGGATCTTCCAGGACCGGCCCGAGATCCTCGCCCCGGTCTTCGCTGTACTGGGCATCCCGTTACCCGAGAAGGTGACCGTGGACGCGCTCACCTCCGACGTGACGGAGATCCGGCCGGTGGAGCGCCGCGTGGACACCGTGCTGCGCATCGCCCCGTCCGACGGAGACACCTTCGTGCTCGCCGTCGACCCAGCGGCGCCGGGACACGGCCAAGGAATCGAGCTGGGGGTACTACGTCGCGTACCTCCAGGCGAAGTACGACCTTCCAGTGCTGCTGCTCGTGGTGTGCCAGGACCGGGCCACGGCCAAGTGGGCGGCCGGCCCCTTCGCCTGCGGAGCCCGGGGCTGGACCGCGCAGCGGACGTATCCCCTGATCGTCGGACCGGACAACCTGCCGGTCATCACCGACGAGAGGACCGCGGCCGAGAACCTCACGATGGCGGCGTTCTCCGCTGTCGCGCATGGCCGAAGCCCCCGGATCGAGGCCATACTGGAAGCACTGGCCCGCGCCCTTCAGGAGACGGACGGGAAGTCCGCCGACTACTTCAACGACTTTCTGGACAACTCCCTGGGCAAGACCCCGGCGGGAGAAAAGTGGAGGGAAATCTTGAGTTTCGTCAGCTACTTCCCCGGCCGGGGCACGGTTCGCGAGACGGCCTACCTCGAAGGAAGGGCCGAGAATCAAGCCTCGTCGATCCTGCGCCTGCTGGAACGGCGCGGCATCCCCGTCCCCGACGACGCCCGCACCCGGATCACCGACTGCAGCGACCTCGACACCCTCGTCCGCTGGTTCGACCGAGCCATCACCGCCACCCGTACGGAAGACCTGTTCTCCGAGGAGCCGGAAGAGGACTGATGCCGTTCGTCTGGTACTTCCCGGAACGGGGCACCGTTCGCGAGACGGCCTACCCGGAGGGCCGGGTGGCGGGCTGACAGGAGTGCATCCCAGCCTGCGCCCCGCCCGAACTTGTCGCCGAGGGACGCCCAGGACTTCACGAACCCGGACGCCCCTTGTGTGCGTGCGAGGAGTTACGACGCCGACGCCGACGCGCTCGGCTGCGTGTCCGTGCTGTCGTGGGTCTCGTCCGGGGCCACGCCCATCGTCAGGTGGGCGTGGACGCCCTTCGCGATGTTCTTCTTGTTGTACTTGAGGTACAGCAGGCCACCCTCATGGCCGTTCTGGGGGTAGATCGTGTCCTCGGTGAGGGTGGTGCGGGTGGTGGTGTTCGTGGAGTACGGGGACACCTCCGCCGACGCCAGGACCGACTTCTCGTCGAAGAAGAACTGGCCGGTGTGGCAGGTGTGGCCACCCTCGTAGCCCGCGTCGGTCCAGGTGCCGTCGACGTGGACCTTCGTGTGGATGTGGACGGCGCGACCCTGGTACCAGCCCGGGAAGACCGTCTTGAAGGTGACGTAACCGTGCTTGTCGGTCTTCCAGGTGCCGCGCAGGTAGCGCTCGTCGTCGGTGGGCTCGGAGTGGCCGCCGCCCGTACCGCCGGAGGGCGCGCCGGACGGGGGCTCGCCGGTCGGGGAGCCGGTCGGGGCGTCGGAGGGCATGCCGGACGGGGCGCCGCCACCGCCGCCACTGCTCATCGCCTCGTAACCGGAGTAGATACCCATCGCGTTGCACTGCCAGATGTCGACCGCCGCGTTCTTCAGCGGCTTGCAGGTCTCCGCGTCGATCACCTTGAGCTTGAGGGTCATCGGAATGCCCTCCTGGTCCTCGGTGACGTCCTGGCGGAGCTTGTCCGCGTCGATGTAGTACGGGCCCTCGGTGGTCTCCGAGGTCAGCGTGTAACACGTCTCGGAGCTCGACGAGGACGAAGGCGTTGCAGAGTCGGAGGTCGTCTGGCCCGCGTTCGCGGTCGCGGCGATGCCGCCGCCCACGCCCACGACCGCGACGGCCGCTCCACCTGCGATAACAACCTTGCGTCGTGTCATGCTCTGCTTGTGCGCCGGTCCTTGGGTCTCAGTCATGGCCCGGACGCTAGGTAAATCGCCTGTCAAGACCATGGGAAAGCACTGTGGCTTTCCCTGAGAGAGCAAAAAGGGGCCCGAAACATACGGCACTTTCGAGCCCCTTCTGATAATGGACTTAGGCAAGGCTTCCCTTACTCATCCCACTCCTTGCTCTTACTCCGAGCTGTCATGGGTCTCATCCGGGGCCACGCCCATCGTCAGGTGGGCGTGGACACCCCGGGCGATGCGCCTCTTGTCATACCTGAGGTGGAGCAGGCCGCCCTCGGCGCCGTTGTCCGGGTAGATCGTGTCCTCGTCGAGGGTCGTCCGGGTGGCAGAGTTCGTCGAGTACGGCTCCACCTCGGCGGAGGCCAGCACCGACTCCTCGTCGAAGAACAGCTGGCCCGTGTGGCAGGTGTGGCCGCCCTCGTACCCCGCGTCCGTCCAGGTGCCGTCCACATGGACCTTCACATGGATGTGCACGCAGCGGCCCCGGTACCAGCCTGGGAAGACGGTCCTGAAGGTGACGTGACCGCGTTTGTCCGTCCGCCACGTACCGCGCAGATAGCGCTCGTCGTCGGTCGGCTCCTGGTGGCCGCCGGGACCGCCCGACGGGGGCGGGCCGGTGGGCGTCCCGGTGGGCGCGTCCGTGGGGGCGCCGGAGGGCGGGGCGCCGCCACCGCCATTGCCCATGTCCTCGTAGCCCGAGTAGACGCCCAGCGCCGAGCAGTGCCAGATGTCGACGGCGGCGTTCCGTACCGGTCTGCAGGTCTCGGCGTCGATCACCTTGAGTCTGAGGGTGAGGGGGATGCCCTCCTCGTCCTCGGTGACGTCCTGGCGGATCTTGTCCGCGTCGATGTAGTACGGACCCTCGGTGGTCTCCGAGGTCAGGACGTAGCAGGCCTCCGGGGTGCCGGACGGGCTCGCGGAGTCCATCGCCAGGGGCCCGGCGCCCGTGGCGGCGGTCGCGTCGCCCGCGAAGGCGTTCGCGCCCAGGCCGGCCGCCAGACCCGCGGCCACGACCGTCGCACCGCCAGCGACGACGACCCGACGGCGCGTCAATTCCCGTTCTGCTGCTGCCTGTTGGGGGGTATCAGTCATGGCCATGGACGCTATGAAGTGAACCTGTCAAAGAGCTGTGATTCACGGGAGCCCATGAGGACCACATGAGAATGGCTCGGAATCGGTGTCGATTCCGAGCCATTCGAACGCGCCGGGATGCAGACGAAGGTCTACTTCGGCTGCGGCTTGCGCACCGAAAGGTGCAGCTCTCGCAGACGGGTCTCGTCCAGTTCCGTCGGCGCGCCCATCATCAGGTCCTGCGCGTTGCCGTTGAGCGGGAACGCGATCGTCTCCCGGATGTTCGGCTCGTCCGCGAGAAGCATGACGATGCGGTCGACGCCCGGGGCGATACCGCCGTGCGGCGGGGCGCCGAAGCGGAAGGCACGCAGCATGCCGGCGAACTGCTCCTCGACGGTCTCACGGTCGTAGCCCGCGATCTCGAAGGCCTTGAGCATGATGTCGGGCTCGTGGTTACGGATCGCGCCGGAGGACAGCTCGACGCCGTTGCAGACGATGTCGTACTGCCAGCCCAGGATGTCCAGCGGGTCCTGGGTCTCCAGGGCCTCCAGGCCGCCCTGGGGCATCGAGAAGGGGTTGTGCGAGAAGTCGATCTTGCCGGTGTCCTCGTCCTTCTCGTACATCGGGAAGTCGACGATCCAGCAGAAGCGGAACACGTTCTCCTCGAAGTGGCCGGCACGCTTGGCGGCTTCCACCCGCACCGCGCCCATGATCTTCGAGACCTCGTCGAACTCGCCCGCGCCGAAGAACACCGCGTGGCCCGCGGCGAGCGAAAGCCGCTTCGTCAGCTCCGCGACGTTCTCCTCCGTGAGGAACTTCGCGATGGGACCGGTGAGCGAGCCGTCCTCGGCCACCCGCACCCAGGCCAGACCCTTCGCACCCTGCGAGACCGCGAAGTCACCGAGCTGGTCGAAGAACTTCCGGGGCTGCGCGGACACGTCCGGCACCGGCAGGGCGCGCACGTGCTTGCCCGCGAAGGCCTTGAACTCCGAGCCCTCGAAGATGTCGGTGATGTCCACCAGCTCCAGCTGGGCCCGCAGATCCGGCTTGTCGGAGCCGTACTTCAGCATCGACTCGCGGAACGGGATGCGCGGGAACGGCGAGGTGACGTGGCGGCCGCCGCCGAACTCCTCGAACAGCTCCGTCATGAGCTTCTCGATCGGCTGGAAGACGTCCTCCTGCTCGACGAAGGACATCTCCACGTCGAGCTGGTAGAACTCGCCCGGCGAACGGTCCGCACGCGCGTCCTCGTCGCGGAAGCAGGGCGCGATCTGGAAGTAGCGGTCGAAGCCGGAGATCATCAGCAGCTGCTTGAACTGCTGAGGCGCCTGCGGGAGCGCGTAGAACTTGCCCGGGTTCAGACGGGAGGGGACCACGAAGTCGCGCGCGCCCTCCGGGGACGTGGCGCTGAGGATCGGCGTCGCCATCTCGTTGAAGCCCAGCGCCGTCATCTTGTGACGGATCGCCGAGATCACGGCCGTACGCAACAGGATGTTGCGGTGCATGCGCTCGCGGCGCAGGTCGAGGAAGCGGTACTCCAGGCGCCGCTCCTCGTTGACGCCGTCCTCGGCGTTGATCGTGAAGGGCAGCGGGGCGGCCGCGCCGAGCAGCTCGACCTCGCTCACCTCGACCTCGATCTCGCCGGTGGGCAGGTCCGGGTTCACGTTCTCCGTGCCGCGGGAGACGACCTTGCCGTCGATGCGGACCGTCGACTCCTTGGAGACCTTGTCGAGGGCCTCGTAGGCGGGGGTGCCGGGGCGGGCGACGAGCTGCGTGATGCCGTAGTGATCGCGCAGATCGATGAAGAGGATGCCGCCCAGGTCTCGGCGATTGTGCAGCCAGCCGCTCAGCCGGACGTCGCTGCCGACGTCAGAGGCGCGGAGCTCGCCGCAGGTGTGGGACCTGTACCGATGCATCGTCGTTCATCCAGTCTTCGCGGATCGGGTGTCTGTTTCGCTGTCTGTTTCAGCTGTCTGTTTCACGCGGAACGTCGGACCAGGGTCTGTTTCTCGGTTTCACGTGAAACTTCCGGGCCTACGCCCAGATCCCCCAAGGGTACCGGCCACCCAATGATCGCCACCCCGAATACTCTCGGTGGCACTCGACGATCACCTCTTTCTACAGTGGGTGAATGCGCACTGGTGAGCCCCTGCCCAGCGTGGGGGACGTCCTGGCCGCCCTCGCAACCGGCCTCTGGCGTTGGGACAACGCCACAGGGTTGGTCACACTCGACCGGGAGGCCGCCCGGCTCCTCGGGCTGCCCCCACAGCCCACGAAGGTCACGGAGGCGGGGGTGCGCTCCCGGTTTCACCCGGCCGACTGGAACGAGGTCGTCAGCGTCGTGCAGCTCGCCGTCACCGAGGACACGCTCGCCGAGGTCCGGCTGCGGATCATGAACGAGCACGGACGGGTGATCCGTACCGTGCGCACCCGGTCCAAGCCGACCCTCACCCCGGGCACCGGGAGATTCGAGCTGCTGGGCACCCTCCAGGAGGTCACCGAGCCCTCGCCGGGCGCCGCCGCGCGCAGCCCGGTCACGGGCGACTGGCGCCGCTCGCGCGAGGCGTTCCTGCTGGACGCGGGCCGGGCCCTGGCCGAGGCACGGTCCACGGCGGAGGTGCTACGGGTCGCGGCGGGCCTGTCGATGCCGGGGTTCTCGCCGGACGGGCTCGCCGTCTTCGGCGCGGAGGGCGACCGGCTCACCCTCATCGGCCACCACGGGCAGCAGCCGGGCGACGAGGGACCCTTCATCCAGATGTCGCTGGCCTCGGACTATCCGGCGGCGGAAGTCGTCCGCACCGGCCGGGCCGTCTATCTCTCCAGCCCGGAGGAGTACAAGAGCCGCTATCCCACCTCCTGGCCGCTCGCCGCGCACTTCGGCCGGGAGTCCTGGGCGTTTTTGCCGCTGACCGTCGCCGGGCGCACGATGAGCGCGTGGATGGCGGCCTTCACGTACCCCGTCAGCTTCACTCCCGACGAGCGCTCGGTGCTGACGACCGTGGCCCGGATGCTCGCGCAGGCCCTCTCCCGGGCCGGGACGGCCGAGTCGGAACGGGAACTGACCGAGGGCCTGCAGCGCTCGATGATGCCCACGCTGGGCCCGCAGATCCCCGGCATGAGCGTCGCCGCACGCTATGTCCCCACCGGCGGCGGCCTCCAGGTCGGCGGCGACTGGTACGACATGATTCCGCTGCCGTCCGGCCGCTTCGCCCTCGTCATCGGCGACGTCCAGGGCCACGATGTGCGTGCCGCGGGGCTGATGGGCCAGCTCCGCATCGCCCTGCGCGCCTACGCCTCCGAGGGCCACCGCCCGGACGCGGTCCTCTCCCGGGCCTCACGGTTCCTGTACGGGGTCACGGACTCGGTGACGTACGGGTCGAGCAGCGGCAACGGGGGACCGGCCGACGGCGACCCGCGCTTCGCGACCTGCCTGTACGTCGAGGTGGACCCGGCGACGGGGACGCTGGACATCGCCCGCGCCGGACACCCGGACCCGGCGATACGCATGGCCGACGGAACGGTGCTGATCCGGCCGACCTCGGGCGGGCTGCCGCTCGGCATCGACCCGGACGCCGACTACCCCACCACGCGGCTCGTCCTGGAGCCCGGCGAGGCCATGCTGATCTGCACGGACGGGCTGATCGAGACCGGCGGCCACGACCTCGACACCGGGTGGCGCCGCATCCGCCGCATCCTGGAGTCCCACACCGGTGACATGGAGTCGCTGGCCGACACCCTGGTCCAGGCGGTGCACGGGCCCTCCTCGTACCACACCCCCGGGCCGCTGGTCGACCGCCGCGAGGACGACATCGCGGTGCTGCTGCTGTGCCGGCAGGCCGAGGGGTGCGGCTGCGGGGACACGGACGTGACCGTCCGGCCGACGGTACGCCGAGCTGCGCTGACCGTGGCGCAGGCCGAGCCCGAGCGGATCGCCGGGGCCCGCCAGCAGCTGCGTGAGCTGCTGCACGACTGGGCCTGCGAGGACCAGCGCGACTCGGCGGTCCTGCTCGTCTCCGAGATGCTGACGAACGTCCTGGTGCACACCGACGCCGACGCACAGCTCGTCGCCGAGGTGACCGGCGGGCCGGACGACCGCCGGATGCGGGTGGAGGTCACGGACGCGAGCGACGACCTGCCGCACCGGCGCCACCCCGGTGAACTGGCGTCCTCCGGACGGGGCTTGGTGATCATGGAGCTGCTCGCGGAGGCCTGGGGCGTGGACCCGCGGGGCGAGGGCAAGAGCATCTGGTTCGAGTTCTACGAGTCGTCCGCCACGACGTCCGAGGGGGCCGGCGCATAGCGCGTACGCAGCTCGGAGAAGACCCCGAACGCGGCCGCCGTCAGCGGTACGGCGAGCAGCATGCCCAGGATCCCCGCGACGGACGCGCCCGCCGTGATCGCCAGCATCACGACCGCCGGATGCATCTGCACGGTCCGGCTCTGGATCATCGGCTGCAGCACATGCCCCTCGAGCACCTGCACGGCGAGGACGACTCCGAGCGCCCACAGCGCGATCACGAACCCCCGGTCGGCGAGCGCGACCAGCACGGCCACCGCGCCGGAGATGAACGCGCCGAGATACGGGATGTACGCGCCCACGAGGACGAGCGCGCCGAGCCCGACCGCACCCGGGACACGCAGGATCAGCAGCCCGACGGTGATGCACAGGGCGTCGATGAAGGCGATGAGCGTGGTCCCGCGCATGAAGCCCTCGACGGCCCTGAAGGCGCGGCGGGCCATCGCCTCCACGGTGTCGGCGGTGCCGCGGGGTGCGAGCGAGCGCAGCGCCCCGGCGGTGCGGTCGGAGTCCCGGAGGAAGAAGAAGACGAGCAGCAGGGCCAGTACGGCCATGGCGATGGTCTCGCCCACGACGCTGACCCCGCTGATGACATTGGAGGCCGCGGTCCCGCCGAACTTGGTGAGCAGTTCCTTGGAGTTGGCGGCGAGGTCGTCCAGCGAGGTCCCCGCCGCCCCGAAGTGCTCGGTGAGCGACTTCGCCGCCTGCCTGAGGGAGGCGACGATCTGGTCCCCGGTCTCGATGAGCGCGGCGACGACGATGTACACGGCCCCGCCGACGATCACGACCACCGCGACACACGTCAGCCCTGCGGCCAGCGACCGGTTGACCCCGACCTTCACCATCCGCCGGTACAGCGGCTTCAGCAGCGCGGTCCCGAGCAGCGCGAGCAGCACCGGCACCACCGCGGTACGCAGCTCCCCGCACAGTTCGATCCCGACCCACGCCACACCAGCGACGAGCAGGATCACGACACACCAGGCGGCCAGGCGCCGGGCACCTTCGGGGAGTAGCTGCACGCCTTCACCTGACCATGCGTCAGCCGGTGCGTCACATCAGGAGGGCCGAAAGAGGGAGCGACGATCCGGGCCGGCGCGGGTGCGTCTTCGGCGGCGCATGCCCTGATACGTCGCCCTGCCCGGATGCACCCCTCGCGCAACCTGCCCACCGGTCGGAGGCCCCGTCCGGCATGGCGGACGGGGCCTCCCTCACTCATCCGGCGGAGCGGAGTCCTACAGCCCGCCCTCGGACATCCCGTGCACCGCCGGGATGGTCCCCAGGCGGCCCTTCTGGAAGTCCTCGAACGCCTGCTGCAGCTCCTCGCGGGTGTTCATCACGAAGGGGCCGTAGTGGGCCATGGGCTCGCGGATGGGCCGGCCACCGAGAAGCACGACCTCCAGGTCCGGCGTGTGGGAGTCCTGCTGCTCGTCCGCGCGGACGGTCAGCGAGGTGCCGGTGCCGAAGACGGCGGTCTGGCCGGTGTGGACCGGGCGACGGTCCGTACCGACGCTGCCGCGTCCGGCGAGGACGTACGCGAGGCCGTTGAAGTCCTCGCGCCACGGGAGCGTGATCTCGGCGCCGGGCGCCAGGGTCGCGTGGACCATGGTGATCGGCGTGTGGGTGATGCCCGGGCCCTGGTGACCGTCGAGCTCACCGGCGATGACGCGGAGCAGCGCGCCGCCGTCGGGGGTGCTCAGCAGCTGCACCTGGCCACCGCGGATGTCCTGGTACCTCGGGGCCATCATCTTGTCCTTGGCCGGGAGGTTCACCCACAGCTGCACGCCGTGGAAGAGGCCGCCGGACATGACGAGCGACTCCGGCGGGGCCTCTATGTGCAGGAGGCCGGCGCCCGCGGTCATCCACTGGGTGTCACCGTTGGTGATGGTGCCGCCGCCACCGTTGGAGTCCTGGTGGTCGAAGACGCCGTCGATGATGTAGGTCACGGTCTCGAAGCCGCGGTGGGGGTGCCAGGGGGTGCCCTTGGGCTCGCCCGGCGCGTACTCCACCTCACCCATCTGGTCCATCATGATGAACGGGTCGAGGTGGCGGTAGTTGATCCCGGCGAACGCACGGCGAACCGGGAACCCCTCGCCCTCGAAGCCGCCAGGGGCGGTCGTCACGGTGAGTACGGGACGGGCCACGGCATCGGCAGGCGCGGCCACACGGGGAAGGGCCAGCGGGTTCTCGACGGTCACTGCAGGCATGTCGGTACCTCCTTGTGCTTCGAGTTTAGTTGATTATTGAACTTTCTGCCACCCGTAACGACGGACGCCCGGAGGGCATTCCCTCCGGGCGTCTCGAGTGAGCGGGGTACGTCAGCCGTACATCCTGCGCATCGCGAAGTCGACCATCTGCTCCACCGCCTTGGCGTCGAAGACCATGCGGTGTTCGCCCTCCATGTCGAGCACGAAGCCGTAGCCGGTGGGGAGCAGGTCGATCACCTCGGCGCCGGTGATCACGAAGTACTTGGACTCCTTGCCGGCGTACCGGCGCAGCTCCTTGAGGGAGGTGAACATGGGGATGACCGGCTGCTGGGTGTTGTGCAGCGCCAGGAAGCCGGGGTTGTCGCCGCGCGGGCAGTAGACCTTCGACGTCGCGAAGACCTGCTGGAAGTCCTCGGCGGCGAGCGACCCCGTGGTGAAGGCGCGGACCGCGTCCGCGAGGGACGGCGGGGACGGCTCGGGGTAGAGCGGCGGCTGCTGCCCGTAACCGCCGGGCATCTGGCCGCCCGGCATCTGCCCGGGCATCTGCTGCTGCGGCTGCGCGTACTGCTGCTGGGCACCCGGGTTCTGGTCGTAGCCGTACATGCGCCAAAGACTACTGCGCCACATATGGACCATCAGGGGTTGATTCTTATTACCGACGGGTAGCATCATCGTAGCTACTTGCCGGTACGTGTAACGAGGCCGCGAGTACCTCCGCCTCCCAATCCCTTACGGAGCCGTCGCCATGGGGCACTACAAGTCGAATCTCCGCGACATCGAGTTCAACCTCTTCGAGGTGCTCGGGCGCGACAAGCTGTACGGCACCGGCCCGTTCGCGGAGATGGACGTCGAGACCGCCAAGACCATCCTCGAGGAGCTGACCCGCCTTTCGGAGAACGAGCTGGCGGAGTCCTTCGCGGACGCCGACCGCAACCCCCCGGTCTTCGACCCGGAGACGAACACCGCGCCGGTACCGGCCTCCTTCAAGAAGAGCTACAAAGCCTTCATGGACTCCGAGTACTGGCGCCTGGGCCTGCCCGAGGAGATCGGCGGTACGACCGCCCCCGCGTCCCTGATCTGGGCGTTCGCGGAGCTGATCCTCGGCGCGAACCCGGCGGTCTGGATGTACTCCTCCGGACCGGCGTTCGCCGGCATCCTCTTCGACGAGGGCAACGAGGTCCAGAAGAAGATCGCCCAGATCGCGGTCGACAGGACCTGGGGCTCGACGATGGTGCTGACCGAGCCGGACGCCGGTTCGGACGTCGGCGCCGGTCGCACGAGGGCCGTCCAGCAGGAGGACGGCTCCTGGCACATCGAGGGCGTGAAGCGCTTCATCACGTCCGGTGAGCACGACATGGAGGAGAACATCCTCCACTACGTCCTCGCCCGCCCCGAGGGCCACGGCCCCGGCACCAAGGGCCTGTCCCTCTTCCTCGTCCCGAAGTACCTCTTCGACTTCGAGACCGGCGAGCTGGGCGAGCGCAACGGCGCCTACGCGACGAACGTCGAGCACAAGATGGGCCTCAAGGCCTCCAACACCTGCGAGATGACCTTCGGCGACCGCCACCCCGCCAAGGGCTGGCTGATCGGCGACAAGCACGACGGCATCCGTCAGATGTTCAGGATCATCGAGTTCGCGCGGATGATGGTCGGCACGAAGGCGATCTCCACCCTCTCGACGGGCTACCTGAACGCCCTCGAGTACGCCAAGGAGCGCGTCCAGGGCCCCGACCTGGCGAACTTCATGGACAAGGCCGCGCCCAAGGTCACCATCACGCACCACCCGGACGTGCGCCGCTCGCTGATGACGCAGAAGGCGTACGCGGAGGGCATGCGCGCGCTGGTGCTGCACACGGCGGCCGTCCAGGACGAGATCGCCGTCCAGAGCGCGGCCGGTGAGGACGTCACCGCGCTGCACGCCCTGAACGACCTGCTCCTGCCGATAGTCAAGGGCTACGGCTCCGAGAAGGGCTACGAGCAGCTCGCGCAGTCGCTCCAGACCTTCGGCGGCTCCGGGTTCCTCCAGGAGTACCCGATCGAGCAGTACATCCGCGACGCCAAGATCGACACCCTGTACGAGGGCACGACCGCGATCCAGGGCCAGGACTTCTTCTTCCGGAAGATCGTCCGCAACCAGGGCGCGGCACTGAACTCCCTCGCCGAGGACATCAAGAAGTTCCTGGCGCTCGGCACGGGCGGCGAAGACCTGTCCGCCGCCCGCGAGCAGCTCGCCAAGGCGGCCGTCGAGCTGGAGGCCATCGTCGGTCTCATGCTGACCGACCTGGCGGCGACCGAGCAGGACGTCAAGAACATCTACAAGGTGGGCCTGAACACCACCCGCCTGCTGATGGCCTCCGGCGACGTGGTCGTCGGCTACCTGCTGCTGCGCGGCGCCGCCGTGGCCGCCGAGAAGCTGGAGACGGCCTCCGCCAAGGACCGCCCCTTCTACACCGGCAAGATCGCCGCGGCGAAGTTCTTCGCGGCCAACGTCCTGCCCGGCGTCACCGGCGCCCGCAAGCTCGCCGAGGGTGTGGAGCTGGACCTGATGGAGCTGGACGAGGCGGCGTTCTGAGGAACCGGACACTTGAAGCACCGGATATCTGAAGCGCCGGATATCTGAAGCAGCGGACACCTGAAGCGCCGGACACCTGAAACACAAACACCGGGTGCCTGAAACATCGGACACCTGATCGGAACTTATCCTTCCAGTCAGGTGTCCGGCCTTCACATCCTCCTTACGAGGGCCCGTTCCCCATCCCCGGGAGCGGGCCCTCGGGCGTCGTTAAGGTGAACCCCATGAGCAGCACAAGCGCCCGCTTCGACCGCGGCCACACCGACGACCTCATGACCTTCCTGTCGGTGAGCCCGACGCCGTACCACGCCGTGGCGAACGCCGCCGAGAGGCTGGAGAAGGCCGGATTCCGTCAGGTCGCCGAGACCGACGCGTGGGAGGGGACGAGCGGCGGGAAGTACGTGCTGCGCGGCGGCGCGATCATCGCCTGGTACGTGCCCGAGGGCGCCGAACCGCACACCCCGTTCCGGATCGTGGGCGCGCACACCGACTCCCCCAATCTGCGGGTCAAGCCGCTGCCCGACACCGGGGCGCACGGCTGGCGGCAGGTGGCCGTGGAGATCTACGGCGGGCCGCTGCTGAACTCCTGGCTCGACCGTGACCTGGGCCTGGCGGGACGGCTGACCCTGAAGGACGGCTCGTCGCGGCTGGTGAACATCGACCGCCCCCTGTTGCGGGTGCCCCAGCTCGCCGTCCACCTCGACCGTTCCGTCACCACCGACGGACTCAAGCTCGACAAGCAGCGTCACCTGCAGCCCATCTGGGGCCTCGGCGACCCCCGCGAGGGCGACCTGATCGCCTTCCTGGAGGAGGAGTCGGGGCTGCCGGCGGGCGAGGTCACCGGCTGGGACCTGATGACCCACTCCGTCGAACCGCCGTCCCACCTGGGCCGCGACAAGGAGCTGGTGGCGGGCCCCCGCATGGACAACCTGCTGTCCCTGCACGCGGGTACGGCGGCTCTGGTCGCGGTCGCGACGGGCGACTCGGGGCTCCCGTACATCCCCGTTCTCGCGGGCTTCGATCACGAGGAGAACGGCTCGCAGTCGGACACGGGCGCCGACGGTCCGCTGCTCGGCGGCGTGCTCGAGCGCTCGGTGTACGCGCGCGGCGGCTCGTACGAGGACCGGGCGCGCGCCTTCGCGGGCACGGTCTGTCTGTCCTCCGACACCGGCCACGCCGTCCACCCCAACTACGCCGAGCGGCACGACCCGACGCATCACCCGCGTGCCAACGGCGGCCCCATCCTCAAGGTGAACGTCAACAACCGCTACGCCACGGACGGTTCGGGCCGCGCGGTCTTCGCCGCCGCCTGCGCGAAGGCCGGCGTGCCCTTCCAGTCCTTCGTCTCCAACAACGCCATGCCCTGCGGCACCACCATCGGCCCGATCACCGCGGCCCGCCACGGCATCAAGACCGTCGACATCGGCGTGGCCATCCTGTCGATGCACAGCGCCCGCGAACTGTGCGGCGCGGACGACCCGTTCCTGCTGGCGAACGCACTGGTGGCGTTCCTGGAGGGCTGACGTCGACCCGGGCGCCTACTCCGTGGAGAGTTGACACCGCCCCGGGCGCCTACTCCGCGTCCATCCCCGCCAGCACCAGCGGCAGCCGGTCCGTGCCGCCCTCCGTGAGGCGGACCGGGACGCCCCAGTCCTGCTGGTGGACGTGGCAGGCCGGGTATTCGTTGGTCCCCGCGGCCGAGCCGCTATGGGATGCAGTGTCGTCGCAGGACGCCGCCATCTTCGTCGGACCAGCCTTCGTCGGACTAGCCGAGAGCCTGGCCCGTCGTCGCGTGCACGTGGTCGGGGACCTCGTCGTGGTGGTCGCCCACGGTGAGGGTTCCGGTCGGCTCGAAGAGGAGGATCTCGGCGCCGCCGGGGGCGATCGGCTTGTGTTCGGTGCCGCGCGGGACGGTGAAGACGGATCCCTTGGGGAGTACGACGGTCCGCTCGCCCTCCGGCTCCCGGAGCGCGATGGTCAGCTCGCCCTCCAGGACCAGGAAGAACTCGTCGGTGTGGTCGTGGATGTGCCAGACATGTTCGCCTTCGACCTTGGCGACGCGTACGTCGTAGTCGTTGACGGTGGTGACGATGCGGGGGCTCCACAGGTCGGTGAAGGACGCCAGGGCGGCGGGGAGGGATACCGGTTGGGTGCTCATGGCGCCATCCTCAGCGGTGGGCCGGCCCTCGCACGAGTGCTAGAAATCGCATATGCCGCAAGGATCCTCTCAGCAGTCGAGGCCCCACCGGGTCGGGTCTCAGCAGTCGAGGCCTCACCGCGTCGCCGTGATCGTCGACGCGGGCACCAATCCGTTCGAGGTGGGCGTCGCCACCGAACTCTTCGGGCTGCCGCGGCCCGAGCTCGGCCTGCCGGGGCCGTTGTACGAGGTGACGCTGTGCACGCCCACGCCGGGGGTCCGGATGAACCACGGGTTCTTCACCCTGACGGATGTGCCCGGACTGGAGGCCGCGGACGACGCGGACACCCTCGTCGTACCCGGCCGTCCCGACAACGTCGTACCGCGCGGTGCCGCCGTCCTCGACGCCATCCGGCGCACCCACGCGCGCGGGGCACGCGTCGTGAGCTTCTGCACCGGCACCTTCGCGCTCGCCGAGGCCGGGCTGCTCGACGACCGCCGCGCCACCACGCACTGGCTCTGGGCGGACTCCTTCCGGGAACTGCACCCGAAGGTACTGCTGGAGCCGGACGTGCTCTTCGTCGACGAGGGCGACATCCTCACCGCCGCCGGCAGCGCCGCCGCGCTCGACCTCGGCCTGCACATCTGGCGCCGGGATCATGGCGCCGAGGTGGCCAACGCGGTGTCCCGGCGGCTCGTGTTCGCCGCGCACCGCGACGGCGGGCAGCGGCAGTTCGTCGAGCGGCCCGTGCCCGACGTACCGGACGCATCCCTCGCACCGCTGCTGGCCTGGGCGCAGGAGCGGCTCGGCGAGCCGCTCACGGTCGCGGACCTGGCGGCGTACGCGGCCCTCAGCCCGGCCACGCTGCACCGGCGCTTCCGGGCGCAGCTGGGGACGACTCCACTGGCCTGGCTGACCGGGGAGAGGGTCGCGCTCGCGTGTCGCCTCATCGAGCGGGGCGAGCAGCGGCTCGACGTGGTGGCGCGGGGCAGCGGTCTCGGCAGTGCCGCGAACCTGAGGGTGCGGCTGCGGCGGGAGACGGGGCTCAGCCCGTCGGCCTACCGGCGGCGTTTCGGACCGGCCACCGGGGAAGCCGTGACCGTATGAGATTCCTCGTACGCGACCGGCTCCTCGGCCTCGGTGACGACTACTGGATCGAGGACGACCACGGAAACAAGGTGTTCCTCGTCGACGGCAAGGCGATGCGGCTGCGGGACACCTTCGAGCTCAAGGACACGCGGGGGCGTGTTCTCATCGACATCCACCAGAAGATGTTCGCCCTGCGGGACACGATGGTGATCGAGCGGGACGGGGAGCCGCTGGCGACGATCAGGCGGAAGCGGCTGTCCTTGCTCCGCAACCACTACCGGGTGTCCCTCGTGGACGGCACGGAGCTGGACGTCAGCGGCAAGATCCTCGACCGTGAGTTCGGCGTCGACTACGACGGGGAGCTGCTCGCGCAGATCTCGCGGCGGTGGCTGCGTATCCGGGAGACGTACGGCGTCGATGTCGTCCGGGACGACGCGGACGCGGCGCTGCTGATCGCCGTGGCCGTGTGTGTGATCCACCTGGCGGAGAAGGAACGCGGGGAGGAGCGGAGGGAAGAAGACGCGGAGGGCTGACTCAGCGGCGCGGCGCCTCCAGCCCCAGCATCCGGTCCTTCAGCGCCGGGAACTGTTCCCGCGTCACGCCGACCTTCGCCGGGTCGAAGTCCACCGTGAGGATCTCCTCGCCCGAGCCCGCCTCGGCGAGGACCTCGCCCCACGGATCGACCACGATCGAGTGACCGGCCTGGGGAACGCCCGCGTGCGTCCCGGCCGTTCCACAGGCGAGGACGTACGACTGGTTCTCCACCGCCCGTGCCTGAGCCAGCAGCGTCCAGTGGGCCCTGCGGCGCTCCGGCCAGCCCGCGGAGAGGACGAGGGTCTCGGCGCCCGCGTCGACGAGCCCGCGGAAGAGTTCGGGGAAGCGGAGGTCGTAGCAGGTGGCGACGCCGACGGTGGTGTCCGGCAGGCGGACCGTCACCAGCTCGCCGCCCGCGCCCATCAGCACGGCCTCGCCCTTGTCGAAGCCGAAGCGGTGGATCTTGCGGTAGGCGGCGGCCAGGTCGCCGGAGGGGGAGAAGACTAGGGCGGTGTTGTAGAGCGTCCCGTCAGCGGCCCGCTCGGGAATCGAACCCGCGTGCAGCCACACGCCCGCGTCGCTCGCCGCCTTCGCCATCGCCTCGAAGGTCGGCCCCTCGAAGGTCTCCGCCTCCGCGCCGAAGGACTCGTACGCGAACGCGCCCGTGGTCCACAGCTCAGGCAGCACGACCAGATCGACACCGGCTTGTTCTCGTACCAGTGATGCCACACGCCGCCGACGCGAATCGACCGATTCGGTCTCTTTTACATCGATCTGGAGGAGAGAGGCGCGCACACTACCACCGTCCTGGCATTCGAGCCGTCCATACGGGCCTACGATCGTCACACGAAAGCACTGCCGGGGTGCCTCACAGCAGCGTAACTTAGCGTTCCAAGACACCCACTGCCCGAGCACCGATCGCCCGAGGGGTCCCGTTCCGTGAGTCTGCATCCCAGCCTTCAGTCCTACGCCGACGCCTGGACCCACTCCATCGACGCGATATCCGAACTGGTGTCGCCGCTGGTGGAGGGCGAGTGGAACCGGAGGACGCCCTGCCCCGGCTGGTCGGTACGGGATCTGGTGTCGCACGTCATCGGGCTCGACTGCGAGATGCTGGGCGACCCGCGGCCGATCCACACGCTCCCCCGCGACCTGTTCCACGTGACGAACGAGTACCAGCGGTACATGGAGATGCAGGTCGACGTACGCCGCCACCACACGGCGCCGGAGATGACCTCCGAGCTGGAGTACACGATCATCCGCCGCAACCGTCAGCTGCGGAACGAGTCGCGGGCCCCGGAGACCAAGGTGCGCGGTCCGCTCGGCTCCGAGCCGACGCTCGAACAGGCGATGCGGAACCGGGCGTTCGATGTGTGGGTGCATGAGCAGGACCTCCGGGTCGCCCTCGGCCGGCCCGGCAACCTCGACTCTCCGGGTGCGCACATCACCCGTGACGTGCTGCTCGCCGCGCTCCCGAAGGTCGTCGCGAAGAACGCGGGGGCGCCGGCGAATTCGGCGGTCGTCTTCGACATCCACGGGCCGATGGAATTCCTGCGCACGGTGCGTGTCGACGCGGAGGGGCGCGGCTCGATAGACGGCGCCCCCTCTCTCGGCCCCGCCGCCACCCTCACCCTCGACTGGGAGACGTACTTCCGCCTCGCCTGCGGGCGCGTCTCGGCCGACGCCGTCTCCGACCGCATCAAGACGGAGGGCGACCCGGAACTGACGACGGCGATCCTGCGGAACTTCACGGTCACGCCGTAGCGCCGGGGGCGCGCATCCCAGCCCGTCCGGCGTTTGAGGACGAGGCCGTTCAGGCCGAAGCGGGGGTCTGGGGGCGGCAGCCACCAGGGACGGGTAAGGGCGGCGGGGGCGGAAACCCTCGCCCGGTGCCTACGCGGGCACGTGCACCGTCTCCACCCGGCTGGCCACCAACCGCTCCCGCTCCCGCCGCGCCGCCTGCTTCCGCAGCCGGAAGATCTGGCTCAGCCCCAGCGCCTGCAGCACAAACACGGCGGAGAACGCGACGCGATAGTTGTCGCCCGTCGCGTCCAGCAGCACACCGATCGCGAAGAGCGTCGTCATGGAGGCGACGAAACCACCCATGTTGGTGATTCCGGACGCGGTCCCCTGCCGCTCGGGCGGGTTCGCGGGCCGCGCGAAGTCGAAGCCGAGCATCGACGCGGGCCCGCACGCACCGAGCACCGTGCACAGCACGATCAGCAGCCACATGGGGTCGCGTTCGGCGGGATACGCCAACGCGCTCGCCCAGACCACCGCGGTCGCCGCCACCGTCCCGAGCGCGAGCGGAAGCCTCGCCGCGTGATGCCGGGCGACGATCTGCCCGTACACCAGGCCGACCAGCATGTTGGACAGGACCACGAGGGTGAGCAGTTCACCGGCGGTGGCCCGGGACAGCCCCTGCGCCTGGACGAGGAACGGCATGCCCCACAGCAGCAGGAACACCATCGCCGGGAACTGTGTCGTGAAGTGCACCCACATTCCGAGCCGCGTGCCGGGCTCCCGCCAGGACGCGGCGATCTGGCGACGGACGTACGCCGCCCCCTGATGCGGGAACGGCTCCGGCTCGTGCCCCTCGGGGTGGTCCTTCAGGAACAGCAGCATGAGGACGAGGACGACGACTCCCGCGAGCGCACTGCCGGCGAACGCCGCCGTCCAGCCCACCCCGTGCAGCAGCCGCGCGATGACGAGGGTCGAGACCAGGTTGCCCGCCATCCCCACCAGACCCGCCAACTGTGCGACCAGCGGACCGCGCCGGGCCGGGAACCACCGCGTGCCCAGCCGCAGCACGCTGATGAACGTCATCGCGTCACCGCAGCCCAGCAGCGCGCGCGAGGCCAGCGCCATCCCGTACGAGGGGGAGAACGCGAAGCCCAGTTGCCCCGCCGTGAACAGCACGACGCCGATCGTCAGCACCTTCTTGGTGCCGAGCCGGTCGACCAGCAGGCCGACCGGTATCTGCATGCCCGCGTAGACGAGGAGTTGGAGGATCGAGAAGGTGGAGAGGGCGGAGGCGTTCACATGGAAGCGGTCCGCCGCGTCCAGCCCGGCCACCCCCAGCGACGTACGGAAGATGACCGCGACGAAGTAGACGGAGACGCCGATGCCCCAGACGCCGATGGCCCGGCGTCCGCCGGGCGGGTCCCCCGGGAGCGACACGGCCGAGTGGGAACTCATCGGACCTCTCCCCGCGCCAGGTTCGAGAACCAGCTGACGTGCCGGTGGACGAGGTCGACCGCCGCCTCCGCGTCGCCGGAGCGCAGGACTTCGAGGATCTCCTCGTGCTCGGTGAGCGTCTTGGTGATCCGGTCGGGGTGGGCGTGCATCACCGCTACCCCCATCCTCAACTGCCGGTCGCGGAGCTGGTCGTAGAGCCGGGAGAGGATCTCGTTGCCGCCGCTGCGGACGATCTCGGCGTGGAAGCAGCGGTCGGTGACTGCGGCGGCGGCCAGATCCCCGGCCGCGGCCTGCTCCTTCTGCTGCGTGAGGAGTTCCTCCAGGCGCTCGATGAGCCGCGGCGAAGCCGGTACGGCCTTGCGGACCGAGTGCTCCTCGACAAGTTGCCGTGTCTCGACCACGTCCGCGATCTCCTGCGCGGAGACGGGCAGCACGAGCGCGCCCTTCTTCGGGTAGAGCTTGATCAGCCCTTCGACCTCGAGCCGGAGCAGCGCCTCACGCACGGGAGTCCGCGAGACCCCGACCGCCTCGGCGAGCTCGCCCTCGGTGAGCAGCGTCCCGCCCTCGTAACGGCGCTCCAGGACCCCGTGCTTGACGTGGGCGTAGACACGGTCGGCGGCGGGCGGCTGCTTCAGCGGTTGTTTCACCGGCTGTTCCACCGGTTGGCCCACGGGCTGGTTCACCGGGGGGACGGCCGGCGGGGCGGACACGGACGGGGCGACAGGCATGCGCACATCATAGATACAACACGTACGCATGGTCGCGTCTCGTCCAGGATGCGGACCGGTACGACCGGAGACCCATCACGCCGTCACCGATAGACTCTTGACGTAACGCACGTCACATAAACCATCCCCTTCTTTCGTGCATCCCTTTGGGCGCGTCGCGAGTCCGTACGTGAGACGGCACTGCCATGTGTCGTTCTCCCAGGGGCATTTCGCGCATTCGGAGCGTTCATTTTGATTACCGGCATTAAGGGCACGCGTATCCGTCGAGCCGCCGCTGTCACCATTACCACCGGCGCCGTACTGGCGGCCGGAGCGTTCGGGGCCGCCCCCGCGGGCGCCGTCACGACGCCCACGATCGCCGCCAAGGGCGGCTACGTGATGAACAACAGCACGGCCGCGACCCTCTACGGCAAGACCGCGGACACCCGCCGCTCCACCGGCTCCACCACCAAGATCATGACCGCCAAGGTCGTGCTCGCGCAGTCGAACCTCAACCTGGACGCCAAGGTCACGATCCAGATGGCGTACAGCGACTACATCGTCGCCAACAACGCGTCCTCGGCGCGCCTGATCGTCGGCGACAAGGTCACCGTCCGCCAGCTCCTCTACGGGCTGATGCTGCCGTCCGGCTGCGACGCCGCGTACGCGCTCGCCGACAAGTTCGGCACGGGCACGACGCGTGCCGCCCGCGTGAAGTCGTTCATCGGCAAGATGAACACCGCCGCGACGAAGCTCGGCCTGAAGAACACGCACTTCGATTCATTCGACGGCATCGGCAACGGCTCGAACTACTCGACGCCGCGCGACCTGACGAAGATCGCCAGCAGCGCGATGAAGAGCTCCACGTTCAAGACGATCGTGAAGACGAAGTCGTACACGGCGAAGACCATCACGAAGACCGGCAGCACCCGCACCATGGCGGCGTGGACCAACACGAACGGGCTGCTCAGCAGCTACAGCGGCACCATCGGCGTGAAGACCGGCTCCGGCGCCGAGGCCAAGTACTGCCTCGTCTTCGCCGCCACCCGCAACGGCAAGACGGTCATCGGCACCGTCCTCGCCTCGACCTCCATCGCCGCCCGCGAGTCGGACGCCAAGAAGCTCATGAACTACGCCTTCGCCAAGTAGTCCCGGGCGAAGCCAAAAGGACACAGTCCCGCACATACGGGACATGGTCCCCACATACGAGAAGGGGGCCCACCGCACATCCGCGGTGGGCCCCCTCCGTCGTTCTCAGGACGTCGCGGCCCTACGCCCAGGTGATCAGGCGCTTCGGCTGTTCCAGGATCGCTGCCACGTCGGCCAGCACCTTGGAGCCCAACTCTCCGTCCACCAAGCGGTGATCGAAGCTCAGCGCCAGCGTCGTCACCTGGCGGGGCTTGACCTTGCCCTTGTGGACCCAGGGCTGGAGCTTGATCGCGCCGACCGCGAGGATCGCGGACTCGCCGGGGTTGAGGATCGGCGTGCCTGTGTCGATGCCGAAGACGCCGACGTTCGTGATCGTGACCGTGCCGCTCTGCATCGCGGCCGGTGAGGTCTTGCCCTCGCGGGCCGTGGTCACCAGCTCGCCCAGCGCTTCGGCGAGTTGGGGGAGCGTCTTGGTGTGCGCGTCCTTGATGTTCGGGACGATCAGGCCACGGGGGGTGGCGGCGGCGATCCCGAGGTTCACGTAGTGCTTGAGGACGATCTCCTGGTTGGCCTCGTCCCACGACGCGTTCACGTCCGGGTTGCGCCTGATCGCCACCAGCAGGGCCTTGGCGATCAGGAGGAGCGGGTTGACCCGCAGGCCCTGCATCCCATATGTGGCGGGGTCCTGCTTCAGCTCCTCGACGAGCTTCATCGTGCGCGTCACGTCGACCGTCACGAACTCGGTGACGTGCGGCGCGGTGAACGCCGAACCCACCATCGCGGCGGCCGTGGCCTTGCGGACGCCCTTGACCGGGATGCGGGTCTCGCGGGCCGTGCCGTACGTGACGGCCGGAGCGGGAGCCTCGGCGGGGGCGGCCGGAGTCTCTTCCACGACCGGGGCCGGGGCCACCGCCGCGTGTACGTCCTCGCGCGTGATGATGCCGTCAGGGCCGGACGGTGTGATCGTCGCCAGGTCGACGCCGAGGTCCTTGGCCAGCTTGCGGACCGGGGGCTTGGCGAGGGGGCGCTGCTTGGCGTGTCCGTGTCCGTTGAGCTCACCCTGGATCGCGGTGGCCGCGAAGAATGCCTCGGACTGCTGGGCCGGGACCTCCGTGCCCTTGCGGGGGCGGCGCTTCGTGGAGGACTCGGCGACGCCGTACCCGACGAGGACCGGCTTGCGGCCCTCGGGCTCGGGCGCCTCGGCAGCGGGGGTTTGCGCCGGCGCCTCGGCCGTGGGGGCCTCCTCCGCGGGAGCCGGGGCCGTCCCACCGGCCACGTCCACCGCGATGATCACCTCGCCCACGTCCACCGTCGTCCCCTCGGGGAAACGGAGTTCGCGCACCACACCGTCGTACGGGATGGGCAGCTCCACGGCTGCCTTGGCCGTCTCCACCTCGCAGACGACCTGGCCGTCGGTGACGGAGTCACCGGCCTTGACGTACCACTTGAGGATCTCCGCCTCGGTGAGTCCCTCGCCCACGTCGGGCATCTTGAACTCGCGGAGCCCCGACGCGTTCTCAGTCATCGTCGTCACGACCCTCTCCTCAGTACGCCAGCGAGCGGTCGACGGCGTCGAGCACCCGGTCCAGGCCCGGAAGGTACTCGTCTTCCAGACGTGCCGGCGGGTAGGGGGCGTGATAGCCGCCCACCCGCAGGACGGGCGCCTCCAGGTGATAGAAGCACCGCTCCGTGATGCGGGCGGCGATCTCCGCGCCCGTGCCCAGGAACACCGGGGCCTCGTGCACCACGACCAGGTGGCGGGTCTTCTCGACCGAGGCCTGGACGGAGTCGAAGTCGAGGGGGGACATCGAGCGCAGGTCCAGGACCTCGATCGACTTGCCCTCCTCCTGGGCCGCCGCCGCGGCCTCCAGGCAGACCTTCACCATCGGGCCGTACGCGGCGAGGGTCAGGTCGCTGCCCTCGCGTGCCACGACCGCCTTGTGCAGCGGTCCGGGGATCGCGTCCGTGTTGACCTCGGACTTGTCCCAGTACCGCCGCTTCGGCTCGAAGAAGATCACCGGGTCGTCGCTCTGGATGGCCTGCTGCATCATCCAGTACGCGTCGGACGCGTTCGACGGGGAGACCACCTTCAGGCCCGCCACGTGCGCGAACAGCGCCTCGGGCGACTCCGAGTGGTGCTCGACCGCGCCGATGCCGCCGCCGTACGGAATGCGGATGACGACGGGGAGCTTGATCTTGCCGAGCGCCCGCGCGGGCATCTTCGCGAGCTGCGTGACGATCTGGTCGTACGCAGGGAAGACGAAACCGTCGAACTGGATCTCCACGACCGGGCGGTAGCCCCGCAGGGCCAGGCCGATCGCCGTGCCGACGATGCCCGACTCGGCGAGCGGGGTGTCGATGACCCGGTCCTCGCCGAAGTCCTTCTGCAGACCGTCGGTGACCCGGAAGACACCGCCGAGCTTGCCGACGTCCTCGCCCATGATGAGGACCTTGGGGTCGGCGTCCAGGGCCGTGCGCAGCGACTCGTTGATCGCCTTGGCCAGCGCCATCTTTTCCGCAGCCATCGCTACTTGCCCTCCCCTTCATCCGCGAACGACGCCTGGTAGGCGGCGAACTGGGCCCGCTCCTCGTCGACGAGCGCGTGCCCGTCCGCGTACGCGTTCTCGAAGATGGCGAAGCGGTCCGGGTCCGGCATGGCCCGGACGACTTCGCGTACTCGTTTGCCCAACGCCTCGCTCTCGGCCTCGAGTTCCGCGAAGAATCCCTCGTCCGCGTGGTTTGAGGCCTCCAGGTACGTGCGCAGGCGCAGGATCGGGTCCTTCACCTCCCACGACTCGCGTTCCTCGTCCGTCCGGTACTTGGTCGGGTCGTCGGAGGTGGTGTGCGCGCCCATGCGGTAGGTGTACGCCTCGACGAGCGTGGGGCCCTCGCCGTGGCGGGCCCGCTCCAGCGCCCACTTGGTGACGGCCAGGCAGGCCAGGACGTCGTTGCCGTCGACGCGGACGCCCGGGAAGCCGTAGCCCTGCGCGCGCTGGTAGAGCGGAACGCGGGTCTGCCTCTCGGTGGGCTCGGAGATCGCCCACTGGTTGTTCTGGCAGAAGAACACGACCGGGGCGTTGTAGACCGCGGCGAAGGTGAACGATTCAGCGACGTCGCCCTGGCTGGAGGCGCCGTCTCCGAAGTACGCGATCACGGCCGAGTCCGCGCCGTCCTTGGCGACGCCCATGGCGTAGCCGGTGGCGTGCAGCGTCTGTGAGCCGATGACGATCGTGTACAGGTGGAAGTTGTTGCTGTTCGGGTCCCAGCCGCCGTTGTTCACGCCCCGGAACATGCCGAGCAGGTTGGTCGGGTCGACCCCGCGGCACCAGGCGACTCCGTGCTCACGGTAGGTCGGGAAGGCGTAGTCGTCTTCGCGGGTGGCCCGCCCGGAGCCGATCTGGGCGGCCTCCTGGCCGAGCAGCGAGGGCCACAGGCCCAGCTCGCCCTGGCGCTGCAGGGAGGTGGCCTCGGCGTCGAAGCGGCGGGTCAGCACCATGTCGCGGTACAGGCCGCGCAGCTCTTCGGGGGTGATGTCGGCGACGTACGAGTCGTACGTGGCGTCCTTGACGCGCTTGCCTTCCGGAGTCAGCAGCTGAACAAGTTCGGGGTCCGCCCCCGATGCGCCAGGTGATTTCTTGCCCATTTCAGCCGCGCCGGCGCGCTTGCTCGCGGCGCTCTTCGTACCGGTTGTACCGGCGCTGCGTCGCGGCTTGCGCGCGGCAGTCCTCTCCACGGTCACGTGTGCTCCTCCGTCGGTCCGGCCCCCGGGGTTGCCGGGTGGCCAGTGCGGCTCGCCTGTTCCAGTACCCGTGCACGGGGTGGGTGCCCTCGGCCGGGAACAGGCGTGACAGGTGCCCCGGCGAGCACCCTGCAACGGTCACGTTACCCAGTGCTCCACATTTCTGGGAAACCCCTCCTGACCTGCGTTTTTGCTTGGATTTCCAAGTACTTTTTAGTCGGATTTCCAAGTAATCGCGCTAGTCGGGAACAGTCGCTGGTCAGAGCATGGGTTGCAGCCTTGCAGGGGGCCGGAACACCGGCACGTTATCCCGGTCACCCCGGACACGGGAAGAGTTCACCCCAGGCAACGCCCATAGTGGTGTGTGACACTTACTTCGTGCCCGAAGACGGACAAATTACCGTATTTCTCCTCGACGATCACGAGGTGGTACGCCGGGGCGTTTATGAGCTGCTCTCGGTGGAGGACGACATCGAGGTGGTCGGCGAGGCCGGCACGGCGGCCGACGCGCTCATACGGATTCCGGCCACACGCCCGGACGTCGCGGTGCTCGACGTCCGGCTCCCGGACGGCAGCGGGGTGGAGGTCTGCCGCGAGATCCGGTCACAGAACGAGGACATCAAGTGCCTGATGCTGACGTCCTACTCCGACGACGAGGCCCTTTTCGACGCCATCATGGCGGGTGCCTCGGGCTATGTCCTGAAGGCGATTCGCGGCAGTGAACTGCTCTCGGCCGTACGCGATGTCGCCGCCGGAAAGTCCCTGCTCGACCCGGTGGCCACCGCCCGGGTGCTGGAGCGGCTACGCGGCGGCGGTGGCGCCAAGAGCGACGACAGGCTCGCGCACCTCACCGAGCAGGAGCGCAGGATCCTCGACCTGATCGGCGAGGGGCTCACCAATCGCGTGATCGGTGAGCGGCTGCATCTCGCCGAGAAGACGATCAAGAATTACGTGTCGAGCCTGCTGTCCAAGCTGGGCATGGAACGGCGTTCCCAGGCGGCCGCCTATGTGGCGCGCATACAGGCGGAGAAGCAGCGCTGATCGGTCCGGGAACTTATTCGGGACTTATGGCCCCTCTCCAGAGGGCGGGCGCCTCTTTTTTCCGCCCCTCCAGGTGCCGGAGATTGGGTGGCATGCCCACCGAGGAACAGCTCACCGACGAACAGCTCGCCGTGGAACTGATCGGCCGCACCGACTACGGCCGGGTGGCCACCAGCATGCGCGCCATGCCCTTCCTCGCGTTCGCCCGCCACATCGTGGCGGACGGGCGCGTCCTACTGCGCATGCACCGGGGTTGGGGACACCACCGGGCCTGCGTCGGCGGCATCGTCGCGTACGGCACCGACAGCCTGAGCGCCGCACGGCCCGGCGAAGGCGTGTGGTCCGCGCAGATCGTGGGCCGGTGCGAGATCGTCGAGCCGACGGCGACACATCTGGAGCTCTTCGGCGCGACGCCACGTGTCGTCGACGGCGAGCCCTACGACCCGGTCTATCTGGGGATCGAGCCCCGGTTCTCGACCGTGCACTCCACGGACGGTGGCCTTGGACGGCAGTTCCAGCACGCCCTGTGACTCATCAATGATCAAATACGACTGTGTGTGACAAACGCGAGGTCAGGGCCCCGATTCGTGCCCTAGCATCTGGCGCGTGCCGCGATCGTCCGTACCACCCCCTGTGCCTCACGCGCCCCCTCTGGGCGCCCTCCTCCGCCAGTACGCCGCCGGGTCCGCGCTGACCTGCGACCCCGTCGACCAAGGGCTGCTCAACCGCGGCTACCGGCTCCGCACCACCCGCGGCCGCTACTTCCTCAAGCACCACTTCGACCCCGAGACCGCCGACCCCGTCGCGATCGCCCGCCAGCACCGGGCGACCCAGCGCCTCGCCGACCTCGGCGTCCCCGTCGCCCCACCGCTGACCGGCACCGACGGGCGCACGGTCGCCGTCATCGGCGGCCACGCGTACGCGCTGCACCCCTGGATCGACGGCCGGCACCAGCACGGCGGCCAGCTCACCGGCGAGCAGTGCGCGCGCCTGGGAGCGCTCCTCGGGGGCGTCCACGCGAGTCTGGAACGGGTGATGCCGGTGGAAGGGCGGACCCGGGCGAACCCGGCCTCCGACCCCGTCGACACCTTCGCGCTGATCGACCGCCTGCTCGCCCGGGTGCGCCACCACCACCCCTCCGACGCCTTCGACGAACTCGCCCGGCACCGGCTCCTGGAGCGCCGCGCCCTCCTGGAACGACACGCCGACCGACGGCCCCCGCAGGGCGGCTCGGTGGGCTGGGTGCACGGCGACTTCCACCCGTTCAACCTGCTCTACCGCGACGGCGAACCGGCCGCGATCGTCGACTGGGACCGGCTGGGCGTCCACCCCCGTGCCGAGGAGGCCGTGCGGGCCGCGGTGATCTTCTTCGTACGCCCCGTCGGCGCGCTCGACCTGGCGAAGGTGCGGGCCTACGCGCGCGCGTACCGGCGTACCGCGGGTGCCACCCCCTGCGAACTCACCGCCGCTGTGCACCGCGTGTGGTGGGAGCGCCTCAACGACTTCTGGATGCTGCGCTGGCACTACGAACGCGGCGACACCCGCGCCGACCCCCAGTTCCCGGCGGCCTCGGCGCTGGCGGTGTGGTGGACGCGGCAGTACGACGCGGTGCGCGAGGCGTTCGCGGGGTGAGCGTCCCGTGGCGGTGGGGGCGGTGGGCTGTGGGGCGGTGAAACACCACGCGCGCGTGGCGCCCGTTGCCGGGCTTCACGCGCGCGTGGAGGGCGTTTCGATCGGAGTCCTTCAAGGACCTGCCGTGCCGCCCCCGGTGTCGTCACCGCCGTCGTCCGACGGGTCCGTCGGCTCCGACGGCTCCTCGGACGGCTGGCTCGGCTCCTCGGAAGGCGTCGGCTCCGAGGACGCCGTGTCCGACGGCTCCTCCGACGGCGTGTACGACGGCTCACTGCTGTAGCTGTACGACGGCGTGTACGACGGCGTGTAGTCCGGGTCGTAGTTCGAGCCGGAGTCGTCGTCCGTGGTGTCGTCCGTCGCGGTGTCCGTGGAGTCCTCGCTGGGGCTCTCGCTGGACTTTTCGTCCGTGGCGGTCGGCGACGTGGTCGGCGACAGCGTCGTACTCGGCCCGCCGTCGCCGCTGCCACCGGTGTTGTTGAGTGCGAGCGCGACCCCCGCCGCGATCGCGATCACCGCGAGAACCGCGAGGATCCACAGCTTGCCGCGGCCGCTGCCGTGGTTGCCATGGCCCTCGAAACCGCCGTCGTCCCCGCCACCGCCGTACGGGGGGATGATCGGCGCCGGGATCTGCGAGGTGCCGGAGTCACTGGGGTGCGGCAGCGCCGCCGTGCCCGCGAAACCCGACACCGGAGTGTGCGGACTGTCGTGCATGGTGACCGGGCCGGTGTTCCAGGTGCCGGTGTGCGCGCCCTGGTCGTACAGCATCTGCAGCCCGTACTGGATCAGCCCGCGCATCTCCTCGGCGGTCTGGAACCGGTCGTCCGGCTCCTTGGCGAGCGAGCGCATGACGAGCCCGTCGAGCTCCGGCGGCGCCCCCTCGGCGACCTCGGACGGCGGCACCGGGATGTCCTGGACGTGCTGGTAGACCACCGACAGCGGCGTCTCGCCGGTGAACGGGGGCCGCAGCGCGAGAAGTTCGTAGAGCAGGCAGCCGGTCGCGTACAGGTCGGAGCGATGGTCGACGGCCTTGCCGAGCGCCTGCTCCGGGGAGAGGTACTGCGGCGTGCCCATGACCATGCCGGTCTGCGTCATCGTCGACTGCGCGCCGTGCAGGGCGCGCGCGATGCCGAAGTCCATCACCTTCACGGCGCCGGTCTGCGTGATGATCACGTTCGCCGGTTTGATGTCGCGGTGCACGATGCCGTGCTGGTGCGAGTAGGCGAGCGCCTCGAGGACACCCGAGACGATGATCAGCGCCTGCTCGGGCCCGGGGGCCTCGGCGTTGAGCAGCAGATCGCGGATCGTACGGCCCTCGACCAGCTCCATCACGATGTACGGGACGACACCGTGGCCGACCACGTCCTCGCCGGAGTCGTACACGGCGACGACCGCGTGGTGGTTGAGCCCCGCGACCGACTGGGCCTCGCGCGTGAAGCGGGCCTTCGAGACCGGGTCCTCGGCCAGGTCGGAGCGGAGCAGCTTGACCGCGACGGTGCGTCCGAGGCGTACGTCCTCGGCCGCGAACACCTCGGCCATGCCACCCCGGCCGAGTCTGTGGGTCAGCCGATATCGGCCGTCCCCCACCAGTCCGCCGTTGCCCCACATCTCCGGCGCATCTGACATACCGCCGCCAGTCGCCTCGGGGTCGGACGGGCCCTGAGCGCGCTGCTGTGCCATCAGTCCTCGCCGTCGTTTCTGCCCGCGGTCTGCGCGGTGGTTGTTACGGTCTCCGTCGGGCCACGCTACAGGCTCCCCGCAAGGCGTCGGTCCGAGACGGAAGTGGGATGGACGGGCCATCAAACCCGTCGCAGGTGCTCGCGTGCAAATTCTGTGTACCGCCCGCACGGCACCTGTAACGCTTGCGCGACGGTTCTTTCGCGTACGGTCACGGAACGGGCACCGAGCTTGACGTGTCTCTGCCCTGGGGCAGACTTGGCCGGTGATCAGCCAATCGATCACCGAACACCGATCGATCGATGACGGACCGCGGGAGCAACCAGCCGCTGCCGCCACGCCGATGGGGGACGCAGAAGATGAGCCAGGACGGCGCACACGGCCGGTACGCGGGGCGCGCGCGGTCGCCGGCGAGCGCTGTCAACTGCGCGATCTGATCGGCGAGGGCGGCATGACCTCGGTGCATCTCGCAGACGACTCGGTGCTCGACCGCCAGGTGGCGATCAAGACACTGCACACCGAGCTGGGCCGCGAGCAGGCCTTCCGCGAGCGTTTCCGCCGCGAGGCCCAGGCGGTGGCGAAGCTCACGCACACGACCATCGTCTCGGTCTTCGACACGGCGAGGACAGCCTCGACGGAATGACCACCCGTACATCGTCATGGAGTACGTCGAGGGGCAACCGCTCGGTTCCGTGCTCGACCAGGACATCGCGCAGTACGGCGCCATGCCCGCCGACAAGGCCCTGAAGATCACCGCGGACGCGCCGGCGGCCCTCGAGATCAGCCACGAGATGGGCCTGTCCACCGGGACATCAAGCCGGGCAACGTGATGATCAACCGCTCGCTGCCCCCGGCCGTGGACGCGCTCGTCGCCCGCGCGTTGAAGAAGAACCCGAACGAGCGTTTCCCGAGCGCCGAGACCATGCGCGACGAGTGCCTGCGCGTCGCCCGGTCGCTGCAGGCCGCCGCGCCGAGCATCGTGCCGGGAGCCAGGACGTCGAGCGGCTCGGGCGTCGGCGTGATCGAGTTCAAGGTTTCGACGGGCGACCCGTCCTGAACCGTTGACAGGACCGGCATAGGGACGGGCCCGGCACTTTTCGTGCCGGGCCCGCTACGTGTGGGGTGTCGTCTGGCGCTACAGGTTCCAGGGGTACAGGGACCAGGGCTACAGGTACGGTCCGCCGGAGCGGCCGCCCGCGCGCGGGTCCTCGTCGCCGTCCACACCGCCGACGCCCGGCGGGAGGGCGCGGCGCATCTGCTCCAGCTGGGCCCTGGCCGCCATCTGCTGGGCAAAGAGGGTCGTCTGGATCCCGTGGAAGAGGCCCTCGAGCCAGCCCACCAGCTGAGCCTGCGCGATGCGCAGCTCGGCGTCGCTGGGGGTCGCGTCGTGCGTGAAGGGCAGCGAGAGCCGCTCCAGCTCCTCGACCAGCTCGGGCGCCAGGCCGTCCTCCAGCTCCTTGACGGAGCTGGCGTGGATCTCCTTGAGCCTGACCCGGCTCGCCTCGTCGAGAGGTGCGGCGCGCACCTCTTCGAGAAGTTGCTTGATCATGCTCCCGATACGCATGACCTTGGCGGGCTGTTCGACCATATCTGTCACCGGGACCTCGCGGGAGTCCTCGTCACCGGTGCCGCCAAGAGCCATCCCGTCCTGGCCCACGACCAGGATCTGAGGGTTCTCCGGCGACCTTTCGCTCCTCGGCATCTCCATGCCGCCATTGTCTCGCACTCGTACACCCCATCACGGTGGTGCCCCCCGTGCAGGGTGATCCACCGTGTGGACGGACCTGAGATGCCAGGACAAAGAAGGCATGTGAGGCTTGTCCCATTGATCATGGGACTCCTCATCGGGAGGGGGTCACCGGTGTGACTCCATGGCTCAGGGCACTGCGCGCGGCCGGACTGCTGCTGGTCCTGGCGACCGGTGCCGTACACCCCGCGTACGCCGTCGAGCCCGCCCCGAGCGCCGACTCCTCCCGGGCAGGGAGCCTCGCGGGTGAGGGCCGTGCGCGACCGGGCCGCGAGGTGCCCCCGTCGGAGGAGGAGCCCGACGAGGAGGAGACGGCACCGGCCGACGAGGATCGCGTCCCCGCCGCCGTCGACAGCACGGAGGCCGCTGTCGCCCCCGAGCCGTCGAACGCCCCCACCGCCGTCGGGCAGGGCGTCGTCCGCCCCGGAACCGGCCCGGAACCGGTGCTGCAATTCCTGCCCCTGGGCAGCGGGCTGATCCTCATCGGCCTGGGCCTGGCGCTGACGTTCTTCGCCCTGCGCCTCCGGCGCGGCTGAGGCCGAACCGCGCCGGCCAGGGAACCTCGGGATCGGCCAGGACCTAGGGAACCTCGAGCAGCACCTTGCCGATGTGACCGCTCTCCTCCAGGAGCCGGTGTGCCGTCGCGGCGTCACTCATCGGCAGCACTCGGTCGACGATCGGACGGACGTGGCCGGAGTCGATCAACGGCCACACGTGCTCGCGTACGGCCGCGACGATCGCCGCCTTCTCGCCGAGCGGACGGGCGCGCAGGGAGGTCGCGCTGATCGCGGCGCGCTTGTTGAGGAGCGTGGCGATGTTCAGCTCGCTCTTGACGCCGCCCTGCATGCCGATGATCGCGAGCCGTCCGTTGACCGCGAGGGTCTGGACGTTCCGGTCGAGGTACTTGGCACCCATGTTGTCGAGGATGACGTCGGCGCCCGCGCCGTCCGTGGCCCGCTTGAGCTCCTCGACGAAGTCCTGCTCGCGGTAGTTGATGAGAATGTCCGCGCCGAGCTCGCCGCAGAACTCCAGCTTGTCCTTGCTGCCCGCCGTCACGGCGACCTTCGCGCCCACGGCCTTGGCGAGCTGGATCGCCATGGTGCCGATGCCGCTGGAGCCGCCGTGCACGAGCAGCGTCTCGCCGGGACGCAGGTGGGACACCATGAAGACGTTCGACCAGACGGTGCAGGTCACCTCGGGCAGCGCGGCTGCCTGCTTGACGTCCAGGCCCGCGGGCACCGGCAGCAGCTGCCCGGCCGGGACCGCGACCTTCTCGGCGTATCCGCCGCCCGCGAGCAGCGCGCAGACCTCGTCGCCGACGGCCCACCCGGAGACACCGGGGCCGATCTCGACGATGCGCCCCGAGCACTCGAGACCGGGGTAGGGGGACGCGCCGGGCGGTGGGTTGTAGAGGCCCTGGCGTTGCAGCAGATCGGCGCGGTTGACGGCACTCGCCACCACCTCGACGAGGACTTCGCCGTCTCCTGGCACGGGATCCGGGACCTCGTCCCACACCAGCGCCTCGGGCCCACCAGGTTCAGGAATCGTGATCGCATACATGAGGGGGACGCTACTGCTTCCCACCTCGTTGAGCGTTCTTACGTCGTTGAGCGTTGTTGCTCGAATCAGATCGTTCGCTCTCTGTTTCGGCCCCCGAACGGACGCCCCTCGGTCGCTGGGCCGATCCTCTGAGAAAACTCTGTGCGCGACCGATGAATCTGAGCGACGGTAAAGGTCTCCCCATGCGTAACCCACGTACGCGGAAGGAAACCCACCATGAGCCAGCAGACCTCCGGCCTGGCCATCGAGACCGCGGGCCTGGTGAAGACGTTCGGCGAGACCAGGGCCGTCGACGGCGTCGACCTGGCCGTGCCCACGGGCACGGTCTATGGCGTCCTCGGTCCGAACGGCGCCGGCAAGACCACCACGGTCAAGATGCTCGCCACCCTGCTGCGGCCGGACGGCGGCCAGGCACACGTCTTCGGCCACGACGTCGTCCGCGAGGCCGACGAGGTGCGCGGCCGGGTCAGCCTGACCGGCCAGTACGCGTCCGTGGACGAGGACCTCACCGGCACCGAGAACCTGGTCCTGCTGGGCCGGCTCCTCGGGCACGGCAAGAAGGCCGCGCGGGAGCGCGCCGCGCAGCTCCTGGAGGCCTTCGGGCTCACGGAGGCGGCGGGCAAGCAGGTCAAGCACTACTCCGGCGGCATGCGGCGCCGCGTCGACATCGCCGCGTCCATCCTGAACACTCCCGAGTTGCTCTTCCTCGACGAACCGACCACCGGCCTCGACCCGCGCAGCCGCAACCAGGTGTGGGACATCGTGCGCGCGGTCGTCGCCCAGGGCACGACCGTGCTGCTGACCACGCAGTATCTGGACGAGGCCGACCAGCTGGCCTCCCGGATCGCCGTCATCGACCACGGCAAGGTGATCGCGGAGGGCACGAAGGGCGAGCTGAAGGCGTCCGTCGGCGCCGGTTCCGTACATCTGCGGCTGCGGGATCCCGCGCAGCGGCCGGAGGCGGAGGAGGTACTGCGGATCGCGCTCGACGCGCAGGTGCAGCGGGAACCGGATCCGGTGGCGCTGACGGCGCGCGTCGGCATGGACGCCGTCAACGGCCGGGGAGCCGCCGAGCAGGCGGCCCGCGCGCTCGCCGAACTGGCCCGCAGCGGCATCACCGTCGACAACTTCTCCCTGGGCCAGCCCAGCCTGGACGAGGTCTTCCTCGCCCTCACCGGACACGACACCAAGGACGACTCGGCCAAGGACGGCTCGGCCAACGGCGGCTCACAGGGCCACGACACGAAGGACGAGGCTGCCGCATGAGCACCGCGACCAACACCGAGAGCAAGGAACTCGCCCCCGTCAGCGCCGAGTCGCTCGCCGCGCTGCTCGTCGCCGGGGAGCGCCCGCCGCGGCCCAGCGCTCTGTCGGCCTCGCTGACCTTCGGCTGGCGGGCGATCCTCAAGATCAAGCACGTACCGGAGCAGCTCTTCGACGTCACCGCCTTCCCGATCATGATGGTGCTGATGTACACGTACCTGTTCGGCGGGGCGCTGGCCGGTTCGCCGGCGGAGTACATCCAGTTCCTGCTGCCGGGCATCCTGGTGATGTCGGTGGTGATGATCACGATGTACACGGGCGTCTCGGTGAACACGGACATCGAGAAGGGCGTCTTCGACCGCTTCCGTACCCTGCCGATCTGGCGGCCGTCGACGATGGTCGGCTATCTCCTCGGCGACGCCCTGCGCTACACGATGGCGTCCGTGGTGATGCTCACCGTCGGCGTGATCCTCGGCTACCGCCCGGACGGCGGCGCGGTGGGCGTGATCGCCGGGATCGCGCTGCTGGTCGTGTTCTCGTTCGCGTTCTCGTGGATCTGGACGATGTTCGGGCTGCTGCTGCGCACCGAGAAGTCGGTGATGGGCGTCAGCATGATGGTGATCTTCCCGCTCACCTTCCTGTCCAACGTGTTCGTCGACCCGAAGACCATGCCCGGCTGGCTCCAGGCGTTCGTCAACAACAGCCCGATCACCCATCTCGCTTCGGCGGTCCGCGAGTTGATGGCGGGCGAGTGGCCGACGGCCGAGATCGCCTGGTCCCTGGGCTGGTCGGGCCTGTTCGTGCTGGTCTTCGGGCCGATCACGATGCGGCTGTACAACCGCAAGTAGGCCCGCGACAGGCGCAGGCCTGCCCGCGCGTCAGGGCGACGACCGAACGATCGTGATCAGCCGGTCCGTCAACTGGAGCCCGGCGACGGCCGGATCGTCGTATCCGAGCACCCGATGCCCTCGTACGACGCTCACCACCAGGTCGTCCGTCTCGCGCGGGCCCTTGCCCACCTCGGCCTTGACGACCGGCCGTTCGACGATGTCGAGCCCGCTGCCCTGCTGGATGAGGTCCTCCAGGACCATCCCGGCGGCGGGGCTGAGCACCGAGAGGCCGAGCAGGCGGCCGGCGGCGCTGGCGCTGGTGATGACGGCGTCGGCGCCGGACTGCCGCAGCAGCGGCGCGTTCTCCTCCTCGCGCACCGCGGCCACGATCTTCGCGCCGCGATTGAGCTGCCGCGCGGTCAGTGTCACCAGGACGGCCGTGTCGTCGCGCTGCGTCGCGATGATGATCTGCCGCGCCTTGTCCACCTCGGCCCGCATCAGCACATCGCTGCGCGTCGCGTCCCCGACCACACCCACATAGCCCTCGGCGGTCACGGCGTCGATCACCTTCGAACTGAGGTCGACCACGACGACCTGCTCCTTCTTCGCCCCTGTCCTGGACCCTGTCGCGAGGACGGTCTCGATCGCCGACCGTCCCTTCGTGCCGAAGCCGATGACGACGGTGTGATCGCGCACTGTGGATCTCCAGCGGTTGATGTTCCATTCCTCCCGGGTGCGTTCCGTGAGGACCTCGAGGGTGGTGCCGACCAGGATGATCAGGAACAGCACGCGCAGGGGGGTGATGACGAAGATGTTGGTGAGCCGGGCGGCGTCGCTGACCGGGGTGATGTCGCCGTAGCCGGTGGTGGAGAGGGTGACGGTCGCGTAGTAGAGGGAGTCGAGGAGGTCTACGCCGTCACCCGCGTTGTCGCGGTAGCCGTCGCGGTCGATCCAGACGATGAAGGCGGTCGCGGCGAGCACGAACAGGGCCATCGCCAGTCGTTTGGCGACCTGACGGAGGGGGTGCTCCACCGCTTTCCTCGGGAGTTTCACCCGATGGGGCACGAGATGCTCGTCCGCCTGGCGGGCGATCGCGTCATGGCCCGGAAGTTTCACGTGAAACACTCCCCGATCCGGCTCGCCGTCCAGTTCACGCCCTGGCTCATGCGCTCATGCCCCCGCCAACGACCAGGGCAGATCGAGGAGTTCCAGCTCCTGGCCCGGGCGGGCACCGCCAGGAGGTACGACCGCGAGGGCGTCGGCCACGGCGATGCCGCGCAGCATGGCCGGACCGTTGTAGTGCAGCGGAACGGCCCGGTCGGCGCGCAGGGCGACGGGGATGAGCCGGGTGTCGTGCGGGTGCCCGTGCACCGCGTCCATGAGAGGCAGCGTGTACGGCTCCTGGGCGACGCGCCCCGCAAGGATGCGCAGGAGGGGCTCGGCGAGCGTGAGCAGGCCGGAGACGGCCGCCAGGGGGTTGCCGGGCAGGCCGACGAGGTGCTGGTTCTCCTTGGTGCGGGCCAGGAGCATGGGATGGCCGGGGCGGACCGTGACGCCGTCCACGAGGAGGTGGGCGCCGAGGCGGCTCAGGGTGGGGTGGACGTGGTCGACGGGACCCGCGGCGGTACCGCCGGTCGTGACGATCAGGTCGGCATCGGAGCCGGCGATCGCCTTGCGCAGGGCCTTGGCGTCGTCGCCGAGCCTGCGCACCGCGACGACCTCGGCGCCGAGCGCGCGCAGCCAGGGCGGCAGCATCGGGCCGAGCGCGTCCCGGATCAGGCCTTCCTGAGGGAGTCCCGCGGTGAGCAACTCGTCGCCGAGGACGAGAACTTCGGCGCGGGGGCGGGGGACGGCGGCGAGGGTGTCGTACCCGGCCGCCGCGGCGAGGCCCAGCACGGGGGGAGTGACCAGGGCGCCGGCCGGCAGGAGTTGGTCGCCCTTGCGGCACTCCTGGCCGCGCGGGCGGATGTCCTGACCGTGCAGGACGTCGCGCGTCGCGTGCAGCCTGCCCTTGTCGTCGAGCTGTCCGTGCTCGCTGCGCAGGACGGCGGTGGCGTCCTGCGGGATGCGCGCGCCGGTGGCGATCCGCACCGCCTCGCCGTCGGTGAGCGTTTGGGGCCGCGCGTGGCCCGCGAGCACCCGTTCCTCGCGCAGGTCCCAGGGTCCGGGCCCGGCTACCGCCCAGCCGTCCATCGCGGAGGTGTCGAAGGAGGGGAGGTCGGTGAGCGCGGTGAGGGGGGCGGCGAGGACCAGGCCGAGGGCGGCGTCGAGGGGCACGGAGACGGGAGCGCGGCGCGGCATCGAACGGGCGGCCCGCTCGGCGGTGGCGCGGGCCTGCTGCCAGGGGGTGGCCTTGTGGTGCCGCCCGCTGTCCTTGCCCGTGGGGGCGTGGCCCGCGCCGTCCGGTGCCGGTGCGGGGTCGGCGGGGGTGTCGTGGCCGTGTCCGCGGGGATCCTTGACCAAGGCCAGGGCCTCCTCCACGTCGAATTCGTCGGCGTCCTGGCCTACGCGGGCACCCGGCGCGGTCATCCGGCGTCCGGCTTGGCGTCGGGGGCGTTCTCGGCCGCCCAGCGGAGCGCCAGCGCCGTGGCCTTGCGGGCGGCTTCGGCCACGGCCTCGGGGCCTCCCTCGGCCCTCGCGGCCGCGTACCCCACGAGGAACGTGGTCAGTGGTGCCGCGGGCCGGGCCACACCGTGCGCGGCGTCGCGGGCCAGGTCCAGCAGGACGCCGGTGTCGACCTCCAGGTCGATGCCCAGCTCGTCCTTGACTGCGGAAATCCATTCGTCCAACACGTGCCCATGCTCCCTGATACGTGCCCGGGCGGCGGCGATGTCGTCCCAGGTGTCGCAGTCGAAGGACGCGACGGGGTCGGAAATGCGGATGAGGTCCAGCGCGGCGGTGAGCCGCCGCAGGGGCAGACCGGTGAGTCCGCCGTGTCCGGCGGCGAGCGTGGACAGCTCCCGGCGCAGAGCCGCCGCACGGTACGCGGCCACGAGCGGCTGGTCGCGGCCGTCGGGGTCCGTGAGCAGCACGCCGTCGGGCGCACCCTCGCGTACGCCTTCGGGTTTCGCCGGGTCGTGCGGGGGGCCGCTCTCCTGAAGGGGGGCCAGCAGGCGCCGTACCGTCCCCTCGTCCAGGAACGGCAGGTCGGCCGAAAGCACGACGACATACGGGGCGGTGGTGTGCCGCAGTCCGGCGTCCAGGGCGGCCACCGGGCCTCCGCCGGGCGGGTCCTCGCGGGCCCACGCCACGGGGCGCGCGGTCGTCCTGGGTTCGGCGACGACCACCGTGGTCCCGGCTTCGGCGCACGCGGCCAGCACCCGGTCGAGCAGCGCGCGCCCGCCCACCCGCACGCCGGGCTTGTCGGCGCCGCCCAGCCGCCGGGCGGCGCCTCCGGCGAGCACCACGGCGTCGTACGGGGCATCGGTGCCGGGGGTACCCGGTGGCTCGTACGCGGTCATCCCCCGAGTATGCGTGCCGCCGCGATCACAGGGAACGCAGGAGCACCGCCGGCTGTTCGACGCAGTCCGCGACATGGCGCAGGAAGCCGCCCGCCGTGCCGCCGTCGCACACGCGGTGGTCGAAGGTGAGCGAGAGCTGGACGACCTGTCGCACCGCCAGCTCGCCCTCGTGCACCCAGGGCTTGGGGATGATCCGGCCGACGCCGAGCATGGCCGCCTCGGGGTGGTTGATGATCGGCGTGGAGCCGTCGACGCCGAACACTCCGTAGTTGTTCAACGTGAAGGTGCCGCCGGTGAGTTCTGCCGGTGTGAGCGTCCCGGTCCGCGCGGCCTCGGTCAGCCGGGCGAACTCCGCGCTCAGCGACTCCGCGTCGCGTGCGTGCGCGTCCCGTACGACCGGTACGACCAGACCCCGCTCGGTCTGCGCCGCGAAGCCCAGGTGCACCTGGTCGAGTCGCACGATCTCGCGGGCGTCCAGGTCGACCGTCGAGTTGAGTTCCGGGTGGCGGGCCAGCGCGGCGGTGCAGATCCTGGCGAGCAGCGCGAGCAGGGAGATCTTCGGGCCGCCGACGGCGTTCATCGCCGCGCGCGCGTGCAGGAGTTCCGTCGCGTCGGCGTCCACCCAGCAGGTCGCGTCGGGAATCTCCCGGCGGCTGCGGGAGAGCTTGTCGGCGACGACACCGCGGAGACCGCGCAGGGGGATGCGGGTGCCCTGGGTGGGAGAGGCCGGTTGCGTGGGCCTGGGTGCGGCGGGGGCGACGGACGCGGCCTGCGAGGCCCCGGCGAGCGCGGAGGCGGGCGTCGGCGCGGAGGCTGCCGCCGCGCGCAGCGCGTACTCGACGTCCGCCCGCAGGATCAGCCCGTCGGGCCCGGAGCCCGCCAACTCCCGTAGATCCAGACCGTTCTCCCGGGCGAGCCGGCGGACGAGCGGGGAGATGACGGGTACGGGACCCCCGCCGCGCACCGCGGTGACGCCGCCGACGCTTGCCGGGGTGTCGCCGCCATCGGCGATCGCCCCTTCACCGATGGCGGGGGGCACGGTGGCGGAGGACACGGCAGGGCCGCGCCCATGCGGCTGTCCCGGCCCACGCCACCCGGTCGGGGCGGCCGTCGTGCCGTGCTCGCCGCCGACCTCGCCTTCTCCCGTCGTGTCGCCCTCCCGCGGCGGAACGCTCGGCGGGCGTCGCCCGGGCGCCACCGCCCCGGACCCCACCGTCCCGGGGGCCGACCGGACCCTTCTGCGCCGCGCCGGAGGCGCCCCCGTGCCGTAGCCCACCAGTACGTTGCCGGATCCCCCGTCGTCATCGCCGGAGGCCGAGGCGCCGACGGCGACCGTCAGCAGGGGGGAACCCACGGGCAGTTCCGTGCCCTCCTCGCCGAAGCGGGCGGTGACCACACCCCCGTACGGGCAGGGGACGTCGACCATCGCCTTGGCGGTCTCGACCTCGACGACGGGCTGGTCGACGGTGACGACGTCCCCGACCTCCACCAGCCAACGGACGATCAGCGCCTCGGTGAGGCCCTCCCCGAGGTCGGGGAGCTTGAACTCCAGCACCTGGGCCATCAGCTGTCCGCCTCCCATTGCAGACGCCCCACGGCGTCCAGGATCCGGTCGACACCGGGCAGGTGGTGCCGCTCCAGCATCGGCGGCGGGTACGGGATGTCGAACCCGGCCACGCGCAGCACCGGCGCCTCCAGGTGGTGGAAGCAGCGCTCGGTGACGCGGGCCGCGATCTCACCGCCGGGCCCGCCGTACCCGCCCGACTCGTGCACGACGATCGCGCGGCCGGTCCGCCGCACCGACGCGCTCACCGTCTCGTCGTCGAACGGCACGAGCGAGCGCAGATCGACGACTTCGAGGTCCCAGCCCTCGGCCCGCGCCGCCTCGGCCGCCTCCAGGCAGACGGGCAGGGACGGGCCGTACGTGATGAGCGTGGCGCTGCGGCCCGAGCGCCGCACCACCGCGCGGCCTATCGGTTCAACGGTCCCCGGTTCGTCCGGGTTCCAGGAATCCTTCGACCAGTACAGGCGCTTGGGCTCCAGGAAGACGACCGGGTCGTCGGAGGCGATGGCCGCGCGCAGCAGCCCGTAGGCGTCGGCGACCGTCGCGGGCGTGACGACATGGAGCCCCGGAGTCGCCATGTAGTACGCCTCGGAGGAGTCGCTGTGGTGTTCCACGCCGCCGATGCCGCCGCCGTACGGGACGCGGATGGTGAGCGGCAGCGGCATGGCGCCGCGCGTGCGGTTGCGCATCCGTGCGACGTGGGAGATCAGCTGCTCGAACGCCGGGTAGGCGAACGCGTCGAACTGCATCTCCACGACCGGCCGCAGGCCGTACATGGCCATGCCGACAGCCGTCCCGAGGATGCCCGCCTCGGCGAGCGGGGTGTCGGTGCAGCGGTCCTCGCCGAACTCCTTGGCGAGCCCGTCGGTGACCCGGAAGACGCCGCCGAGGGTGCCGACGTCCTCGCCCATGACATGGACGGTCGGGTCGGCGGCCATGGCGTCGCGCAGCGCGCGCGTGAGGGCCTGGGCCATGGTGGCCGGTTTCAGGGCAACCGTGGTCATCGCCCTGCTCCTTCCGGCCCGTGTGCCTCGGCTTCCAGCTCCGCGCGCAATTGTGCCTCCTGCTCGCGCAGTTGCGGTGTGGGTTCGGCGTACACGTGGGCGAACAGGTCCATGGGGTCGAGTACCGGGTCCTGGTTCATGCGCTCGCGCAGGTCCGCGGCCATCGTCTCGGCGGCGTCGCGGGCGGCCCGTACCCCGTCGTCGTCGAGCAGGCCGCGCTCGGTCAACTCGTGTTCCAGGAGGGCGATCGGGTCGTGCGCGCGCCAGGTCTCGACCTCGGAGGCGCCGCGGTAGCGGGTGGCGTCGTCGGCGTTGGTGTGGGCCTCGATGCGGTACGTGACGGCCTCGACGAGTGTCGGACCGCCCCCCGCGCGCGCGTGGCGCACGGCGTCGCTCAGCACCTCGTGCACGGCGGCCGCGTCGTTGCCGTCGACCAGACGCCCGGGCATGCCGTAGCCGACGGCCTTGTGGGCCAGGGAGGGGGCGGCGGTCTGCTTGGCGAGCGGGACGGAGATGGCGAAGCCGTTGTTCTGGACGAGGAAGACGACGGGGGCCTGCCATACGGCGGCGAAGTTCAGTGCCTCGTGGAAGTCGCCCTCGCTGGTGCCGCCGTCGCCGACCAGGGCGAGGGCGACCACGTCGTCGCCCTTGAGGCGGGCGGCGTGCGCGAGGCCCACGGCGTGCGGAAGCTGGGTGGCGAGGGGGGTGCACAGGGGCGCGATGCGGTGCTCGTGCGGGTCGTACCCGGTGTGCCAGTCGCCGCGCAGGAGGGTGAGGGCCTGGACGGGGTCGAGGCCGCGGGCGACGGCCGCGAGGGTGTCCCGGTAGCTGGGGAAGAGCCAGTCGCGCTCCTGAAGGACGAGCGCGGCGGCGACCTGGCAGGCCTCCTGGCCGGTGCTGGAGGGGTAGACGGCGAGGCGGCCCTGCTTGGTGAGGGCGGTGGCCTGGGCGTTGTAGCGGCGGCCGCGCACCAGCTCGGCGTACAGACGGTGCAGCAGGCCCGGGTCGACCCGCGCGGCCGCTTCGGTGCCGAGGACGCGGTGGGGCAGCGCGTCGGGCAGCAGCGGCGCGGGGTCGGTGCGGGGCTGCCAGGCGGGCGGCGGGGTGGGCCGGTAAGCGCCTCGCTGCTCCATGACCGTCATGACGGCACCTCCTCGTGGGAGTGGCTCAGGACGCGCCACGGTTGTGACGCGCCTCACCTACCGATTGTTCGGTCGTCGGCACATTTTGGCTACAGGCACCGCCAGGCTGTGGACAAACGGTTCTGCACAACCTGAGATGGACGCAGTACGTCCATGGTAGGGAGGCGGGGGGACATGGCACCTGAACAAATGGCCGAACCGTCGGAGGCCGGCCCCGTCCAGCAGCCCGCCCCACCACCCGTCCATCCGCCGGCCCGCCCGCTCGACGCCATCGATCAGGACATCCTGCAGATGCTCCAGGCGGACGGCCGCGCCTCGATACGCTCCGTGGCCGAACGGGTTCATGTGTCACGGGCCAATGCCTACGCGCGTATCAACCGCCTCATCGAGGACGGTGTGATCCGTGGTTTCGGGGCGCGCGTCGACCACGAACGCGCCGGGCAGGGCACCTCGGCCTACGTCACTCTCAAGATCGTGCAGAACTCCTGGCGCACGGTCCGCGAGCAGCTGAGGGTGCTCCCCGGGGCCTCCCACATCGCGCTGGTGGGCGGCGACTTCGACGTACTGCTGCTGGTGCACACACCGGACAACAGGGCGCTGCGCGAGCTGGTCCTCACCCGCCTCCAGGCCATCCCTGAGGTGCTCAGCACGCGGACGCTGCTGGTGTTCGAGGAGGAGGACCTGGAACCGGAGGGATGAACTCGGCGCTCTGCGACGCACCCGGGCTCAGCGCCCGCTGCGGAGTCCCGAGAAGACCAGTTGCACGACGGCGTCCGCGACTTCCCGCGCGCCCATGCCCCGCCCGTCCGGCCGGTACCACTCCACGATCGAGTTGATCATCCCGAAGACCAGCCTGGTCGCGAGCCGGACCTCCACGTCGCCGTGTATGCCCCCGTCGGCGGCGGCGGACTTCAGCAGCTCGGCCACCCGGTGGTCGAAGTCGCGGCGCCGCTCCAGGGCCCAGCGCTCGGTGTCCGTGTTGCCGCGCACCCGCAGCAGCAGGGTCACGTACGGCAGTTCGGCGGTGAGCACCTCGACCATGCGCCGCACGACGTACTCCAGGCGCTCCTCGGCACGCCCCACGCGCGCGTGCTCCTCGTCGAGGATCCCGAAGAGCTCGTCGAGCGCTCGGCTGACGGCGCGGCGCAGCAGCTCCTCCTTGCCCGTGACGTGGTGGTATATCGACGACTTGGAGATGCCCGCCGCCTTGGAGAGGTGCTCCATGGAGGTGCCGTCGTAGCCGCGCTCGTTGAAGACCTGGACGGCGACCGAGAGCAGGGTCTCCGGGGTGTAGGTGTCGCGCTTGGCGGTGGTCATGGGGTGCCCTCCCGCTTCTCGGTGGCGTACGCGTGCCGGTAGAGCGCGAGAGAGGGCGCGTAGCGTCCGGAGGGGTCGCGCTGGTGCAGATCGTCCAGGAGGGAGCACGCCCAGCTCCTGCCGAGCCTGCGGCTCCATTCGAAGGGGCCCAGCGGGTAGTTGACGCCGAGCCGCATCGCCGTGTCGACGTCCTCCTCGGTGGCGACTCCCTTGGCGACGGCGTCGTGCGCCAGGTCGACGATCCGGGCCACGGTGCGAGCGACGATCATGCCGGGGACGTCGCCGATGACGCTGACGGTCTTGCCGAGCGCCTGGAAGAGGCCGACGGCCTCGGAGAGGGTCTGAGGGGCGGTGTCCTGGGAGGCCGACAGCGCGATCCGGGTCGCCCGGCGGTAGTCGAGCGCCAGGTCGAAGTAGACGACGTCGCGGAACTCGACCGAGGTCTGGCCGTCGGCCAGGACGAGTTGGCCGCCGCTGGGCAGCACCAGGCGGGTGCCGTGGTCCTCCTCGTCGTCGCGGACCTGGATGCCCGCCTCGCGGATCAGGGCGAGCAGGTCGGAGGCCGGGCCCAGATCACCCTCGGCGACGACATACCCGGGCGGCTGCGCCTGCTCCGCGACGTGCGGCTCGGGGCGCTCGGCGTCCTCCCCGTAGTCGTACCAGCCGTGGCCCGTCTTGCGGCCGTGCCGGCCTGACTCGACGAGCCGTCGCTGGGCGAGCGAGGGCGTGAAGCGCACGTCCTGGAAGAAGGCCTGCCACACGGAGTGCGTGACGGACTCGTTGACGTCCTGGCCGATCAGGTCGGTCAGCTCGAAGGCGCCCATCCGGAAGCCTCCGCATTCGCGCAGGATCGCGTCGATGGTGGCGGGGTCGGCGGCCTGCGCCTCGTACACAGCGAAGGCCTCGGCGTAGAAGGGCCGCGCGATCCGGTTGACGATGAAGCCGGGGGTGTCGGCGCAGGCGACCGGGGTCTTGCCCCAGGAGCGTGCCGTCTCGTACGCGCGCGTGGCCGACGAGAAGTCGCTCGTGTACCCGGAGACGACCTCCACCAGGGGCAGCAACGGCGCGGGGTTGAAGAAGTGCAGTCCGACGAGGCGGCCGGGGTTGCGCAGGGCGCCGCCGATGGCCGTGACGGACAGGGACGAGGTGTTGGTGGCGAGCAGACAGTCGTCCTCGACGATGTCCTCGAGCTCGCGGAACAGCTGCTGTTTCACGTCGAGTTGTTCGCGCACCGCCTCGACGACGAGCGCGCAGTCCGCGAGGTCGGTGAGGCTCCCGGCCGGGTGCAGACGAGAGCGTGCGGCGTCCCGGTCGGAGCCGCTGAGCCGGTCCTTCTCCACGAGCCGGTCGAGACGGGCGCCGATCGCTTCGGCCGCCGCGTCGGCACGGCCCGGGATGACGTCGTAGAGCCGCACGAGGTGGCCCGCGACCAGCGCGACCTGGGCGATGCCCTGGCCCATGGTGCCGGTGCCGACGACGGCCACGGGGCTGTTGAGGTCGATTGCTGTCATGTGCGCGATCCTCCCGCACGGGGTTTTCCACAGATGCGGCGGTCCCCCTTGTCCCGACCGATCGTTCGGTTACTCTAACTCTGTATGTCCATTCCTGCCCAGCTCGCGGGTGCAATGACGCACCCCTGAGACGAGGAGTTGGTCCCTGATGGCCGCCGAACTCTCCGCGCACCAGCTGATCGCCCAACACCGGCCCACCCTCGACCAGGCGCTGGAAGCGATCCGCACACGCGCGTACTGGTCCCCGCACCCCGAACACCCCAAGGCGTACGGGGAGAACGGCAGCCTGGGCATGGCCGAGGGCAAGGCCGCCTTCGACGCCGTGCTCGGCACCCGTCTCGACCTCGACCAGCCCGGCACCGACGACTGGGTGGGCGGCGAGGTGTCGCCGTACGGCATCGAGCTGGGCGTCACCTACCCGCACGCGGACATCGACGTGCTGCTGCCCGCCATGCGGGCCGGACAGCGGGCCTGGCGCGACGCGGGCGCGGAGGCACGTGCCGTGGTCTGCCTGGAGATCCTCAAGCGGATCAGCGACCGCACGCACGAGTTCGCGCACGCGGTCATGCACACCAGCGGCCAGGCCTTCATGATGGCGTTCCAGGCGGGCGGCCCGCACGCGCAGGACCGCGGCCTGGAGGCGGTGGCGTACGCGTACGTGGAGCAGGTCCGCACCCCGGACACCGCGGAGTGGACCAAGCCCCAGGGCAAGCGCGACCCGCTCACGCTGACCAAGCAGTTCACCCCGGTGCCGCGCGGCATCGCCCTCGTCATCGGCTGCAACACCTTCCCTACGTGGAACGGCTATCCGGGCCTGTTCGCCTCCCTGGCCACCGGCAACGCGGTGCTCGTGAAGCCCCACCCGCGCGCGGTGCTGCCGCTCGCGCTCACCGTCCAGGTCGCGCGCGAGGTGCTCACGGAGGCGGGCTTCGACCCGAACCTGGTGGCGCTGGCCGCCGAGGGCCCCGGCGAGGGCATCGCCAAGACCCTGGCCGTGCGTCCCGAGATCCGGATCATCGACTACACCGGCTCGACGGCGTTCGGCGACTGGCTGGAGACCCACGCCCGCCAGGCGCAGGTCTACACGGAGAAGGCCGGCGTCAACACGGTGATCGTGGAGTCCACCGACGACTACAAGGGCATGCTGTCCAACCTGGCCTTCTCCCTCTCCCTGTACAGCGGCCAGATGTGCACGACCCCGCAGAATCTCCTCATCCCCCGCGACGGCATCCGTACGGAGGAGGGCCCCAAGTCGTACGACGAGGTCGTCGCCGACCTCGCCAAGTCGGTCGGCGGACTCCTCGGGGACGACGCGCGCGCGGGCGGGCTGCTGGGCGCGATCGTGAACCCGGACGTAAAGGCGCGGCTGGAGGCCGCGGCGGGGCTCGGCGAGGTCGCCCTCGCCTCGCGGGAGATCAGCAACCCGGAGTTCCCCGACGCCGTGGTCCGTACGCCGGTGATCGTGAAGCTCGACGGGGCGCGCAAGTACTGGGAAGGGGCCGACGACGAGGCCGCCTACATGAGCGAGTGCTTCGGGCCGGTCTCCTTCGCCGTCGCGGTCGACTCGGCGGCGGACGCGGTGGATCTGCTGCGGCGGACCGTCCGGGACAAGGGGGCGATGACCGTCGGGGCGTACACCACTGACGTGGAGGTCGAGCGGGCCGTTCAGGAGGCCTGCCTGGAGGAGTATGCGCAGCTGTCGCTGAATCTGACGGGTGGGGTGTACGTCAATCAGACGGCGGCGTTCTCGGACTTCCATGGGTCGGGTGGGAATCCGGCGGCGAACGCCGCGTTGTGTGACGGGGCGTTCGTGGCCAATCGGTTCCGGGTGGTGGAGGTTCGGCGGTAGCTCTGAGGCTGCGGGCCGGATGCGGCTGGTCGCACCCACGCGGCGGAGCCGCACATGTCACAGCCCCGCGCCCCTACGGGGTGCTCCAGTGGAACAAGGTCATGGCCACGCTCGTCGCCAGGTTGTAGCTCGAGACCTGGGGGCGCATCGGGAGCGACACCAAGTGGTCGGCGCGGGCGCGCAGGTCGGAGGAAAGGCCGCTGCGCTCGGAGCCGAAGGCGAGGACGGCGTCGTCCGGGAGCTTCAGCGCCCGGATGTCCTCGCCCTCCGGGTCGAGGGCGAACACCGGCCCGGACGGCAGCTCCGCCACCGTCAGCCGTTCCACGGCGGTGGCGAAGTGCAGGCCCGCCCCGCCGCGCACGACGGTGGGGTGCCAGGGGTCGAGGGTGCCCGTCGTGACGACACCGGTCGCGCCGAAGCCGGCCGCGAGCCGGATCACCGCGCCGGCGTTCCCGAGGTTGCGCGGATGGTCGAGGACGACCACGGGCGCGGTGCGGGGTGTGCGGGCCAGCGCCCGCAGATTGGCGTCGCGGGAGGGTCGTACCGCCAAAGCGGCCACCGCGGTGGGGTGCGGACGCGGCACGAGCGACTGGTACGTGGCCTCCGGGACCTCCGTCAGCAGGCCGTCCAGGGTGTCCCGTACGTCCGGGGCCAGCTCGTCGGCGAGAGCGAGCGCCGCCCGCCGGTCGCTGGTGACCGCCACCGGGACCTCGGCGTGGAAGCGCACCGCGTGCTTGAGGGCGTGGAAGCCGTCGAGCAGGACGGAGGTGTCGGCGAGCCGGTGCCAGGTGCTGACGGGGTCCTGCGGGCGGTCGCTTACGGGGTCCTTCATGCTGTGAAGCCTACGGGTGGGTCCTCGGCGGTCTCCGGGGTGCGTGGACCTGATGCTCGTGGATCCGGGGTGCGTGGATCCGGTACGCGTGGATCCGGTACGCGTGGATCCGGTACGCGTGGATCCGGCAGCTTGCGGACGCCGCTCGGGAACAGCCGTCCACGCGCGCGCGTGGCCCACCCACCGAGGCGTCGCAGGAAGGACGTCGGCAGGAACACCGCGTCGGCGGCGATCATCGCGAGCGAGAAGAACGGCAGCCCGAGGACCACCGCGATCACGGCGTGCTCGGTCATCATGGCCGCCAGCAGGACGTTCTTGACCCGCCGGTTGAACAGGGTGAAGGGGAAGGCGACCTGCACGGCGACCGTCCCGTAGGTCACCAGCAGCACGATCGTGCCGTGCGCGGACAGCAGGTCGGACAGGGCGGGCCAGGGCGAGAAGTAGTCCAGGTGGAGCGGGTAGTAGACCGCGGTGCCGTCCTGCCAGCGCGAGCCCTGGATCTTGTACCAGCCGGCGGTCGCGTAGATCAGACACGCCTCGGCCATGATCGTGAGCAGGGCCGCGTTGTGCACGATGTTGGCGACGACGTCCAGCAGGATCCGCGGCTCCGCGCCGCGCGCGCGGCGGCCGACGACCCACCACAGGGCAGGCACCGCCCACAGTCCCCAAAAGATCGTGAGCCAGCCGCCCATCCAGCCGCCGTCGATCTTGCCCGCGCCCGTCGCCGCCGCCAGCACGAGTCCGAGCACGGCCCACAGGGCGAAGCCGGCCCGGTCCGGACCCTCGGCCCCGGAGAGGTCGCCCCGCGCGCGTGCCTCCCGCGCGAGCCGGGCCCGCCGGGCGTCCAGCGACCACACCTGGCCGCAGCGCGTGAACACCAGGTACATCGCCATCAGGTGGATGACGTTGTCGCCACCGTCTCCCATGAAGATGTTGCGGTTCTGCAGCGACAGCACGCCGATCATGAAGAGCACGGACATCGTGCGGGTGCGCCAGCCCACCAGCAGCAGGGCGCTGGACAGGACGGCGAGGGCGTAGACGATCTCGAACCACACCTGGCTGTCCGACCACATCAGGACCGTGAAGGCGTGGTTCTCCGCGATGAGCCCCTGGGCGAGGTCCCAGCTCCACGGTCCGTCGGGGCCGTACATCTCCTGGCGGTGCGGGATCTCGCGCAGCAGGAACAGCAGCCAGGTGGCGGCGAAGCCGATGCGGATCACGGCGGTCTGGTACGGGCCGAGGGCGGCGTCGGTGACACGGGCGATGCCGCGCGAGACCGACAGGGCGAATCCGTTCATCGGGCGCTCGCCTCCGTCCACGCGTCCTTCAGGTCCTCCTCGGGCACGATCCACCAGGGCAGCTCTCGGAGGATGGGCTTGTCGGACACCTGCTCCTCACTCCACTCGGGGGGCCGTACGTTGGTGGTACGGGAGCGGACCTGGACGCGTTCGACGACGGCGCCGGTGCCGCCCGCCCGTTCGCGGTCGAGACGCAGCACGACGACGCGGCGCAGATAGCGTTCGGAGAGGTCGCCGCGCAGGTCCGCCGGACGGTTCTCGTTGTCGTGCGTGTTGATGTAGAAGTCCCAGGCCCGGCGCAGTTCGTTCTGCTGGGTGTGGCTCGGCAGCAGATTGCCGTCTATGGCCAGGCCGTCGAGCGCGGACAGGTCGTACCAGCCGGTCTCGCTGATGCTGCCGTCCGCGGTGCGGACCTGGGCGCGGACCTGGACGTCGATGTTCTGCTGCAGCGGGTTGGGGGCGAAGAGCTTCCAGTTCTGCTCGAACTCGGGGTAGATCCAGTCGTCGATCGCCCGGCCGTGCTGCTTGGTGACCGTGTTCGACGGTGCGACGTGCAGGAACACCATCCCGAGGTGCACACAGGCGGTGACCGCTATGACCGCGAGGGCGAGGGCCGCGGCGATCTGGTAGCGCAGGGAGAGGGCGGCTATGCCGGTGGGTGGCTGGTCGGGGGGCGCCTGGTCGGAGGGGCCCTGGTGGGTCGGCCTCTGGTCAGGGGGCGCCAGGTCGGTCAGTCCCTGTTCGGGGCGTGCCAGGTCGGTCAGTCCCTGGTCAGGGCGTGCCAGGTCGGTCAGTCCCTGGTCGGGGGGTTCCAGGCCAGGAGGGGGAGGGCTGTCGGGGAGGGGGCCGGGGCCCTCGGGCGCGGGGTCGCCGGGCTCGGCCGGCGTGTGCCGGGCGGGTGAGCCCTCGTCGTACGTGTCCATTCCGCCCCCATCCCGATCCCGGTCCGATTCCCGCCGCCGGGCCGTACCGTGCCGTACCGCCCGCGCGCACCACGCCGCGGCGCGCGCACCGGAACGGTACTCAGGCTCGACCGCCCGGCACAGCCCCAACGGCCACAGCGGCGCCGGCGGAAGCAGCAGCCGAAGCGGCCACAGTGCCCACAGCGCCCACAGCGGCGATCCCGAGGTTATCCACAGCGTTGGACACCTTACGGTGCCCGTCCCGTCATCGGATCAGGACGACGACCGAACGATCGATCGGCTGGAGAGGGGGCCGAGGGCGCGTTCATTTCCGTGGGGCGCGGCCGATCCGTTCCCTTCTCGTAGAACCTGTTCTATCTTGACGCTCCGTCAGATCAGGCGTCCGGCCTGGTCGGTGGGCCGGTGCGTGGGAGGACAGGCCGTGGACTTCACCTTCACCGAGGAGCAGCAGGCGGCGGTCGAGGCGGCGAGGGCGGTGTTCGGCGGCGTCGTGCCGGACGCGGTGCCCAGTCCCGCGCTCACCGCGGGCGCCGTCGCCGAGGACTTCGACCGGGCCCTGTGGGCGCGGCTCGCCGACGCGGACCTGCTGAGCCTGCTGCTCGACGCCAAGTACGGCGGGGCCGGCCTGGACGCGATCGCCCTGTGCCTGGTGCTGCGCGAGTCGGCGAAGGTGCTGGCCCGGGTCCCGTTGCTGGAGAGCAGCGCGGCGGCGGCGACCGTACAGGCCTACGGCGGCGAGCGGCTGAAGGCGGAGCTGCTCGCGCGGACGGGCCGGGGCGAAGTCGTGCTGACCGTCGCGGCGAACGGGCGGACCGGGCACGACCCCGCCGAACTCGCCGTGACCGCACGACGGGACGGTGCCGCGTGGCTGCTGGACGGGGTGCAGACGGCGGTTCCCTGGGCGCAGAACGCCGACTTCACCCTCGTACCCGCGCACACGGACGCCGACCGGACCGTCCTCGCCCTCGTCCCCCGGGTCCACGAGGGGGTCGTCCTCGGTGAGCAGATCTCCACGACCGGTGAGCGGCTCGGTGAGCTGCGCCTGGAGTCCACGCGGATCGACGCCCGGGATGTCATCGACGCGGACGGGGCGTGGGAGTGGTTGCGGGAGCTGCTGGCCACCGGGACGTGCGCGCTGGCGCTCGGGCTCGGTGAGGGGGTGCTCGGGATGACGAGTGCGTACGCCGGCCGACGGGAGCAGTTCGGGTTCCCGATCGCCACGTTCCAGGCCGTCGCCGTGCAGGCCGCCGACCGTTATATCGACCTGCGCGCGATGGAGGCGACGCTGTGGCAGGCCGCGTGGCGGATCAGTGCGGGCAGTACGGGGGGTGCGGGGGGTGCACTTCCGGTGTCCGGGGACGTGGCCGTCGCCAAGATCTGGGCGTCGGAAGGGGTACGGCGGGTCGTGCAGACCGCGCAGCATCTGCACGGGGGGTTCGGCGCCGACGTCGAGTACCCGCTGCACCGGTACCACGCCTGGGCCAAGCAGCTGGAGCTGTCGCTCGGACCGGCGGCGGCGCACGAGGAGGCGCTGGGCGATCTGCTCGCCGCCCATCCCCTGGGCTGAGCAAGCCACGCCGCCCCACGCCCGGCACCTGCACGCGCAGGGCGCGCGGGGGTAGAGCCCTCCAAGGAGCCGCCTACAGCACGCAGCACGCCTACAGCACGAAGCCGGACCCGCCCTTGTCGTCCACGACCGGGCGGCCGGTGGCAGCCCAGACCTGCATGCCGCCGTCGACGTTCACGGCGTCGATGCCCTGCTGGACCAGATACATCGCGACCTGCGCCGAACGGCCGCCCGAGCGGCAGATCACGTGGACCCTGCCGTCCTGCGGCGCCGCCTCGGTCAGCTCGCCATAGCGGGCTACGAACTCACTGATCGGGATGTGCAGCGCCCCCGCGGCGTGACCCGCCTGCCACTCGTCGTCCTCCCGGACGTCCAGCAGGAAGTCTCCGTCCGCGAGATCCCCGACCTCGACTGTGGGCACACCAGAACCAAAAGACATGCCTCTGACGCTACCCGACCATCCGGGCCAGCTCCGCCTCGCGCTCGGCGACCTGAGCCAACAGCTGTTCGGCGATCTCCTCGAGGAGCCGGTCAGGGTCGTCCGGGGCCAGCTTGAGCATCGCGCCGATGGCACCCTCTTCCAGCTCACGGGCGACGAGGGTGAGCATTTCCTTGCGCTGGGCAAGCCATTCAAGCCGGGCGTAGAGCTCCTCGCTGCGGCTCGGCTTCCACTCCTCGGGCACCGGGCCCGCGGCCCACTCCTCGGAGAGCTCCCGCAGCAGCGCCTCGTCGCCCCGGCCGTACGCGGCGTTGACCCGGGCGATGAACTCGCCGCGCCGCCTGCGCTCGTCCTCGTCCTGCGCCAGGTCGGGGTGGGCCTTGCGGGCCAGCTCGCGGTAGAGCTTGCGGGCCTCGTCGCTGGGGCGCACCCGCTGCGGGGGCCGCACGGGCTGGTCCGTCAGCATCGCCACGGCCTCCGGGAACAGGCCGTCCGAGTCCATCCAGCCGTGGAACAGCTCCTCGACCCCGGGCATCGGCATGACCCGTGCCCGCGCCTCGTCCGCCTTGCGTATGTCCTCCGGGTCCCCGGTGCGCGCGGCCAGCGCCTCGGCGATCTGCGCGTCCAGCTCGTCGAGGCGGGAGTACATCGGGCCGAGCTTCTGGTGGTGCAGCCGCGAGAAGTTCTCGACCTCGACGCGGAACGTCTCCACCGCGATCTCGAACTCGATCAGAGCCTGCTCGGCCGCCCGCACCGCCCGCTCCAGCCGCTCCTCGGGCCGCGCCGCGCCTTGAGATCCGTCACCGTCACCGGCCACGCCCTCACCGACCGTGTCCGCGGGACCCGAGGCCGAATCGGCGTCGGGCCGGGCATCCTCGGCCTCGATGTGGTCGGACTGGCTGTGCTCGGACTGACTGTGCTCGGCTTCCGGGGTCGTCACCCGCCCAGCGTAGGCCACGGCTCACGGGACACACTCAAGACCACCGGCCCGCGCCTCCCCCTGTTACCGCCTTCGTAGCGCTCAAACGCCCAATTCCGCCGCCACCCGCCCCTCCCTGACCGCCGTCACCAGTTCCGCGTGGTCCGCCTCCGTGCGGTCCGCGTAGGACACGGCGAACGAAGCGATCGCCTCGTCCAGCTCCTCGCTCTTTCCGCAGTAGCCGGCGACGAGGCGGGGGTCCGCGCTGTGGGCGTGCGCGCGGGCGAGGAGGGCGCCGGTCATCCGGGCGTAGTCGTCGACCTGGTCGGCGGCGAGGGCGGCGGGGTCGACGCTGCCCTTGCGGTTGCGGAACTGGCGCACCTGGAAGGGGCGGCCGTCGACCGTCGTCCAGCCCAGCAGAATGTCGCTGACCACCTGCATGCGCTTCTGGCCGAGGACGACGCGGCGGCCCTCGTGCGGCACATCGGGCAGGGCGTGGCCGGCCGTCGCCAGGTGCGGGAGCAGCGCCGAGGGGCGCGCCTCCTTCACCTGGAGGACGAGGGCCTCGCCGCGGTGGTCCAGGAGCAGCACGACGTACGAGCGCGTGCCGACGCTGCCCGTGCCGACGACGCGGAAGGCGACGTCGTGCACCGCGTACCGGGCGAGGAGGGGGAGACGGTCTTCCGGGAGGGTCGTCAGGTACTGCTCCAGCGAGGCCGCGACCGCTGCCGCCTCCGCGTCGGGTACCCGGCGCAGCACCGGCGAGGCGTCGACGAAACGCCGCCCGCCGCCCTCGACCGCCTCCGTCGACTTGGCGGCGAACCGCCCGCTGGTGTTGGCCCGCGCTTTCTCCGAGACCCGCTCCAGGGTGCCGAGCAGGTCGTGGGCGTCGGTGTGCGAGACGAGCGCCTCGTCCGCGATGGCGTTCCACGCGTCCAGCACCGGGAGCCTCGCGAGCAGGCGCATCGTGCGTCGGTAGGCACCGGCCGTGTCCTGGGCCGCCTTGCGGCACATGTCCTCGTCCGCCCCGGCCTCCCGGCCCGCGAGCACGAGCGAGGTGGCGAGGCGCTTGAGGTCCCACTCCCAGGGGCCGTGGACCGTCTCGTCGAAGTCGTTCAGATCGATGACGAGGCCGCCGCGCGCGTCTCCGTACAGGCCGAAGTTGGCCGCGTGGGCGTCGCCGCAGATCTGCGCGCCGATGCCGGTCATGGGGGTGCGCGCGAGGTCGTACGCCATGAGGCCGGCCGAGCCGCGCATGAAGGCGAAGGGGCTGGCCGCCATCCTGCCGATCCGTAGCGGAGTGAGCCCCGGGATCCTGCCGAGGCTGGACTCCTCGACCGCGGCCATCGCGTCCGGCCTGTCGGCGTCGAAGGTCAGCTCGGCGTGCGCCTCGCGCCGCACCCGCTCGCGCAGTGCCTTGCCGGCTTCCTTGGGGGACTGGGAGGACTCGGGGGACTGGGGGGACTTGAGGTCCTTGTCCGTGGGCGCGCCCGGCTCGGACCATCCCGCGAATCCCTGCACCGCCAGGACCCCGGAGATCCTGGGCGCCAAGGGCCCCCGAACCGCCGTACCCACAACCCCTGCACCGACCTCGGTCACGACGACCGCCTCCCCCGTGCACGCACACCGGACGAACATCAACTCGTGATGACCGTACCGCCGGTCGCTGAGACGCGTCAGACCCTGTGGACAACCCAGCCCCTGTGGACAACTGCGAGGCAAGGCCGCCTACGAGGTCGCTACTCCCGCAGGTGTCCCTGGCACGGCGGGGTCCCCGGCAGGTACTTCTCCGCCCAGGTGCCGAGCTCCTGGAGGGCGGGCTCCAGCGCGGCGCCCGCCTCCGTCAGGCCGTACGAGACCCGCAGCGGGGGGCCTTCGTCCACCTGGCGCACGACCAGTCCCGCCGCGCCGAGTTCGGTGAGGCGGTCGGAGAGCATCCGTTCACTGATGCCGGGGATCGCCCGGCGCAGGTCGGCGAAGTGGACGGGGTGCTGGAGCAGCACGGCGACGATGAGGCCGGTCCAGCGCTTTCCCAACAGTTGGAAGACCCGGGTCATGCCGTCGTCGACCTGCTGACACGGCCCTGCCTCGTGCGTCCCGCGAGTCCCCGGCTCTGGCTCTGGCATGAGTCCAGGGTACTGCGTTGCCGTGCGGGGATGAAAAAAAGTAAGTAGCTGTGTTATCTCTAGTCGAGTACGAAAACAAAGCGCTCTGGCCCAAGCCCCTCGGGCTCGGGCAGCCGTCCCCTCTTGGAGATCCTCATGGCCACCCTCCTTCACATCGACTCGTCCGTTTTCCCGGGCTCGGCCTCGGCCTCCCGCGCTGTCACGGACGCCTTCCGCAAGGCCTGGGAGGAGCAGCACCCGCAGGGCACCGTGATCTACCGCGACCTCGCCGCGGACCCGGTACCGCACATCACGGCCGACGCCCACACCGCCGGTTTCGCCCCCGCGGACGCACACACGCCGGGGCAGGCCGCCGCCTTCGCCGCGCGCGAGAAGCTGATAGCGGAACTGGAGCAGGCGGACGCGATCGTGATCGGCGCTCCGATGTACAACTTCGCGATCCCCTCGACCCTCAAGGCGTGGCTCGACAGCGTGATCCTCATGGGCCGCACCGCCATGACCGAGGACTCGAAGGTCAAGGGCACCCCGGTCACGGTCGTCGCCAGCCGCGGCGGCTCGTACGCGCCGGGCACCCCCCGCGAGCCGTACGAGTACGTCCAGAACTACCTGGAGGCCACCCTGCGCGACACCCTCGGACTGGACCTCCACTTCATCGTCCCGGAGCTCACCATGGCCCCGCACAACCCGGCGATGTCCGAGCTGGTCCCCCTCTTCGAGGCCTCCCGCGCCAAGGCCCACGACGAGGCGACCACCAAGGCCAAGGAATTCGCCGAGCGCCTCGCCGCGTAGCTCTCCGGGGGTAGGGCAGACAGGTTGAGCGTCGCTGATGAGCTGAGGTTCCCTGGGCGGTCCTGGGTTTTCCTGGATGCTGGGAAGCGGTCCGTCGTGCTGGGCGGGGTGTGGACGCCTGCCGGTGGACCGTGGGCCGTCGCCGCCGGGTGCGGTGCGGGTGCTCATCGTGTGCGGCACCTGCCGCCTGTGGCGCTGCCGGCCGCGGCGATTCGGAGGCTGCGGTATCCGCCCCGCCGGACGCTTTCCGCTCCGGTGTGGACCCGGGCGGGGCGGGACCCCGCGTCGCATTCCTGGGCACGGGGCGGATTCTCAAGGAGACCGGAATCGTGATTGCTGCTCCCACCGGCCTCGCAGTGACACGCACGCTACCGGGCGCACCACCACGCTCCTGCACCTCACAGACGCACCGTCACCGGAAAGCGCCACAAAAACCTCATCACACCATAGTGAGCACCACCCCGTGATACCCAGTCGCACCAAGGATGCACAGGCCATCAGGAGCACTGCACACGAGCCTCCTCAGGTCTGGACCTGAGGAGGCTCGACCTGTCATGGGCCGCCGGATGCCCGCTGCCGCGGGGGAACGAACACAGCGGGCATCCGGCGGCGGTCCGGGGCTACTTGAAGGCCGGAAGGCTGCGCGTCACCCAGCCGGAGAACGGCGTGGCCGGGCGGGACAGGATCTCCTCGACATGCGGGCTGACCTGCTGTTCGGCGGGGAGAGGGGCGCCGAGGATGTCCAAGGTGCCGGGGATGACGTCCTCGGGCATGAACTGGGCCATGTGCGCGTGAGCGTCCTCGCGGGTCAGTTCCACGAAGGTCACCTCTTCGCCGAGGGCCCGGGAGATCGCCTCGGCCTGGTGGCGCGGGCTCACCGCCTCGGGGCCGGTCAGCTCGTACGTACGGCCGGCGTGGCCGTCCCCGCGCAGGACCACCGCGGCGACCGCGGCGATGTCGGCCGGGTCGACGACCGGCAGCGCCACGTCACCGAACGGGGCGAAGACCGTGCGGTCGGCGCGGACCGACTCGGCCCAGGCGAAGGCGTTGGAGGCGAATCCGCCGGCGCGCAGGATCGTGAACGGCAGTCCTGATCCGCGTACGGCGTCCTCGAACTCGCGCAGCCGGCCGTGCGAGGCGGAGTCGGGGCGGGTGGCATTGATCTGCGAGGAGAGCAGGACGACCCGCTTGACCCCGGCGGCCTTCGCCGCGTCCAGCAGTTCGGTCGCGGCCTCGCCGTAGCCGAGCAGTTCGCCGGCCAGCAGGATGAAGAAGGCGTCGGCGCCTTCGAGGACCGGCCGCATGCTCTCGGCGCTGCCGAGGTCGGCCTGGGCATGGCGGACACCCTCCGCCGGGGTGGCGGGCAGCGGGCGCCGCGAGACCGCCACGACCTGCTCGCCCGCCTCGGCGAGCGCCTCGATCAGCGGCCGTCCGACATTTCCGGTGGCTCCCGTGACGACAATCATGAACAGCTCCCTAATCGGTAACCAGTAGTCATTGATCAGTACTCATTGATCCGTAGACGCAGACGTAGACATTGAGTCGGGACATTGAGTCGGGACATTGAGTCGGGACATTGAGTCGGCGAACGGCCCTCAGTGGTGGGCGGCCATGACTGGGACGCTAGCATCCTCCGTATAGTAGGTACCTAGAGGAAAGTGACTATCGCTTCGGCGGGCGTCACGACGGGCACCGTCCGGAGCGCCGTAGACCGCTGTCAGCGATTCGCCCAGACGTACGAGCGACTCCCGCGCCTCCGGCGGATCGAGTACCTCGACACGGCCGCCGAGGCCCGCCAGCTGCGCGGCGAGTACCTGCACGGACGGGCCGTCGGCCGTGAACTCGACCCGCCCGTCGGACTGGACCTCTCCCGCGCGGAGCCGGCCGCCGAGCAGCTGCCGCAGCACCGGCAGGGCGTCGCGGTCGGCCCGGGCCCGTACGGTCGCCGCGGACAGCTTCTGTTCCACCTCGGCCGACAACTCTCGCCAGGCCGCTGCGAGTTCAAAGCCTTCGGGACGCCGTACGGGCTCACCGGTCGGTGTCACGGAGGTGACGCGGCCGATCCGGAAGGTGCGCAGCCCCTCCTCGGTGCCGGCCACCAGGTACCAGCGGCCGGCCTTGGAGACCAGCCCGAGCGGGTGCACGGTCCGCTCACCGGGCGCCCGGTCGGGGTGCGCGTACCCGAGGCGGACCCGCTCGCCGTCCAGCACCGCCCGTTCCAGGGCGTGTTGGTGGGGGCCGCTGCTCCCCGCCGCCGTACGCGACCAGTCGACCCCGTCGATGAGGATGGCCTTGGACGCCGCCTCGGCGTGCGGTCGCATCGGTGCGGGCACGGCCCGCATCAACTTGCGTAACGCCGCCCGCAGTTCCGGCGAGGCCGACAGCGGGCCCGCGGCCAGGAACAGTGCCCCGACCTCGCGCGAGGTGAAGCCGGTCAGATCGGTGCGGGCTCCACCGACCAGACTCCAGCCGCCGCCCCGGCCGCGCTGCGAGTAGACGGGGACACCGGCGGTGGTGAGGGCCTCCAGGTCGCGGCGCGCGGTGCGCTCGGAGACCTCCAGCTCCTGGGCCACCTCGCGCACGGTCACCCGCCCGCGCGCCTGGAGCAGCAGCAGGGTCGCCACCAGACGATCAGCCTTCACAACGCCCCACCCCCCGTCCCCGCTCTCCCCTTAGCCCTCCCCTTAGCCCTCCCCTTCACCTTTGACACATTTTCAGCCAGTACGTCATTTTTAGGCAATGTTGATGTGGTCCCCCTAATAGGCCACAAGATGACCTGTTTGACGTCGACGATGAACACATGACTCAAGACATGACTCAAGTCGACCCCCGCGGAGGCCTGTTCAAGGCCGTTGACCTCACCGGACGTACGCTCGCCGCACTGCGCCCCGAGCAGTACGACACCATCACCCCGTGTCCCGACTACTCGGTCCGCGACATGGCCAACCACGTGGTGTCGGTGCTGCGCCGGGTCGCCGTCATGGGCGCCGGCGGCTCCTTCATGAGCGTTCCGCACTTCGCCGAGGACGTCGCCGACGGCGACTGGGCCAAGGCGTGGGCGACGGCGACGAAGGAGTTCGACGCCGTCTGGTCGGACCCGGCGGTGCTGGGGCGCCAGATCGGCCTGCCCTGGGGGCCGGTTCCGGGCGTGGTCGCCTCGGTGATCTACACCAATGAGTTCGTGCTGCACGCCTGGGACCTCGCCAAGGCCACCGGTCAGACCCCCGAGTGGGACCCGGAGATGCTGGCGGCGCCGCTGGCCAACATGCACCGGGCCGTGCCCGCGGAACCCCGCGGCGGCCAGGTGCCCTTCGGCCCGGTGGTGGAGGTGCACGAGGACGCTCCTGACATCGACAAGCTGGTCGGTTGGTACGGCCGTCGTCCCTGACGGGCGACGGAGTGGGCGGGCCACCGGACACCGGTCCGGCGGCCCTTCCGCGTTGCGAGAGGCTCACGCTGACAGACCGTCAGGCGCTGATGCCCTGGGCGAACTTGAAGTACCTACGGGGGTCGTACTTGGCCTTGACGACCGCCAGTCGTGCGTAGTTCTCGGCGTAGTACGACTGTCGCCAGTCCGTCAGCTCCGCGTCCATCCAGTTTTGGTACGTCTCGCCGTTCGACAGCGGGTCGATGGTGTCGAACCCGTTGTCCACCCAGGTCGTGGCGACGGCCTGGGCGGCGGCCGTGGACTGCGCCGGGTCGTTGATGAGGACCCGGTAGTTGACGGAAAAGAGCGAGTCGCGGTGCACATACGCCGTGTCCGTGCGGGCCAGGTCGTTGGCCGCGCCGCCGAAGAAGTGGAAGTCGAGGTAGCGGGACTGCCCGGCCCTGCGGTCGGCGTCGAAGGCCGTCAGTACGTCCGCCCAGTCGCTCTGCGCGTACGGCTCGGAGCCCATCCGGGTCCGCTCCAGACCGAAGGCCGGCCGGGTGAGCACACCGCTCGGGGACTTTCCGGAGCGCTGGCACTGGTCCTGGCTCAGCGTGGCGCAGCCGAAGATCATCATCATGACCTGCTGGTACGTCATCACCGCGTCCTGGCGGGCCGTCACCGCGCCCGTCAGCGACAGCAGCCGCGCCGCCTCCGAGGCCAGTTCGGCCGGGGTGCCCCGGGAGGCGAGGAAGACGTTGAGCGCGGGGACCGTGCCGGGCGCGGCGTCGGGCTGGACGAGGTACGCGCCGCCGCCGATGGTGCGGGGGGCGTCCACCAGCCACTGGCCGACGCCGTGCAGCACGTCGGCCGCGCGGTCGTACGGGAAGATCAGGTTGCTGATGGCCATCTGGTCGCCCTCGTGCGGGGTGACCGAGAAGCGGGTGACGACGCCGAAGTTGCCGCCACCGCCGCCGCGGATCGCCCAGAACAGGTCGCTGTAGCTGGTCGGCGAGGCGGTCACCACGCGGCCGTCGGCGAGGACCACCTCGGCCGAGGTGACCGCGTCACAGGCCATGCCCATCGGGCGGGTCAGGAAGCCGAAGCCGCCGCCCTGGAGGAAACCGCCGGCCGACACGGTGGGGCAGCCGCCCTCGCTGACCACCAGGCCGTGCGGGGCGAGGGCGTTGAGTATCTCGACGTTCTTGGCGCCGGGGCCGATGTCGACGGTGCCGTTGCCGACGGTGATCGCATTCAGTCGCGAGACGTCGATGATCAGGCCGGGCGTGGTCGAGTAGCCCGCGTAGCTGTGGCCGCCGCTGCGGACGGCGGACGGCAGGCCGTAGTCCTGGGCGAAGCGCAGGGAGAGGGAGACGTCGGAGGAGCTGACGCAGTACGCGACGGCCCGCGGGTTGACCGAGTCGAACTGGGCGAGTTCCAGCTGCTTGGCCACGGCGTAGGCGGAGTCGGACGGTAGCACCAACTGCCCCTGGAGCTTGCCCGCGAGCGTGCTCCAGGGGGCGCTGGTGCCCGCGGCGACGGGGGTGTGGGGCAGGACGGCCAGGCCGGCGGCGGCGGTTCCCGCACCGATTAATGCTCTACGAGTGATCACGGATGTCCCAAGGGTTCTAGGAAACGGTGGATAGCGGAACAAAGGGAGGAGGGGGTAAGGGGTAAGGGGGCGGCGCCGGACCCACGGGGGGAGGGTGGGCCCGGCGCCGGATCCGGGAGGGGGGACTTCCGGAGTCGGGAGGTGGCGGCGAGGTCAGGACACCTTGCGGCCGCGCACGCCCTGCTTGACGACTCCGGCCAGCATCGAACGGCCGAGGTCGCGCATCTCCTTGGGGCCGGACGTGCTCGCCCACCACATGAACTTCATCATCGTGGGGGTGGTGGCCCGGAAGAACCGGAGGTCCTCGGGGCCCTTCCAGCCGAACGGCGTGTTGACGGACTCGCAGTCGCGGATCGCCTCGAAGACGATGTCCGCGGCCTTGTCACCGTCGATCTCGCCCGCTTCGTACCGCTCGCAGGTCTCGGCGGTGATGTCGAACAGGACCTTGAAGGCGTGGCTGTCCGGCCACCACAGGCCCGTGTACGGCGCCTTCTCCATCTCGCGGAAGTGCCGGTCGTCACCGTCGAGCTGGAAGTTCTGGCGGGCCATGATCTGGCGCATGGTGGCCGGGGTGGTGAAGCACGCCCACACCCGGAACACCGCGTTCCACAGCCGGAAGTGGCTGAAGGCGATGTACGAGCTGTTGACGATCTTGTCGTTGTACTCCAGCAGCCCCTGCTCCAGGCGCTCGACGTACTCGAAGCGCTCCTCGGTGAAGTCGTCCTCCCGCAGGGCGTCCAGGACCCGGTAGGCGAGGGCGTCGACGACCTCGAAGGTGTTGGACAGACCGCGCGAGTACAGCGGGTCGATGAAGCCGGCCGCGTGCGACATCAGGCACCAGCGGGCGCCGATGGTGCGCTTGGAGGAGTACTGGAGACGGTCGGTGGAGACCCACTCGCGGATCCGCTTGGCACCCTCGAACTGGCGCTTCACGGCCGGGTACTTGTCGAGGTAGTGGTTGAACTCCTGCTCCGGCGTCATGTCCTTCGGCTTGGGGTACAGCCGCTCGTCGAAGGTCAGACCGACGCTGCACGCCGGGTTCTTGGAGTCCTTGTAGTTGTCGAACGGGATGATCCAGAACCAGCCGCGTTCGATGAGGTGGTGCAGGGTGCCGCCGTGGAAGGGCGACTCGGCCGGCGGGCGCAGCGCCTCCGGGTAGTTGCACACGTCGTCGTACGGCTTGATGCCGACGTAGTGCGTGAACAGCGAGCGGGCGTGGTGCTTGTGCCGCGGCGGGTTCTCGCGCAGGTCGAACTTCTGTGCCAGCGGGGAGCGGAAGCCGCTCGCGTCGATGAGGTACTTGGCGCGGAACACCTCGCCGTTCTTCCCCGTGACCGTGACACCGTCGTCGTCGACGTCGAGGTCGGTGGCGAACCAGTTCTGGCGGAGCGTGCAGCCGTACTTGGCGGCGACGTTCAGGTAGTGCGAGTCCGTGTCCTGGCGGAAGAGGTGCACCGCCTCGGTGAGCATCTTCGGGATGACGAACATCGTCGCCTCGCGCGGGTCCGGCTCCCGGTTCGGCCGGTGCGTGACGAAGCCGAAGCTCTGCTTGCGGCCGTGGCTGGGGCCGATGTGCTCGGTGACCGCCTTCACGTCCAGCATGTGCTTGATCTCGGGAACGTCGTAGCGCACGGCCAGAATGTGCAGCCATTCGACGAGCTGCGGGTTCTGGGACTCACCGACGGCGAACCGGGGGTGCTGGCCCGCGTCGATGAGTACCACGTCGGCGCCCTGGCGGGCCAGGATCGCTCCCATGATCGAGCCCGCGAGGCCCGAACCCAGAATGGCTACGTCGCATTCGATCCAGTCGGCGGCCTTGTCGGCCTTCTTCGCTTCCTCAGCCTTGGTGGGCAAGACCGCACTCCTTTTTTTCAGACGCTTTCTCGGACGGGATTTCTCGGACAGGTCGGATGGGTGGGGCGCGTTCTGGAAAAGCGAGTCAGTGCTGGGCCTCGCCGAACCACTGTCCGAGCGCCTCGGTCAGTCCCTCGACGGAGCCGTCGGCGCTCGCCCAGGCGACATAGCCGTCGGGGCGGACCAGCAGGTCGGAGGCCGGGGCGTTCGCGTCCGCGCGGCCCGCGGTGACGATGTCGACGCGGTCCGCCCAGCCGGCCGCGGCCTCGCGCAGTGCGGCGCTGTCGTGCAGGTCCAGCAGGACCGGACGGCCCGCGTGCAGCAGTTCGTACGTGGTGGTCTTCTCGTCGCCGACCAGCAGCTCCTGGTCGGGCAGCCGGCGGCCGAGCAGCGGGTGGTCGCCGGTGGCGCCGTAGGTGATGTCGAGGCCGGTGACCAGGCCGACGAGGTGACGTCGTACGTCCTCGATCTGGACGAGTTCGGCGAACAGGTCGCGCAGCGGCTGCGCCTCGGGGCCGCCGAGGTACAGGGTGCGCTGGACGAGGGTGTTGTAGACGATGCGGGCGCCGACCGGGTGGCGCTCGGAGTGGTACGTGTCGAGCAGGCCCTCCGGGGCGTGCCCCTTGACCGTGGCGGCGAGCTTCCAGCCGAGGTTGACCACGTCGCCCACGCCGGCGCTGATGCCCTGGGCACCGATCGGCAGGTGGATGTGCGCGGCGTCGCCCGCGAGGAAGACACGGCCCTTGCGGTACTCGGCGGCCTGGCGGCTGGCGTCGGTGAAGTAGCTGGTCCACAGCGACTTGGCGCCGCTGATGTCCTCGCCGGTCACCCGCTGGAAGGCGGCGGCCACCTCCTCGAAGGTGGGCGGCTCCTGGGTGGGGCGGACGCCGGCGCCGCGCTCGAAGACCACCACGCGGGTGGCCCCGGGGCCGAGCGGCAGGACGACGACCATGCCGGCCTCGCCGACCTCGCCGGTGGGGCGCAGCCGCAGCTGGATGCCGACGACGTCCGTCATCTTCATCTCGATGGTGGCGCTGACGCCGGGGAAGTCGATCCCGGCCAGGTGACGGACGGTGCTGCGGGCGCCGTCGCAGCCGACGACGTAGGCGGCACGCAGGGTCTCGAGGCCCTCGGGGCCGGCGACCTCGACCTGAACGCCGCTGTCGTCCTGCGACAGGCCGATGACCTCGTGGCCCCGGCGGATGTCGGCGCCCAGGCCCGTGGCCCACTTGGTGATGATGGCCTCGGTGCGCGACTGCGGAACGCCGCGGACACCGAAGTTACCGCCCTCGACAATGCGGTAGTCGATGGGAAGTCCACCGAAATGGCCGCCGGGTATGGTTTCCAGCTGACCGAATTCCTCGAGAAGTCCGCGCTGGCCGAATTCCTCGATCGTGCGGGCCGAGAATCCCAGGGCGCGGGACTGCTGCATCGGCTGTTCCAGCCGGTCGAGCACGATGACCGAGAGACCCGAGAGGCGGAGTTCCCCTGCGAGCATGAGCCCCGAGGGTCCTGCACCGGCAACGATCACATCGGCGTTGAAAGCGTCCATATTCCCTCTCCCGCTGGTGTTTTCTCCAGTATTCCGAGGGCTCCCGCGAAGCTGAATGGCCGCCGATACAGGACTCTGACAAGTTCGTCAGAGGCCCGGCAGCTACCGGGCGGTACTAGGACCTGTCCGGGGCGGCCAGTACAGCGGGAGCATGCGAGAGGGTGCCGGAAGCGTCTTCCGGCACCCTCTGGCTTTTCTTGGTACGAGAGCTCAGTACAGGCCCATCACCCGGTCCACCGCGATCTCGATGACCGCCAGGCCGGGCGGCTGCGGCGGCTGGGACCAGTACCGCTTGGCGTAGCGGCGCATCCCCTCCACCACCCGGGGCGGGTCGGTGGAGACGGTCGCCGGGCCCTCCAGGGTGATCCAGCGCGGTCCCACCAGTTGGCACACGGAGGCGCGAGCGCCTGTCACGGCCAGCAGATTGCGGGACTTGCGGCGGTGCACCGTGGTCATCACCCGGGCCAGGCCCGCCTCACCGTCCCAGGTGAACCGTACGGGCGCGACATGCGGCGTGCCGTCCGGGCGCAGGGTGGTCAGGGTGCACAGGGCGTTCTCGGCGAGGAATTCCTCGGCCGCCGCGGACAGGGGCAGGTGCTTGGACATGGCCGGGTCCGTCCTTCTATAACCGTGTGTCGTCTATGAGCGTGTGTCGTCCATGACCGTGTGTCGTCCGTCAGGCGTGCGCGGGGACGGCCGCGGACTGCTCGGAGGACTTGGTCAGCGGCAGCAGCACCAGGGTCACCAGTAAGGCGGCCGCGGCGAAGCCGGCGCCCACGAGGAACGCGTCGTGGAAGACGGTCGTACGGGCTTCGTTGACCAGGGCGGGATCGCCGCCCGCCTTCTCCGTCAGCTCGGCGACCCGGCGGAAGGCGTAGGTCGCCGCGACCGCGAGGCCGAGCGCGCCGCCGACTTCCTGGGCGGTGTTGATGAGACCGGCGGCCAGACCCGACTCGCGCTCCTCGATCCCGGCGAACGCGGACACCTGGAGCGGGACGAAGGACATACCGAGGCCGAGGCCCATCAGGGAGAAGGCCGGCAGCACGTCGATCAGGTACGACGCGTCGGACGGGGCGCGCCACAGCAGCATCATGCCGGTCGCGGCGAGCGAGAGACCGACCAGCAGGACGGGCTTGGCGGCGACCTTGGTGACGATCTGGGAGGCGACACCCGCGCCGACGGCGGTGAGCACGGCCAGCGGCACGTACGCGAAGCCGGTCTTGACGGCGGAGTAGTCCAGGACCTGCTGCATGAAGAGGCTGGCGAAGAAGAACAGCGTGACGCAGGTGCCGAGCAGCAGGACGGCGATGACGTTGGCGGCGCGCAGTGAGGGGCGACGGAAGATGCCGAGCGGCATCAGCGGCTCCTTGGCGCGGCGCTCGATCAGGACGAAGGAGACGAGCAGCACCGCGGAGAGCGCGAAGCCGCCGTAGACCCGGTCCATCGGAACGTCGGAGTCGGAGACGGTCTGGCCGAGGGTGAAGATCAGCAGGATCAGGCCGGCCGTGAGGACGACGGCACCCGCGATGTCGAAGGACTTGCTGCGCTCGGCGGAGCGGCTCTCGCCGACGATCATCGGGGCGATCAGGGCGCCGATGACGCCGATCGGAACGTTGATGAAGAAGATCCAGCGCCAGCCGGGTCCATCCGTGAGCAGACCGCCGAGGGTGACACCGGCGACGGCGGCGAGACCGCTGAGCGCGCCCCAGGCACCGAGCGCCTTGTTGCGGGCCGCGCCCTCTTCGAAGTTGTTGGTCAGCAGGCTCAGCGCGGCGGTGGCGATGAACGCGGCACCGAGGCCCTGGGCACCGCGGGAGCCGATCAGCATCGCGGCGTTCTGGGCGACCCCGGCGACCAGGGAGGCACCGGCGAACAGGAGCAGGCCGGTCTGGAGCATCCGGCGGCGGCCGAGGGTGTCGGCGAGCCGGCCGGTCAGCAGCAGGAAGCCGCCGAGGATCATGCCGTAGGTGGTGACGACGTACTGCAGGGACGTGGTGGAGATGTTGAGCTCGTCCTCGATGGTCGGCAGGGCGACGTTCACGATCGACACGTCGAGGAAGGTCATGAAGCCGGCCAGGCAGAGGAAGGCCAGGATGAGTCCGGGGCGGCGGACCGGCCCCGGCTCGCCCGCCGCGGCGGGGCTGTGGGTGGACTCTTGGATGGACATGTCACTCCCTAGGAGCATGAGGATCTCGGACGGGGACGTGCAGGGAGGTACTGGTATCGCTGGCTTCTCGGAAGCTAGCATCCTGAGTAAAGTAGGTACCTAGAGGAAAGTGACTTCCCGGAAGGTGATGATCTGAATGAAGAGCACCGCGGGCGGCGGCAGCCCTACGGCCGCGACGACCGACAGTCCGACCGGCACCCTGGTCATGACCAGCCCCGAAGCCGCGCACGCGGCAGGCGCCGGCTCCCGGCAGGCGTGCCCGATCGCCCCGGTCCTCGACATCGTCTTCAGTCGCTGGACCACGCCGATCCTGTGGACGCTCCACGCCTTCGGCACCCAGCGCTTCGTGGAGCTGCACCGCAACATCGGCACCATCACGCCGAAGGTGCTGACCCAGCGGCTGCGCCAGCTGGAGCGCGACGGACTGGTGATCCGCACGTACTACCCGGAGGTGCCGCCCCGGGTGGAGTACCAGATCAGCGAGCTGGGCAGCAGCCTGGCCCCGCTGTTCGCCTCGCTCTTCGACTGGTCGACCGGCCACCTGCCGCTGGTGGAGCAGGCACGACAGGAGTTCGACGCGGCGGAGGAGCAGGCTGCCGCCCGGAACCGGTAACGGTCGTCGCGACATCAGCGGCGCGGCAGAACCGGGTCGTCGCCGAGCTCTCGCATGGCGCCCTGGAAGAAGATCAACGGCTCCTCCTCGGCGGGCGCGCCGAGTCCGACGACCTCGCCGAGCAGGATGGTGTGGTCTCCGCCGTCGTACTCGGTGACCAGTCGGCACTCCAGGTGCGCCAGCGCCTCGCTGAGCACCGGCAGGTCAAGGGCGGCCCTGTGGTGCGGCACCTCGTCGATCCGGGCGGTCCGCCGGCCGGCGAACGCCCAGGCGATGGGCTCCTGTCGCTGGGTCAGGAAGTTGACGACGAAGCCGCCGGACTCCTGGACCACCGGCAGCAGCCGGGAGTTGTCGTGCAGGCAGATGAGCACCAGCGCCGGCTCCAGGGAGACCGAGGTGAAGGAGTTCACCGTGGCGCCCGTGGCGTTCTCGCCGCTGCCCGAGGTGATGACCGTGACACCGGTGGCGAAGTGCCCGCACACGGTGCGCAGCGCACGGCCGTCGACCGGACCGAGCTGCTCGGGAATGGCTTGCGAAACGGGGATCACGACAGCCCTCTCGTTCTCGGGTACGGGGGTACGGGGTTGCGGACGTACGGGGTTACGGACGTACGGGGTTACGCGGGGGTTCTTGATCAGGTGCGCGGCCGGATGAAGTCCGCGTCGGGTTCCGAGGCGTGCGGCGGCGCCGATGCCGCGACCCCCTCGGTCGGCTCGGTCGGCTCGGGCACGTCGGCCGGCTCCGGGCGGCGCCGGGAGAGCAGTGGACCCGCCATCGCCGTGGTGACGAGGGCCATGATCACGAGCATCGTGAACATGCGTCCGTCGAGCACGCCCAGGGTGACGGCGGCATTGAGGATGATGAGTTCGGTCAGGCCCCGGGTGTTCATCAGCAGCCCCAGGTCCTTCGCCTCCCGCCAGGAGAATCCGGCCAGCCGTGCCGGGACGATCGCGCCGACCAGCTTGCCGGTGCAGGCCACGGCGATGATCGCGGCGAGCGCGACGAAGTCGCCCGAGGTGAGCGCGCCGAGGTCCACGCCGAGCCCGGTGACGATGAAGAAGACCGGGAGCAGCACGACGCTGACGTTGTCCATGGGCTTGCGCAGGTGCTCCGCCAGGACCATGGCGGGCTCACGGGGCATCACGAACCCGAACAGGAACGCCCCGAAGATGGCGTGGATGCCGATCCAGGTGGTCAGCCAGGCCGAGGTGAGCGCGCCCGCGCAGAGCACCGCGAGCAGTGCGGACCAGCGCTCGGTCGCGGCCCAGCGCCACACCAGACGGGCCACCAACGGCCGTACGACCAGGAACATCCCGGCCACGTAAGCCACGCTGTACAGCCCGATGTCGGCGAGGTCGGAGTAGTCGCCGTTCGCCGTGACCAGGGCCGAGACATACGCCAGCAGGCACCAGGCGAGCAGGTCGTCGATAGCGGCGCTGGCCAGCGAGAGCGAGCCGGCCCGGGTGTCCAGGAGCTTGTTCTCGGTGAGGATGCGGGCCAGCACCGGAAAGGCGGTCACCGACATCGCGGTGCCCATGAAGGTGGCGAACGCGACGAAGGAGATGTGGTGCCCGGCCACGGTGGAGTGCTCGTCGTAGAGGAACGGTGCCAGGGCCACACCCAGGCCGAAGGCCACCGCGATCGACGAGAGGGAGACGCCCGCCGCGAGCCGGGCGTGCGGCCTGATCAGCCGCTTCTCGAACTCCCAGCCGACCACGAACATGAACAGGATCAGCCCGACCTGGGACACCGCGGACAGCAGCGGCCGCACGTCGGCGGGGAAGATGTGCTCGGTCAGGTTCCCTGGCAGCAGGCCGAGCACGCTGGGACCGAGCAGGATGCCCGCGGTGATCTCACCGACCACGATCGGCTGGCGCAACTTCTGGGCGAGCCGGCCGAGCGCGGCGCCGACCACGAGCACCAGGCCGATGTCGACAAGCATGATCGCGAGTTTCATGTCCTGGGCGTTGGCCGCCGCAAGAGTCGTCATTGAGGCTCCCGGGGTCGGGGCGGGGTACCGCGGGTCCACAGCACGCGGAAGGTCAGGGAGGAGAGCCGCCAGCCCTCGGCGGCGCGGCAGGCCTCGCCGGTCGCCAGGGTGCCGACCTGGAACAGGGGCTCGTCCGCCGCACCGGGGTGGTGGACGTGCGTCGAGACGAGGTTCGCGCGCAGTACGGCCCGCTCGCCGGAGTCGTCGAGGTCGACGACCGCGGGTGAGCCCAGGTGCTGGGTGGCGGCGAAGGCCGCCAACGCGTCACGGTGGTATCCGGCGAGTCCGTCGAGGCCCTCGTGCCGGCTCATGGGGAACTCGACCAGGGCGTCCTTCGTGAAGAGGCCCCGCGCCCACACGTCGTCGAGTTCGTCGTCGTCGAGACCGATGAGGTAACGGTCCAGGAGAGTGGATATCTCTGATACTTCCGGGCCTGGATGCATTACCCGAGCATGGCGCCCCTGCCAATCGGCAACCAAGGCCGCTTTTCATATCCCTGACGAAGTTGAGGAAGATCTGACACCGCCCTCAAACAATTGACAAAAGAGTCAATTTCCCTGAACAGCAGGGCCTTTCACATGGGCGGATCTCCTTGCCATGCTGCATTCGTACCTCCATTCGCACCTCCCCTTTCCTCGAACGGAAGAGACGAGAGAATGCCGAAGATCGCAGCCGATGGTCAGCACCTGACCGTTCTCAACCTGTTCTCGACCGACGCCGCCGAGAAGCAGGTCAAGCTGCTCGCCGCGATGCGCGAGATCGTCGACACGGCGGCCTACGAGGGCTGGATATCCAGCACGGTCCACGCCGGACAGGACAAGCCGGGAACGGCCAACTTCATTCAGTGGCGCAGCACCGAGGACCTCGAGAGCCGTTACGCCGGTGAGGAGTTCAAGCACCGCACCCTCCCGCTCTTCGGCGAGATCACCACCTCGATCCGGCTGCTCCAGAACGAGATCGCGTTCACGCAGCAGAAGCCGGAGCTCGACGGCGTCACGGAGATCTCCCCGGACCGCGACGACTACACGTCCATCGAGCTGTTCGGTGTACTGCCGGAGGGCCAGGAGGACCTGATCGACGCCCTGGGCGAGTCCCAGACGTGGCTGGTCGACGTCCCCGGCTACCGCACCCACACGGTGCTGCGCGGCCTGCGCGCCCGCGGCCTCGAGGGCAAGTTCGTCGTCGTCTACTCCCAGTGGGACAGCAAGGAGGCGTACGACGCCTTCCGCGCCGTGCCGCAGGGGGAGCGTTCCCCGGAGCGCCAAAAGGTCGACGCCCGCGTCGCCGCGCTGCAGACCTGGCAGGACGAGAACACCTACCGCGTGGTGCACACCCGCGCCGCGGGCGAGTGAGCCACCCGGCGGCGGGCCGTCCGGTCGGGCGGCAGACGGCCCGCCGCCGGGTCTGAACCACGGCTCGGCATCGCACGCCGGCCGCTGTTTCACGTGAAACACCGCCCACCAGCCCCCCACGCACGGCCGCACCACGCAGGGCCGCACCACGTACAGCAGCACCACACACAGCAGCACCACGCACGGCAGATCGCGCACGGACGCGGACGCACGGGCGCGTTCCCACCCCCACTGGCTGGCCGCTGTCGGGAATCCCCCACCCGGCAGCGGCTTTTCTGTCCGTCACCGTTCCCGTCCCGTCCCAGCGCACCACACCAGGACGAGGAGAGAGCACGCATGGAACACCCGGGCATGCGCCAAGTCGCGCACGAAATCAACGTCGCGGTCCCGGCGGACACGGTCCACCGGTTGATCGCCGAGGTGGGGAACTGGCCACGGATCTTCCCCTCGGTCATCCACGTCGAGTACGAGGAGGCCCCCCAGGGCGAGGAGCGGCTGCGGATCTGGGACACGGTGGCCGGTGAGCCGCGCTGCCGTCCGTTGCGCCGGATCGTCGAGCCCGCCGCACTGCGGATCAACTTCCAGCACCTGGTCACCGAGGCACCCGTCGCCGGGCTCGGCGGCGCCTGGCTCGTCGAGCCGCTCGGGGAGAACTCCTCCCGGGTGCGGCTGCTGCACGAGTTCCGGGCCGAGGGCGACGACTCCGGGGCGCTGGACCGGATCGGCACGGAGGTCGACCGGAACGCCCTGGCCGAGCTCGCGGCGCTGAAGGAGAACGCCGAACGCGAATACGCCGACTCCGAGTTGACGTTCTCCTTCGAGGACACCGTCTACATCGACGGCGCGGCGAAGGACGTGTACGCCTTCATCAACGAGGCGAAC
>NZ_JBTLMO010000011.1:0-210903 GCF_054462255.1 Streptomyces sp. SD15 | reverse complement strand
CAGGGGACGATGGGGGTCCCCCCTGCTCGAGCGAAGCCGAGAGCTTGGGGGAGGGTAGGGGCGGCGGGGGCGAGGAACATGGACATCGCTTCCGTGCAGGTCCCGTGGAAGGATGGCGCAACCGTCACATAACGAGGAGATGACCGCGTGCCTGGCACAAACCTGACCCGCGAAGAGGCGCAGCAGCGGGCGAACCTGCTCACCGTTGACTCGTACGAGATCGACCTCGACCTCACGGGCGCGCAGGAGGGCGGCACCTACCGGTCCGTGACCACGGTGCGCTTCGACGTCGCCGAGAACGGCACGGAGTCCTTCATCGACCTGGTGGCCCCGACCGTCCACGAGGTGACCCTCAACGGAGACCCGCTGGACGCGGCCGCGGTCTTCAAGGACTCCCGGATCGCACTCCAGGGTCTGCTGGAGGGACGCAACGTGCTGCGCGTGGTCGCGGACTGCGCGTACACCAACACCGGCGAGGGCCTGCACCGGTTCGTCGACCCCGTCGACCAGCAGGCGTACCTCTACACCCAGTTCGAGGTCCCGGACGCCCGCCGCGTCTTCGCGTCCTTCGAACAGCCCGACCTGAAGGCCACCTTCCAGTTCACCGTGAAGGCGCCCACCGGCTGGACGGTGATCTCCAACTCGCCGACGCCCGAGCCCAAGGACGACATCTGGGCCTTCGAGCCGACGCCGCGGATCTCCACGTACATCACCGCGCTCATCGTGGGCCCGTACCACTCCGTGCACAGCGTCTACGAGAAGGGCGGGCAGTCCGTCCCGCTCGGCATCTACTGCCGGCCCTCGCTCGCCGAGTTCCTCGACTCGGACGCGATCTTCGAGGTGACGCGGCAGGGCTTCGACTGGTTCCAGGAGAAGTTCGACTACGCGTACCCCTTCAAGAAGTACGACCAGCTCTTCGTGCCGGAGTTCAACGCGGGCGCGATGGAGAACGCGGGCGCGGTGACGATCCGCGACCAGTACGTGTTCCGGTCCAAGGTCACCGACGCCGCGTACGAGGTGCGCGCGGAGACGATCCTGCACGAGCTGGCCCACATGTGGTTCGGCGACCTCGTGACCATGGAGTGGTGGAACGACCTGTGGCTGAACGAGTCGTTCGCCACCTACACGTCCATCGCCTGCCAGGCATACGCGCCCGACTCGCGCTGGCCGCACTCCTGGACCACCTTCGCCAACTCCATGAAGACATGGGCGTACCGGCAGGACCAGCTGCCCTCCACCCACCCGATCATGGCCGAGATCCGTGACCTGGACGACGTCCTCGTCAACTTCGACGGCATCACGTACGCGAAGGGTGCGAGCGTCCTCAAGCAGCTCGTCGCGTACGTCGGCATGGACGAGTTCTTCAGCGGCGTACAGGCGTACTTCAAGGCACACGCGTACGGCAACACGCGCCTGTCCGACCTGCTGGGCGCCCTGGAGGAGACCTCCGGGCGCGACCTGAAGAACTGGTCGGAGAAATGGCTCCAGACCGCGGGCATCAACATCCTGCGCCCCGAGGTCGAGACGGACGCGAACGGCGTCATCACCTCCTTCGCCATCCGCCAGGAGGCCCCCGCCCTGCCCGCCGGTGCGAAGGGCGAGCCGACCCTCCGCCCGCACCGCATCGCGATCGGCCTCTACAACCTGGACGACGGCAGCGGCAAGCTGCTGCGCGACGAGCGCATCGAGCTGGACGTCGACGGCGACCTGACCGCCGTACCGGGACTGGTCGGCAAGCCCCGCCCGGCCGTCTTCCTGCTCAACGACGACGACCTGTCGTACGCGAAGGTCCGCCTGGACGAGCAGTCCCTCGCCTTCGTGACGGAGCACCTGGGCGACTTCGAGGCGTCTCTCCCGCGCGCTCTGTGCTGGGCGTCGGCGTGGGACATGACGCGCGACGCGGAGCTCGCGACCCGCGACTACCTGTCCCTGGTGCTGTCGGGCATCGGCAAGGAGTCCGACATCGGTGTCGTGCAGTCGCTGCAGCGCCAGGTCAAGCTGGCGATCGAGCTGTACGCCGACCCGACGGCCCGCGAGGCGCTGCTGACCCGCTGGACCGACGCGACGCTCGCGCACCTGCGCGCGACCGAGCCGGGCAGCGACCACCAGCTGGCCTGGGCGCGCGCCTTCGCTGCGACCGCGCGTACGCCGGAGCAGCTGGACCTCCTGGAGGCCCTGCTCGAGGGCCGGGAGGTCATCGAGGGCCTCGCCGTCGACACCGAGCTGCGCTGGGCGTTCGTGGAGCGGCTCGCGGCGGTCGGGCGTTACGACGAGGCGGAGATCGCCGGCGAGTACGAGCGCGACAAGACGGCGGCGGGTGAGCGTCACGCGGCCACCGCCCGTGCCGCGCGTCCCACCGAGGAGGCGAAGGCGGAGGCCTGGGCCTCGGTCATCGAGTCCGACAAGCTCCCGAACGCCGTGCAGGAGGCGGTGATCGGCGGCTTCGTGCAGACCGACCAGCGCGAGCTGCTCGCCCCGTACACGGACAAGTTCTTCGCCGTGGTCAAGGAGATCTGGGACGCCCGTTCGCACGAGATCGCCCAGCAGATCGCGATCGGCCTCTACCCGTCGATCCAGGTCTCCGAGGAGACCCTCGCCAAGACGGACGCGTGGCTGGCCTCCGCCGAGCCCAACGCGGCCCTGCGGCGGCTCGTCTCGGAGTCCCGCTCGGGCGTCGAGCGCGCGCTGAAGGCCCAGGCGGCGGACGCGGCGGCAGCGTCGTTGTAGTACCGGTTCCCGGTTGTACGGGAGTGGGGGCGTCCGGCGCTGTTGCCGGGCGCCCCCACTTAGGGCCTGTCCGGCGGATCATGCCGGAGACGCGGGGTGTGGCACGCCGATCTGCGGCGTTGTCGTCGGTTGCCGACTCCCCCAAGTTCTCGGCTTCGCTCGAACAGGGGGGACCCCCATCGCGTCGACGCCCTCCTCCGCCTTGCAGCTCGACGCCCCACACCCCGCTCACCTGCGCTGACAAGGCGCCGCTGCTTCCCTCCGACCTGATCCGCCGGACAGGCCCCAGCTCCTCACAGCAGCGCGCGGGCGAGCGCGAGCATGGTGCGGGCCTGGAGTTCGGTCTGGTCGGCGACCGGCACCCAGCGGGCGTCGAACGTGCTCTCCAACTCGCGGGACCACGCGCCCACGAGCGTGTCCAGCGCGGGTGCGCCGCCCAGGGCCTGGCGCATCATCGCCGCCGCGCGCAGCGGGATGCGCCGGGCGGCGATGCCGAGGGAGAGGGAGTTGCCGACAGTGGTGGCGAGTTCGGCGGCGGTCCAGGTGTCCACGACTCCGGAGCCGATGTCCATGAGTTCGCGGGCGGCGGTGAAGTGGGCGAGCCCGTCGGGCGTTTCCGGCGTACGCGGATCCAACTCCCCCACGATCTCCTCCAGTTGCTTGGCGCGGGTGAGCAGCATCTCGCTCGCCTCGGCGACCTCGCGGCGCGGCTCGGCCACGGGCCGCGGATCGCCGACGCCCGCCACGCTCCAGAAGGGCGCCTCGACGACGGCCGACACGGTGCCGTGCCGCATCGCATAGAGCCAGGTCGCCTGCGAGGTGAAGCCCGAGGGGTCCCGTTCCTCGGTCGGGCTCCCGTCCGGCAGGACGAGCACGCCCGGCCCCTCCGCGAGCCACCCCGTACCGTCGAACGGCCGGTGTTCCAGCGGGATGCCGAGGCCCGCCGCGATCCGGCGATAGACGGGCGGCACCCCAGGCACCGCACGCGTCAACTGCAGGAAGGTTCCGCCCACTTCGACACCATGCAGCGAGAACTGCACGACGGGGCGCAGTTCGTCGATGAGCCGAACGAGGGCCTCGGACTCCGGCATCGGCGGGCGCGGATCGCTGACGACGGGCGGGAACTCGGGCTGTGCGGCGAAGGCGGGGCGATAGAACCCCAGGTAGTAGCCCTCGACGGTCGGCGTTGCCGCGGTCAGCCGCGCCTCGGTCATCCACCGCTCGGCGAGGCTCGCCCCGTCGGGGTCGAGGCAGAGCAGGAAGTGCCAGGTGCAGTTCAGCTCACCGTCGCCCCGGCCCAATACGCCCGGCTCGCGAGCGATCCGCTCGGCCAGCCGAAGTGAAGTGGCCCCGCCCACCGGCTCGTTGGCGTGCGCACCGGCGACCGTGAGGACATGACGCGGACCGTGCCCGGCCGACAGCAGCCACAGCGGCCGGCCGGCGCGCGAGGCCCCGACATCACGCAGACGCAGCACTCCAGGCCACGCCGCCACCATCGCGCGAGCGCGTCGCAGCAGCTCGTCGAGGGTGGGATACGGGGTTCGCCACATGCCGGACCCCGGTCAGCCGCCGTTCGCGTCGCGGCCGCCGGTGGTCTCCTTCTCCCCGAACGGGCGGATCACCATAGTGACGGTCACGCCAACTCCTTACCGTCGTACGGATATTGAGCGACGCCGAGCGCCTGCACGCGATCCCCGACCGCGTCCCGTCAAGGCTCGACTCGGGGGGCCAGAGTGTCAAGGCATGTTCCTGTCACGGGGAGGGGGCCTGGTGGCAGTGGCAGTCGCGGGTGCCGGTGATGCGTCGATCCCCGGCGGGGGTCCAGGGGCGCAGCGCCCCGGCGGGGGTCTGGGGGCGGAGCCCCCAGGGATGATGGGGGTCCCCCCTGCTCGAGCGAAGCCGAGAGCTTGGGGGAGGGTAGGGGCGGCGGGGGCGACCCCCTCCACCCCACCCCCTACCTCCGCAAAGCCGGAGCCGCCACACGCGCCGAACCCGCGGCAGCGCCCCGCCCGGACGACCCGGGCGTCCCAAGCTGTCCGACCACCGTCGCCCCGAACGCCACCACCATCCCCGCCATCTGAACCGGCGTCAGCGCCTGCCCCAGCGCGGCCCACCCGATGACGGCCGCGGTCAGCGGCGACAGCGGGCCGAGGAAGGTGACCTGCGTCGCGGCGAGCTGCCCGATACCGCGGAACCAGAGCCAGTACGCGACCGCCGTGTTCGCCAGCGCGAGGTACAGATACCCGCCGACCGCCCGGCCGTCCAGCGCAGGCGGCGCGCCCTCGACGAGGACGGCGACCGGCACGATCAGCAGCCCACCGGCCGTCAGCTGCCAGGCGGTCAGCCCCAGCGGACCGACCCCGTCCGGCCGCCCCCACCGTTTGGTGAGCACCGTACCGGCGGACATCGACGCGGTCGCGGCGAGCGCGGCGAGGACACCCACCGGATCGAGCGCGCCCGCCGCCTTCAGAACGACGAGGCTGACGCCGAGGGCCGCGGCGATGCCGGTGAGGAGGGTACGGCGGGTCGGGCGGTCGCCGAGCAGCAGCGCCGCGAGCCCTGCGACGAACAGCGGCCCGACCGAGCCGACGACCGCCGCCAGGCCGCCGGGCAGCCGGTACGCGGAAAGGAACAGCAGCGGAAAGAAGGCGCCGATGTTCAGCGCGCCCAGCGCCGCCGCCTTCCACCACCAGGCGCCGCGCGGCAGCACCCGGGCCAGCGCGAGGAGCAGCAGCCCGGCGGGCAGGGCGCGCATCACCCCGGTGAACAGGGGCCGGTCGGCGGGGAGGAACTCGCTGGTGACGGCGTAGGTGCTGCCCCAGGAGATGGGGGCCAGCGCGGTGAGGGCTATGAGGGTGGGGCGATTGACAGCCATGAAACTAACTTAGCAGCAAGCTACTTACCATTAAGCCACTTATCACTCACCCACTTCCCATCAAGCTACTTTCTTGCGAGCTACCCGACCACGGCGGATACTCACCCCATGAGCACGAGCACGAGCACCCCGAAGGACCCCGTCGACGCGATCATCGAGCAGTGGGCCACCGTGCGGCCGGATCTCGACACCGCCGCGATGGAGGTCTTCGGACGGATCTACCGGCTCGCCCGCACGATGGGCGACCGGATGGACAAGGCGTACGCGCCGTACGGCATCTCGCGCGGGGAGTTCGACGTGCTGGCGACCCTGCGCCGCTCGGACGCCCCGTACACGCTCTCGCCCCGGCAGCTCTCGGCGACACTGATGCTCACCACCGGCGGGATGACCGGGCGCCTGGACAAGCTGGAGCGCGCGGGGCTGCTGCGGCGGTCCCCCGACCCGCACGACCGGCGCGGACTCCAGGTGACGCTCACCGACAAGGGGCTGCGGCTCATCGACGAGGCGGTCGCTGCGGGGCTGGCCGTCCAGACGGCGGCCCTGGCCCACCTGGACAAGAAACAGGCCGGCCAGCTGGCTGACCTGTTGCGCGAGTTGCTCGTCGGAACCGGAGCCGACGCCGGCTCCTGACGCCGGCTCCGACGTCGACCGGAGCCCTGACGCCGACCGTCCCTCAGCTCCCCAGCGCGGCCACCACCGCCGCCTCGATCGCCGCCGCGTCGGGGGACTCAGCGGCCCAGGCCACGTATCCATCGGGCCGCACCAGCAGCGCCGTAGCCGTAGCCGAAGGGGGCGACGAAGGCGTCACCGACGGCGTTGGCGGTCAGGATGGACTCCGGCTTCTCGTCGAGCAGGACGACCGCGAGGACGACGGACCGGATGAGGCCGCGGGCGTCGAGCTGCTCCAGGGTGCGGGCCTGGACGGTGAAGGCGCGGGAGAGGTTGCTGATCTTACGCAGAGACGCGGCGCCGTCGCTTCCCTCCGACCTGATCCGCCGGACAGGCCCTGACGGAGGCACCCCGGAAAACACGTCGAGGGAGCCCGCGCACCCGGTGGATGCGCGGACTCCCTCGACGGAGCGATGGAGGAGAGGGCCGGAACCAGCCCCCGGAACCAGTCCCCGGAATCAGCCCCGCTTCTGGCCGAGCTGCTTGTCGGACTTGTCGAGGACCATCACGAGACCCGCGATGACCAGGAACAGCACGATCGGCGCGGCGACGTAGAGACCGAGCGTGTCGATCACGCTCAGGCCCGGACCGGGGTCGTCACCGTCGTCGGGGGTCACCGCTAGCGCGGGGGACGACATGAGCAGCATCATCAGCGTCGTACCGGAAGCCAGGGCGCCGGCGCGCAGGGCGTTCTTCTTGTCCACGGTGCAAACGTAGCGAACACCTAAATGAGTCGCGCGCCCGGGGTGCCGTACGGAGGCATCACGAGGTGCCCAACGAAGACGTCAGCGCGCCGCGCGACCACCGCCCCCGCCCCCGCCATCACCCGCACGCGCCCGCGCCCGCGCCCGCAGCACCTCGATCAGCGCATGCAGCCGTGGCGACGCGGCCAGTTCCTCCAGCGTCACCGGGCGACCGTCCGCGTCGGCGATGGGCAGCCGCCAGTTCGGATACTGGTCCCAGGTGCCGGGCAGGTTCTGCGGGCGGCGGTCGCCGACCGCGTCCGGGAGCCAGACGCCGATCATGCGGGCGGGCGTACGCAGCAGGAACCGGTGCACGGCCTGGATCTCGGCCTCCTCCAACACCGCCGAGCCACCACCGCCCCCGCGGCCCGCGCCGTGCAGCAGCCCGAGCCGGGCGAACACCGCCAGCCACTCCCCCGTCTCCGCCGCGGCCGCGGCCCGCTCCTCCTCCAGGGAGCCGGTCAACAGGCCGAGCCGGTCGCGGAGTTCGACGTGGTCGCCGCTGAACCGGGACGCGGTGGGCGGCAGGTCGTGGGTGGTGGCGGTGGCCAGGCAGTCGGCACGCCAGCGCTCGGGGGGAAGGGGCAGTCCGTCGCCGTCCCAGTCACGTTCGAACCACAGCACCGACGTGCCGAGCACCCCGCGCTCGTGCAGCGTCTCGCGCACCCCCGGCTCTACGGTGCCGAGGTCCTCGCCGATCACCAGGGCCCCGGCCCGCGAGGCCTCCAAGGTCAGGATCGCGAGCATCGCCTCGGCGTCGTAACGGACGTACGTCCCCTCCGTGGGCGGCTGCCCCTGCGGGACCCACCAGAGCCGGAACAGGCCCATGACGTGGTCGATGCGCAGGGCGCCCGCGTAGCGGAAGAGGGCGCGCAGGAGGTGGCGGTAGGGCGCGTAGCCCGAGGCGGCCAGCCGGTCCGGGCGCCAGGGCGGCAGGCCCCAGTCCTGACCGCGCGCGTTGAAGGCGTCCGGGGGCGCGCCCACCGACATGCCCGCCGCGAAGTACTCCTGCTGCGCCCAGGCGTCGGCCCCGCCCGGATGGACCCCGACCGCGAGATCGTGCACGAGCCCCACCGCCATCCCCGCGTCGCGCGCGGATCTCTGCGCGGTGGCGAGCTGGGCGTCAGTGAGCCAGGCGAGCCGGCTGTGGAGTTCGACGCGGTCCATCAACTCGCCCCGGGCGCGGGCGGTTGCGGGCGAGCGGGGATCGCGCAGGCCCGCGGGCCAGCGCTGCCACTCGGAGCCGTACACCTCGGCGAGCGCGCACCAGGTGACATGGTCCTCCAGCGCCTCGCCCTCCTGGGCGAGGAAATCGGCGTACGCGGCCCGCCGCCCCGGCCCGAGCGGCACCGCGCGCACCAGTTCCAACGCCTCGCGCTTGAGCTCCCACACGGCGTCGCGGTCGATCAACGCGCCCTTGTGCAGCACGGATTCACGCAGTCGCTCGGCACGCTCCAGCAGCGCCCGCATTCGGCCCGGATCGTCGACGTGGGCGAACTCGGGAATGTCCTCGACCCTCAGATGCACCGGGTCGGGGAAGCGCCGGGAGGAGGGCCGGTACGGGGAGGGGTCGGTGGGGACGCCGAGTACGGCCGCGTGCAAGGGGTTGACCTGCACGAATCCGGCGCCGAGCGCGCGGCCCGCCCAGGCGGTCAGCTCGGCGAGGTCACCGAGGTCGCCCATGCCCCAGGAGCGGTGGGACAGGAGCGAGTAGAGCTGGACGAGGAGTCCGTACGTGCGTCCGGGCGGCGCGGGCAGTCGGGCGGGGGCGGCGACGAGGTGGACGTCGGCGGTGCGGCCGTCGGGCGCGGTGGCGTGCAACGCGTGTACGCCGGGCGGGAGTTGTTCGGCGGAGGCGCGGGTCTCGCCCTGTTCGGTCGTGATGCGCAGGCGGGTGCCGTCCGGCAGCGCGGCCAGTGCGGCGGGCGTGTGGCCGCCCCAGCACACCACCGTCGGCGGCAGCAGCCGCTCCCGCGTCTCGCTCTCCCGGGCGGCGAGGGCCACGCGGACGGCGTCCGGCGTGCTCGCGTCGACGCCGAGCGCCGCCAGGGCCGCGACGACCGCGCCGTCGGCGGCCGCGACCGTACGGTCCGGGGAGGGGCTGTAGGAGGTGGCGACGCCGTGCAGCTCGGCGAGCCGGGACAGCGGTGTGTCCCGAGGACCGTCGGACGGGCGAGGCGCCATCTAGACCCCCGACGCGTCCGCGCCGGCACCGGCGGAGCTGGGCTCGCTGGTCAGGTGCGCGGCGTCGGCCAGCGGTGGCTCGCTGGTCAGCGGCTCGGCGTCGGGGAGAGGAGGTTCGCTGGTCAGCGGCGGCTCGGCGCAGGCGCCCTCCGCGCTGTAGCTGCCGAAGATACAGACATCGGGCGTGGCGGACGGCTCCGCCGGGGGTTTGGAAAGGGCCGAGAGCAGAAGGTGTGCCGATGCGGCCACGGGGGTCTCCTTGTCGTCGTACGGCTGGAAGCGGGTTACCGCAGCCCTACCCAACGGGCGCGACGGCAGACGTACACGGACGAACAACGTGCTTGTGGTCACACTTCCGGTCGCCTTCCGTTCCGGCTCGACGCCTCCCCACGCGGACGACAACAGCTCCGACGCGGGGAACCGGTCGCCCCCCGGCGCAGTGAACCGATCGCCATTCAATGATCGATAGACGGGGTGTGAGACTGTTCCGCCCCATGAGGGGCCACCCGGAGGAAGCTACGGACGCGGCACTGCTGCGGGCCGTCGCGGACGGGGACTCGGCGGCGTTGGCCGCGCTGTACGACCGGCATGCCGGGTGGCTGCACACGCGGCTGACCCGGCGGTGCGCCGATCCCGAAGTCGTACGAGAAGTACTGCAGGACACCTTCGTGACGGTGTGGCGGTCCGCGACCTCGCACAAGGGCGCGGAGGCAGGCGGCTGGCTGTGGACGATCGCGGCGCGTCGGCTCGTCGACGCGCGGCGCGTGCAGGAACGGGCCGATCGGGTCGAGCGCGTCGAGTACACGGCGCCCGTGCCAGCGCCCTCCGCGGAGGAGAGGGTGCTGGCGGGCCTGGAGTACGGGGACGTGGGCACGGCCCTGGACCGCATCTCGCCCGAGCTGCGCGAGGTGCTGCGCGCGACGGTCGTCGACGGGCTGACCACGCGGGAGACGGCCCGGCTGCTCGGGATCCCGGAGGGCACGGTCAAGACACGCGCGATGCGGGCCCGCGCGGAACTCCGGGCGGCGCTCGCCCACCTCAACCCGACTCTGGATCCGTCTCCGCTGGGAGGTTCGGCATGACCGGCTGGCACGCACCCGACGACCTCGTCGCCCGTTACGCGGACGGCTCCCTTCCGGAGACGGAAGCCTGGTCCCTGGAGAAACACCTGGAGCGCTGCGGGGACTGCGCCGCACGGGCCTCGGGCGCGGCGCGCGCGGGGGCGGCCGGGGTGGTGCTGGCGGAGGTGCGGGACGCGATCCTCGCATCGGCGGTGGCGGATGCACCGGCTCCGGCACCGGCTCCCGCACCGCCCCCCGTGCCGAAGCGCGCCCGCGCCGTCGGGGGGCGGCTCGGGCGGATCCTCTGGGCCGCCGGGCCCGCCTTGCGCGGGGCCTGGGCCGGGGCGGTGGTGCTGGTGGCCGTCGGGGCGCTCGCGCTCGCGTACGGGGGTGGCTTCGACAGCGTGCGCTCCCTGCTGCTGGCCGTCGCGCCGATCGTCCCCGTCGCCGGGGTCGCCCTGTCGTACGGACGGCACGCCGATCCACTGCACGAGATCGTCACGGCATCGCCGTCCGGCGGCCTGCGCCTGATGCTCATGCGGACGGCGGCCGTACTGGCGGTGAGTCTGCCGCTGCTGACGGCGGCGGGGTTGCTGCTCCCGGCCGCCACCGATCCGCGCCTGCCGCAGGCACCCGTGGCGGCCGCCTGGCTGCTGCCCGGGCTCGCCCTCACGCTGGCCACGCTGGCGCTGTCCGGGTACGTGGGTTGCCATATCGCGTCCGCGGTGGTCGGCGGAGGCTGGCTGCTCGCGCTGGCGGCGCCGGTCCTCATGGCCACCGACCCGGTCCTGACGGTCCGTCTCACGGACCAGCTCTCCGTCTACTTCACCGGCGCCTCACCGCAGTGGGGCTGGGCCGCGGCGTCCGCGCTCTGCGCCCTCCTGCTCGCCGCGCGCCGCACCGCGTACGACCGTCTGGAGACGATGTGAACACCCTTGATACGAACGCCGATCCCGGCCCCGGGTCCGCCGCCATCCAAGTCTCCGGACTGACCGTCCGGCACCGCAGAACCACCGCCCTGGACGCCGTCGACCTGGACTTCGGCCCCGGCGTCCACGGACTGCTCGGGCCCAACGGCGCCGGCAAGACCTCCCTCGTCCGCGTCCTCGCGACGGTCGCGGAGCCCGCCGAGGGCCGTGTGGAGATGCTCGGCAGCGACCTGAGCCGACGACGGGAGCGCGGTGCGGTCCGCCGCGAACTGGGCTATCTGCCGCAGGACTTCGGTTACTACCCGGGGTTCACCGTGCGGGAGTTCGTGGCATACGTGGCCTGGTTGAAGGAACTGCCGGCCGCCGCCGCCCCGGCCGCGGTCGAGCGGGCCGTGGCCCGGGTCGGGCTCGCCGACCGCATCGACGCCAAGGTCCGCACGCTGTCCGGCGGCATGATCCGCCGCGTCGGCATCGCCCAGGCCATCGTGAACGACCCCCGCGTCCTGCTCCTCGACGAGCCCACCGCGGGCCTGGACCCGGAGCAGCGCGTCGATTTCCGCGCGCTGCTGCGGGAGCTGGGCCGGGTCTCCACCGTCATCGTCTCCACCCACCTGGTGGAGGACGTGGCCGCGGCCTGCACCGACGTCACCCTGATCGAGGCCGGCCAGGTCGCCTACCGCGGCACGCCCCACTCCCTCGCCACCCTCGGCGCAGACGGCGACGAGTCCGACGGCAACGCCCTCGAGCGCGGCTACACCACTGCTCTGCGCGGCCACCGCGCTTCGACGGGGGCCGGCCGATGACCATCAGCACCCAGCCGAACGGCGACCGCTCGGCAGACACGCACACCCCGACCGACGAAAACCCGCAGCTCACCACGCTGCCGCCCCGGGCACCCCGAACGCCCCTCGCCGCGAAGCCCGGCTCCGCTCCCCATCCCCTCCGCACGGAGTCCCTGCGCGGCATCGGCCCCTGGTCCGCCGCCGCCCTGCTGATCACCTTGGTGTGGATCCTCGCCGCCAAGGCGGGCCAGTGGCAGGGCAGCTGGGGAGAGACGACCAGCCTGCTGAACACGGCGGCCGGCCTGATCGGTGTGCCGCTCGCGCTCGCCGCGGGCGCCTGGCAGGGCGGCCGGGACCGCCGACTGCGGCTGACCGAACTGCGCGCCTCGACCGCTCGGACGCCGCTCGCCCAGCTCCTGACGGCCGCGCTGCCGCTCGCCTGCTGGCTGGCGGCGGCCTACGCGCTGGCGGCGGCCGGAGCACTGCTCGCCTGCGCCCCGTACGCGTCGGCCGGCGGCCCGGCTCCGCTGGTCTACGCCGGAGCCGCGGTCTCGATCGGCGCGGCCTCGGTGCTCGGCCAGGTGGCCGGACGGCTGCTGCCCTGGCGGCTGACCGCTCCCGCACTCGCGATCGCCTGCTACGTCGTCTTCGTCCTGGTCGGCGAGAGGCACTCGGGCCTGCGCTACCTCACGCCTGCCGCGTCGCTCGAGTTCGACGACGAGGACCTGCTGGTCTGGTGGCACCCCCTCGCATCGGCCCTGTGGGTGGCCGGGCTCGCCACCGCCGCCGTCCTGGCCCATACCGCGTACCGCCGCGCCACCGCCCTGCTGCCGCTCGCCGCCGCGCTCGGCGCCGCCGTTCTGCTGGTCCAGACGGGCGACGGGCTGCTGCGCGACAACCCACTCGTCCACCGTCAGGTGTGCGACGAGTCCACCACCCCGCAGATCTGCGTCAACGCCACCTACCCGGGCATGCTGCCGGAGGTGACCCGCGCGCTGTCCGGTCTCACCGGCCGGCTACGGGGCGTGCAGAACCTGCCGGTCCGCTTCGAGGACCTCGGGCGCCGCTCGCGCGAGGACGAGGCAGAGCTGCCGATGCTCACCCCGTTCGGCTGGAACACCGTACGGGGGAAGGTGACCGATCCGGAGCGGTACGCCTGGGAGGCCGCCCGGGCGCTGGTCCGCTGGGATTGCGGCGCGGCGCCGTCGGCGCAGCGGGTCCGGGTCGCGGACGAGGCCGTGCTGAAGTGGCTGGCTCCGGATTCCCTGTACGAGGACATGCGCGAGCAGTTCGTGGCGCGGGCCCGGGAGCAGGGCGACGAGAAGGAACTCGCCCGGTACCGCGCCGAGAACGAGGCGTACGCCCGTCTCACCGCCATGACCGCCGACGAGCGCCGCTCCTGGCTGAGCCGCTACTTCAGTACGGCCGGACAGTGCGACCCGAACCCGAGCGAGGTCCCGTCACTGTGAAATCCGTTCCCGGATCGAACTCCGTCCCCGGACCGACCACCGTCCCCGGATCGAACCCCGTCCCCGGATTCAAGCCCCTTGCCCTCTACAGCCGCTCCCGGCGAATCCCGACGGCCCTGGCCGCCCTGGCCTGCGCCGCGCTGCTCACCCTGGGGGCGGCGAGCCGCCCGGACGCCTTCCTCCCGTACCGCGGCGCCCCGCTCCTCTGGCTCACCCCGCTGCTGGCCGCCGCGGCGATCGGCATGAGCCTGCACTCGTACACCCGTGACCTGGACGAGACCGCCGTACGCCCCTGGTGGCCGCGGCGCCTGGCCCATCTGCTGGTTCTCACCGCGGCCACCACGGCAGCCCTGGCCCTCGCCGTGCCCGGGGATGCGCAGTCGCTCGGGGCGGCGGGGACGGTCCGCAACACACTGGGCGCCATCGGGATCACGGCGGCCGGGGCGGTGATCTTCGGCGCCCGGGCGAGCTGGCTGCCGACGGCGCTGTATTTCGGCGCGGTGCAGCTGTCGACCACCTCGCCGGGTATGAGAAGCCAGACATTTCTCACCTGGCCCCTGCAGCCGGGCTCCCAGCCTGGCGCCTGGACCCCCGCCCTCACACTCTTCGTACTGGGCACGGCACTGTACGCGACGCGCGGCGCCCGCCCCGAGGGACCCCGCGTCTGACGCGAGGCCGCACGGGGCGGACCACGGGGTACGGACCGAGGGGTACGCAAAAGCCCGGATCGTCAGGCAGAAATGCCGTCGATCCGGGCCATCGCATCCTCCGCGCCGTACGGCTGCAAGTACGGCAGCCAGCGCGGGTCCCTATGTCCCGTTCCGATGATGCGCCAGGCGAGCCCCGTCGGCGGGGCGGGTTTATGGCGCAGGCGCCAGCCGATCTCGACCAGGTGACGGTCGGCCTTGGTGTGGTTGCAGCGGCGGCATGACGCCACCACGTTGTCCCAGGCGTGCTGACCCCCGCGACTGCGCGGGATGACGTGGTCGACGCTGGTTGCGACGCCACCGCAATACATGCACCGGCCGCCGTCGCGGGCGAAGAGTGCCCGTCGGGTCAGCGGAACGGGCCCCCGATAAGGGACCCGTACGAACCTCTTCAGCCGGACCACGCTGGGTGCGGGGACAGTAACGGTCGCGCTATGCATGAAGGCGCCGGATTCCTCCAAGGAGACAGCCTTGTTCTCCAGGACGAGGACGAGCGCGCGGCGGAGCGGTACGACGCCGAGTGGCTCGTACGACGCATTGAGGACCAGGACATGCGGCACGGATGCCTCCTTGTACGCCGGCGGCGCGTGGCTCGCGCCGGGACGATCTGCAGCCAGTCTCTCCTCTTGCCTGGTGGAAGCGCCACCATGTCCCGGTAACGGGCTGGGAGTGTTTTCGACCACACCCCCTTCATCCCCACGTGAGTACGGTCTCTCCCTCGAACATTGCAACGATCCACACACGATGCCCCGTTAGTGTGGTGGTTCTGCCCGTTGGTGCCCTCACATGTCCCCATGCCTCGGGCGGACCGCTACGCCTGGAGGTACCTGCCGTGTTCTCGACCGTCCTGCGGGCCGCAGGGTCAACCCCGTCGCCCTCCCCCTCGGCGACCGACCCTTCGGTCCCCTCGCTTCAGGACGCCCAGGAAAGCGCGACCAACGCCGCGAGCTGGGTCGAGCAGAACTGGTCCACGTGGCTGGCGATCGGCCTGCGCGTGCTGCTGATCCTGGTGATCGCGGCGGTACTGAGAGTGGCGGTCCGGCGGGCGATCACCAAGCTCATAGAACGGATGAACCGCACGGCCCAGGCGGTCGACGGCACCGCGCTCGGCGGCCTGCTGGTGAACGTCGAGCGCCGCCGCCAGCGCTCCCAGGCCATCGGTTCGGTCCTCCGCTCGGTCGCCTCCTTCCTGATCATGGGCACGGCCGCGCTGATGGTCCTCGGCACGTTCGAGATCAACCTGGCCCCGCTGCTGGCCTCCGCCGGTGTCGCGGGCGTCGCGATCGGTTTCGGCGCCCGCAACCTGGTCACGGACTTCCTCTCCGGCGTCTTCATGATCCTTGAGGACCAGTACGGCGTCGGCGACACGATCGACGCGGGCGTCGCCTCCGGCGAGGTGATCGAGGTGGGCCTGCGCGTCACCAAGCTCCGCGGCGACAACGGCGAGATCTGGTACGTCCGCAACGGCGAGGTCAAGCGCATCGGCAACCTCTCCCAGGGCTGGTCCACCGCCGGGGTGGACGTGACCGTCCGCCCGTCCGAGGACCTGGACAAGGTGAAGGCCACCATCAACGAGGTCGCCGGGCGGATGAGCAAGGAGGAGCCCTGGAACGAGCGCCTCTGGGGCCCGATCGAGATCCTCGGCCTGGACAGCGTCCTCCTCGACTCGATGGTCGTGCGCGTCTCGGCGAAGACGATGCCCGGCAAGTCCCTGTTGGTCGAGCGCGAACTGCGCTGGCGCATCAAGTACGCCTTCGACGCGGAGGGCATCCGCATCGTCGGCGGAATCCCGGCCCAGCCGGTGGAGGAGCCGACCGCGGACCCGACAGCGGGCATGTCGGCCCCATCGGCCTTCGCCAACACGTCCTCACCGCAGTCGGCAGCGGCTTCACCCCTTACTCCGCCGAGTACGACGAAGTAGGAGCGCTTACGAGGGAGGCGGCACCCCGGGATTCCGGGGTGCCGCCTCTTGGCGTGTTGCGGGTGCGGGGAGGAGCGGAACGGTTCAGCACGCTCGTTCGAGTGAGAACTCCGGCCTTCGGGCCAGGCGCACCGTCCGATCGCCCCATGGTTCTTCCGAGGCGAGCGCCTCGCACCAGCAGACGAGGAGAACCTTGATGAGCACCATCGTCATCGCGAAACCGGGCACGGATCCCCTGCAAGACCCCATCGACCTGCTGATCGCCTTCGAGGAAGCGAGCGCGGCACCGATTCGACCCGAGTACGTCGAGGAGACGGTCGTCGTGCCGCGACTGCCGGATGACGGACACAACCACGGAGCCGGCGAACTGAGCTACCAGCTTCACGCCGCAGGATGCGTCCACACGGGGACGGGCAACGGCTACCGAGCCGCCGATGAGGACGCCGACACCACGGCTCTGCTCATCCCGGACTTCTACGTCCTCCACCGCGACCCGACCGAAGCCGACAAGTCGTACCGCAAGACCTACAAGGGTTGGTATCCCATCGACATGATCGCCTTGGTCGGCGAGGTCACCTCCACCCACCACTGGACGGACACCGGCCCCAAGCTCCGCACCTACGCCGCCGCCGGCGTCCCCGTCTACGTCCTGATCAACCGCCGCGCGAAGACGGCCCACTGCTACACCGAACCGATCGCCCCCGGCGACGACCCGACCGAGGCGTACTACGACTCCGACATCAAGGTCGACCTGGGCGAACCGCTGCCACTGCCCGCCCCGTACCCGACGCTCGACACGGCTTCCTTCCTGGAGACCGGGGATTGAATCCTCCCCTCCCTGAAGGGAGGGGATTCCTGGCTCAGGCAGCCATCCGGGGCGGCGCCCCGGATGGTCTTATGCCCTCGACACCAGCCGGGTTGAGACCAGCCCGGACAAGCATCACGCGTGCGGAGTTCTTGTCCCGTGGGGACACGGTGTTGCACACGGTGCAGGTGTAGATGCGCTCTCCCAGCGGCAGTGCGTGCTTGGCTCTCGCTCCGCAGTGCGCGCAGTCCATCGTGGTGTGCGCGGGGTGTACCAGGTGCACGATGCGTCCGTGCTTGCGGCCCATCTCGATCAGGGCCTGTTTGGTGGCGCCGATGGCTGCGTCGGCGGCCTTCTTGGCCATGGTGGTCCTGGCGAGGAACTTCGGCTTGAAGTCCTCGACAGCGATCGCGTCGTGGTCGGTCACGACCTTCTTCGCCCACTTGCGCCCGGTGTCCTGCCGCCGGCGGGCGATCTTCTGGTACGTCTTCGCCCGCCACTTCCTGGCCTCGCGGTAACCCTTGGAGGCCGCTTGCCCCTTGGCGGGCTTGCGGCGGGCCATCATCCGGTCGTACCGGGACAGCTTCTCCTTGGCCCTGCGCCCGTGCTGGGCGTGGGGGAGGTCATGGGCGTCGCTGGTGGTGGTCGCAGTCTCCTTCACACCCCAGTCGATGCCGATCACGCGGCCGGTCCCGGCAAGCGGCCGCACCTCGGCGGGGACGACGAAGCTGGCGTACCAGTGCCCAAGGCCGTCCTGATATACGCGCACCGATGACGGGTCGGCCGGAAGGTCTCGCGACCACACCACCGTCAAGGTGATGCCGCCCGCCAGACGCAGCCTGCCGTCTTTGAGACGGAAGCCGCGCCGGGTGTGGTTCAGCGTTGGCAGTGTCTCGCGCTTCTTCTTCCACTTCGGCATCCCGGCCCGGCGATGCCGCGTAACTCGACCGCGGATGTCCTTGTGAGCCTTGGCCTTGGACCTGCCGAAATCCCGGATGAGTTGCTGCTGCGGAACGCTGGAGCCCTCACGCAGCCACGGCGTGCGAGCACGGGCATCGGTCAGCATCTTGTCGAGCTGCGCCGGGCCGCAGGTGCGCTTGCCGGTGCCCTCGGGACGGTTCTTGTTCCAAGCGTGGGCCTGCTTCGACTTGGCCACGCACTCGTTCCACACCCACCGGCACCGGTCCCACTCCGCCATCAGCAGCATGTGGGCGGTGGACGACACGCGAAGCCGGAACGTGTACCGGGCATGCCCCGCTCCGTCGGCCCCTGCCGCTTCCGCCACACCCTCACCCCCGCCCGAAGTTCCGGTCACCCACCCCTGCCGGACGACCATACGTACGAGATCCACACGCCCGCGCCCCTCTCCCGTCACGATCACACCCATCAGCGAACATGAGCACATGCGTTCGCCCACACTCGGCTCCGCCGAGCAAGTCGCAGCGGCGCTCCGCGCCCGCGAAGCAGAATGCGGCGACGCTCCGCGCCGCTGTCACGGGATGCGATTCCTCCCCGGCGTAAACGCCGGGGCCTCCTCGCAAGAGACCAGGTGAAGGTGACGGAAAAGCTGCCCGGCACCGTCACGCGGCGCGGCCACGCCACCGTCCCCACCAGGACGGATCGTCACAAAGCCTGCCCCGCTGACCCACCCGCACGCCGACCGATCGTGACGAAGCCGTGATGGGAGTGGACCGGGCTTCTGGCGCACCGCCACCCCGGCGGCAGAATTAATCCTCTTCACAGGCCCCCCGCATTCCGGCCACATCCGCAACCGTCTACTGTCGCCCCAACAGCGGGCCCTTGTTCTGGAGCTCAACGCCCAGGGGCCCGCTTCGAATGTGGGGAATTCATGCGCAAGTTCGCCATAGGCACCGCCGTGTCCGGTGCCCTGGCTCTGTCCGCCCTGGCCGTGCCGTCCGCGTCGGCCACCACGCCGGACCTCACCTTCTCCAACGTGGTGGTGAACAGCGGCAAGGCGATCGTTGTCGGCACCACCGCCACGGTGAACATCCCGATCACGTACACCCTGACCCGCCCGGCCGACCTCGTCGTCGACTACAAGACGACGGCCGTGGGCATCGCCCTCTACCGCGGTGCCTCCCTCTCGAAGATGCAGAACGAGATGGAGCCCGTGGACGCCCCGACCTGCACCGCGACGGCGACGACCGACACCACGGTGACGGAGTCCTGCACGGAGGTCATCGCCCTCGACCCGCAGGACTACCTGTACGAGGCGGCGGACGCCACGACCTGGAAGGCCGCCGGCTTCTACGGTCGTATGGAGCAGGACCTCGACGACTCCGACGACCACATCAGCTTCGACTACGGCTACGACCTGTGGGGCGGCCTCGGCACCGCCCAGATCAAGCGCGCCGCCAAGCTCACGGTCAACGCCACCCCGGAGCCGGTGAAGAAGGGCCAGACCCTCACCGTCAAGGGCACCCTGACCCGCGCCAACTGGGCGACGGGCACCTACTCCGGCTACAAGGACCAGAAGGTCACGCTCCAGTTCAAGGCCAAGAACGCCACGGCGTACACCACGGTCAAGACGGTGACCTCCGGCACCTCAGGCGCCCTCTCCACCACGGTCAAGGCCTCGGCCGACGGCTCCTACCGCTACAACTTCGCGGGTACGTCCACCACGGGCGCGAAGGCGGCCACGGGCGACTACGTCGACGTGAAGTAAACATTCCCGAGGCCGCTCTCAGGCCTCAAGTGGCCCCCGCAGCAGACACATTCGTCGCTGCGGGGGCCGAGTTCTTCCCTCACCACCCGACCGGGCGCCCCGGCACGAAGCCGGCCGCCAGGGCTTGACCGGCCCTCGCGCGCGCCCAGGTTACGAGTTGATTGCCTGCCCCGCCTCCCATTGACGCCCCCGCCACCCCCGGCCTACGTTCCTCCATCAATAGGAAACCTTCCTAACAGTGATCGGTGGACTCCCCGGCAGCCACACTGAAAAGCTGGGCAGTCGAGAGGCAGGTGCAGACACCCATGGCAGGATCCGCCGGAACGCCGGGAACCGGCACTCCGGGAACCGGCAGCACTCCAGGAGCCGGCACACCCGGCACCCCCCGTGTCCTGCGCGCCATGAACGACCGCGCCGCCCTGGACCTCCTCCTCGCGCACGGCCCCCTCTCAAGGACCCGGATCGGGAAGCTCACCGGGCTGTCCAAGCCCACCGCGTCACAGCTCCTCGCCCGCCTGGAAGCCGCCGGGCTCGTGCTCGCGACCGGCACCAGCGAGGGCCGCCCCGGCCCCAACGCCCAGCTGTACGAGGTCAATCCGGGCGCCGCCCACGCGGCCGGCCTGGACGTCACCCCCGAGCGCATCCTCGCCGCCGTCGCCGATGTGACGGGGCGGACCGTGGGTGAGTACGAGATACCCACACCCGGGCGACGCCCCGCGCAGCCCGTCGTACGCCAGGTCACCGACGCCCTCGACGGCGCGGTGAAGGCGGCAGGGCTGACCCGGGGCGACATCCATCGGCTCGTCGTCGGGACGCCCGGCGCCTTCGACCCCAACACCGGACGGCTGCGCTACGCCTCGCACCTGCCCGGCTGGCACTCCCCGAGCCTCCTCGACGAGCTCGCGGCGGCCCTGCCCATGCCGGTCGAGTACGAGAACGACGTCAACCTCGTGGCCATCGCCGAGCAGCGGCTCGGCGCGGCGCGCGGGCACGACGACTTCGTGCTGCTGTGGAACGAGGGCGGTCTCGGTGCCGCCCTCGTGCTCGGCGGACGCCTGCACCGCGGCTGGACCGGCGGCGCCGGCGAGGTCGGATTCCTGCCGGTGCCCGGAACGCCCCTCGTACGGCAGGTGACCCGGGCCAACAGCGGTGGCTACCAGGAGCTCGCCGGCTCCCAGGCGATCCCCAAACTCGCCCGCGAACTGGGCATCCAGCCCCTGCCCACCGGGCCTCACGCCGAGGTCGCCGCCGCCCTCGTCGCCCAGGCCGCCGCCCGCAACGAAGGCCCGCACCGCAAGCTCCTGGAGACCTACGCGACCGGCCTCGCCACCGGTCTCGCCTCCCTCGTCTCGGTGCTCGACCCCGAACTCGTCGTACTCAGCGGCACCTCGCTCACCGCGGGCGGCGAACCGTTGCGCGCCCTGGTCCAGGCCGAGTTGGAGGAGCTGGCCGCGTCCCGGCCGCGCCTCGTGGTCGGCGACGTACACGAAAACCCCGTGCTGCGCGGCGCGTTGGAGAGCGCGCTGGCTGCCACCCGCGACGAGGTCTTCGACACCTCCCGCTGAAGTCCACCCTCGCCCCTTCTCCTGAATCCACCCTCCCCCCTTCTCCTGAATCCGTTCTCACCCCCCTTCGCCTGAATCCGTTCTCACCCCCCTTCGCCTGAGTCCGCCTGCCCAAGGGAGACCCCGTCATGCCCGGAATGCCCCAGAAGGTGGCAACAGCGCTCGCCGCCTCCGCCTCCATAGCCCTCCTCGCCACCGCCTGTACCGGCCAGTCCTCCTCCGGCGCGAACGACGACGCCTCCAAGGACACGACGATCAACTTCTGGCACGCCTGGAGCGCGCCCAGCGAGACCAAAGCCGTGAAGTCACTGGTCGCCGGCTTCGAGAAGGCCCACCCCAACATTCACGTCAACATCGTCGCCAACATGACCGACGACAAGATCAATCAGGCGTTGCGCGCGGGCGGCGACAAGGCACCCGATGTCATCTCCTCGTTCACCACCAACAACGTGGGCAAGTTCTGCTCCTCCGGCGCCTTCGTCGATCTCAACCCCTTCTTCGAGAAGGCGGGTATCGACCCGGCGACGACCTTCCCGAAGGCGATGAACGAATACACCCAGTTCGACGGCGACCGCTGCTCGGTGCCGCTGCTCGGTGACGCGTACGGGCTCTACTACAACAAGACCGCCTTCAAGAAGGCCGGGATCACCAGCCCGCCGAAGACGTGGTCCGCATTCGAGGCCGACGCGAAGAAGTTGACGATCACCAAGGGCGACAGCTACTCCCAGCTCGGATTCATGCCGAACTACCACGGCTGGGAGTCCACCACCGAGCACTACTTCGGCCAGTTCTCACCGACGTACTTCGACAAGAGCGGCAAGTCGAACCTCGCCGACGACCCCGCTTTCGAAGCGGGATTCACCCTCCAGAAGAAGCTCGTCGACGAACTCGGCGGCTACCGCAAGCTGGAGACGTACCGCTCCAAGCTCGGTGACGAATGGGGTCCCAAGCACCCCTTCCACACCGGTCAGGTCGCCATGCAACTGGACGGCGAGTGGAGGCTCGGCATGGCCGAGGAGGCGGGGACCGACTTCGAGATCGGCGTCGCCCCGCTGCCCGTGCCCGACGACCAGGCGGACCAGTACGGCAAGGGCTACATCACCGGCACCATCGCGGGCATCGCGGCCACCAGCAAGAAGCAGAACGCGGCCTGGGAACTGGTGAAATACATGACGACGGACACCGATGCCGTCGTCGGATTCGCCAACGCCATTCACAATGTCCCGTCCACCCTCGCGGCGCTCAAGTCACCGAAGCTGACGTACGACCCGCGCTTCAAGACCTTCCTGGACATCGCCTCCGACCCGAATTCGACGACGACTCCCGCGTCGGTCAACGGCGGTACGTACCTCGTGACGATCCAGCAGCTCGGATACGACTACGAGAGCGGCAAGGAAAAGGATCTGAAGGCGGGGCTGAAGAAAGCCGCCGCGCAGATCGACACGGACATCGCCCAGGCGAAGTAGCCCACCGCCATGAGCACCACATACACACTGCGCGCCAAGCGCCGCCGCTCGGCGCTTCGGACGCTCGCCTTCATGTCGCCCTGGCTGATCGGATTCGCGGTCTTCTTCGCCTACCCGCTGCTCTCGACCGTCTATTTCTCCTTCATGCACTACGACGGTTTCCAGCCGCCGACCTGGAGCGGAACAAGGAACTGGACGTACGTCTTCGAGCACTACCCACTGTTCTGGCCGGCGCTGCGCAACACCCTGTGGCTGGTTCTGGTGACGGTGAGCCTGCGGGTCGTCTTCGGACTCGGCGTGGGCCTGCTGATCACGAAGATAAAGACGGGCACGGGGGTCTTCCGCACCCTCTTCTATCTCCCCTACCTCGCCCCGCCCGTCGCCGCGACGATGGCCTTCGCCTTCCTCCTCAACCCCGGTACAGGACCCGTCAATTCGATCCTGGAGAAGGTCGGCGTCCCGGCGCCCGGCTGGTTCAACGACCCCACCTGGTCCAAGCCGGCGCTGACCCTGCTGGCGCTGTGGGGCATCGGCGACCTGATGGTCATCTTCATGGCCGCGCTGCTCGACGTACCGACCGAGCAGTACGAGGCCGCGGAGCTGGACGGCGCCTCGGCCTGGCAACGCTTCCGGTACGTCACGCTGCCGAACATCTCGCCGATCGTGATGTTCGCCGTGGTCACCGGCGTGATCCAGACCATGCAGTACTACACCCAGTCACTGATCGCCGGGAAAGTCGCGTCGGGCGTCATCCAGGGCGCCGGTACGCAGTTCGAGCCCGGCTACCCCGACAAGTCCACCCTCACCCTCCCCCAACTCGTCTACAACCTCGGCTTCCAGCGCTTCGACTACGGCTCCGCCTGTGTGGTCGCGCTCGTGCTGTTCGCCCTGTCCATGGTGTTCACCGCGTTCCTGATGCGGCGCCGGGGCGGTCTCATCCAGGCAGGTGACTGACGATGACTCAAGTACTCGACAAGCCGGTACAGGTGCGGACCTCCTCGGACAGCGCACGCGCCGCCCACCGCAAAGCCCTCCTGGAGTGGGTCGCGATCCACGCCCTCGGTGTCGCGGCCGCCCTCTTCTTCGTCCTCCCCTTCGTGTTCGTCCTCCTGACCTCCCTGATGAGCGACTCGCAGGCACTCAGCCGCGATCTGATCCCGCACACCTGGGAGTGGGCCAACTATCGGAAGGTCTTCGACACACCCGGCTTCCTGACCTGGTGGAAGAACACACTGCTGTACGCCGGCGCGGGCACCGCCCTGACGGTCGTGTCGTCGATCCCCGTCGCCTACGCGCTCGCCAAGTTCCGCTTCCGCGGCCGGAACCTGTCACTCATGCTGGTCATCTCGATGATGATGCTGCCGCCCCAGGTCGTGATCATCCCGATGTACCTCTTCTGGGCGAAGCAGCTCGACCTGTCCGGCACTCTCTGGCCACTGATCATCCCGATGGCGTTCGGCGACGCCTTCTCCATCTTCCTGCTCCGCCAGTTCCTGATGACCATCCCGAACGAGTACCTGGACGCGGCGAAGGTCGACGGCTGCGGGGACCTGCGGACACTGCTGAAGGTCGTACTCCCGATGGCGAAGCCCGGCATCGCGGCCGTGGCCCTCTTCCAGTTCTTCTACGCCTGGAACGACTACTTCGGACCCCAGATCTACGCCTCGGAGAATCCCGGCGCCTGGACCCTCTCCTACGGCCTGGAGTCGTTCAAGGGCGCGCACCACACCGACTGGAATCTCACCATGGCCGCGACCGTGCTGGTCATGGCCCCCGTGATCCTCGTGTTCTTCTTCGCGCAGAAGGCGTTCGTCGAGGGCGTCACACTCACCGGAGTGAAGGGTTGACCCACATGCTGTGTTTCCCCGGGGGACAACCCCCGGACCCCCGGCCGAACGACCTCGACGTCCCCAGCACCTGGAAGCGAGGAAACCTACAGTGAAACTCACCGTGGTCGGCGGAGGGTCGACCTACACCCCCGAACTCATCGACGGATTCGCCCGGTTGCGGGACACCCTGTCCATCGAGGAACTGGTCCTCGTCGATCCGGCCGCCGAACGCCTGGAGTTGGTGGGCGGGCTGGCCCGGCGGATCTTCGCCCGGCAGGGGCACCCCGGGCGGATCGTCACCACCGACGACCTGGACGCGGGCGTCGAGGGCGCCGACGCCGTACTGCTCCAGCTGCGCGTCGGCGGCCAGGCGGCCCGGCAGCAGGACGAGACCTGGCCGCTGGAGTGCGGCTGCGTCGGGCAGGAGACCACGGGCGCGGGCGGCCTCGCCAAGGCGCTGCGCACGGTACCGGTGGTGCTGGACATCGCCGAACGCGTCCGCCGCACAAACCCTCACGCTTGGATCATCGACTTCACCAACCCGGTCGGCATCGTCACCCGCGCCCTGCTCCAGGCCGGACACAAGGCCGTCGGGCTGTGCAACGTGGCGATCGGCTTCCAACGGAAGTTCGCCGCGCTGCTCGGGGTCGTGCCCGCCGACGTCCACCTGGACCACATCGGCCTCAACCACCTCAGCTGGGAGACCGGCGTACGACTCGGCGGCCCCGAGGGCGAGAACGTCCTGCCGAAGCTGCTCGCCGAGCACGGGGACGCCATCGCCGACGACGTGCGCCTGCCGCGCGCCGTCATCGACCGCCTCGGAGTGGTCCCCTCCTACTACCTGCGGTACTTCTACGCGCACGACGAGGTCGTACGAGAGCTGGGGACCAAGCCGTCCCGGGCCGCCGAGGTCGCCGCGATGGAACGGGAACTGCTGAGGATGTACGGCGACCCCGCCCTCGACGAGAAGCCGGAACTGCTCGCCAAGCGCGGCGGCGCCTACTACTCGGAAGCGGCCGTCGATCTCGCGGCCGCGCTGCTCGGCGGGGGCGGGAGCCCCTACCAGGTGGTCAACACGTACAACAGGGGCACGTTGCCGTTCCTGCCGGACGACGCCGTGATCGAGGTGCAGGCGGCAGTCGGTTCGCACGAGCCGACGCCCCTGCCGGTGCCGCCCGTGGACCCGCTGTACGCGGGGCTGATGGCAGGCGTGACGGCGTACGAGGACCTGGCGCTGGAGGCCGCGCTGCGGGGCGGCCGCGAACGGGTGTTCCGCGCCCTCCTCTCCCACCCCCTGATCGGCCAGCACGCCTACGCCGACGCCCTCGCCGACCAGCTGATCGCGCACAACCGGGAGCACCTCGCGTGGGCATGACCTCATCGGGATCCGGCGCCGGGACGGCCGCCGGGTCCGGCCCCGCGGGTTTGGTGCTCGCCATCGACGCGGGGAACAGCAAGACCGACGTGGCGGTCGTGGCGGCCGACGGCGAAGTGACCGGTACGGCGCGCGGCGGGGGCTTCCGGCCGCCGGTGGTCGGCGTCGAGACGGCCGTGGACACGTTGGCCGAGGCGGTCGCCCGGGCCTTCGCGGAGGCGGGGGTCGGCTCGGTCTCCCATGTCTCGGCCTGTCTCTCCAACGCCGATTTCCCCGTGGAGGAGGAACAGTTGGCGGCGGCGCTGCACGCGCGCGCGTGGGGCGCGAGTGTCGAGGTGCGCAACGACACGTTCGCGATCCTGCGCGCCGGGATCGCGGAGCCGCGTGGGGTCGCCGTCGTCTGCGGCGCCGGCATCAACTGCGTCGGCATGCGCCCCGACGGACGCACCGCCCGCTTCCCCGCGCTCGGCCGTATCTCCGGGGACTGGGGCGGTGGTTGGGGCCTGGCGGAGGAGGCGCTGTGGCACGCCGCGCGGGCCGAGGACGGACGGGGCGGCCCTACAGCCCTGGCCCGCACCCTCCCCGCCCACTTCGGCCTCACCTCCATGTACGCGCTGATCGAGGCGCTGCACCTGGAGCACATCGAGCAGGCCCGGCGGCACGAGTTGGCGCCGGTGCTGTTCGCCACGGCGTCGGACGGTGACCCGGTGGCCCGCGCCCTCGTCGACCGGCTCGCGGACGAGGTGGTCGCGATGGCCACGGTCGCCCTGACGCGGCTGGATCTGTTGGACCAGGAGACCCCGGTTCTCCTCGGCGGTGGCGTCCTGGCCGCGCGCCATCCCCAACTCGACGACCGCATCCGCGAGCTCCTCGCCGGCCGTGCGCCGAAAGCGGTCCCTCAAGTGGTCTCCGCCCGTCCCGTCCTTGGGGCCGCGCTGCTGGGCCTGGACCACGTCCGCGCCCCGGCCGACGTCCACGCGCGCGTGCGCGCGTTCCACGAGGGGGGCTGAGCAGATTTCCCTCGCCCCCGCCGCCCCTACCCTCCCCCAAGCTCTCGGCTTCGCTCGAGCAGGGGGACCCCCATCGTCCCCTGGGGGCTGCCGCCCCCAGACCCCCGCTTCGGCCTGGACGGCCTCGTCCTCAAACGCCGGACGGGCTGAGATGCCTGGCGGAGCCCCCAAGGGACGGGAACGGGTAGGGGCGGCGGGGGCGAAATCTCAGCCGGCCGTGAGACGCACCGGCTCGATCCCCGACAGCAACGTCGTCAGCGCCGAGTCGATGTCCGAACCCAGATACCAGTCCCCGGTGTGATCCAGCGTATAAACGCGCCCCTCCGCATCGATGGCCAGCAACGCCCGCGAGTCGGACTCCTCGCCCAGCGGGCAGACCTCGGTGTCCAGGGCGCGCCCGAGGTCACCGAGGGTGCGGGCCATGTGCAGACCGTGCAGCGGGTCGAAGTGGAGCGCGGCCGGCGCGAGCTGCCGCCCCGGCCCCGTCGCCGCGACGCGCAACCCGCCGAACTCGGCCCACGCCTCCACCGCCGCGGGGAACACGACGTGCCGGTGCCCCGCGGGCGACTCGTGTCCCCGCAGCGCGTCGGCCCAGTACTCGGCCTGCTTTATGTCCCAGCGCCCGGGCTGCCAGCCCGCGGAGCGCAGCGCGGCGTCCACGGGGACGGAGAAGCGTGTGGTGGAGGTGCGGTCGGGGTGCATCTGCCCTTCGATCGTCGAGTGACATGGAGTTGAGCGGCGTGGCCCGGCGTTGCCGCCGTGGTGAGCGAGCCAGGCTGAGGGGTGGGGGAGTTCAGACGCCCGGTGTCTCGGCCGGGTCGACGACGAGGACGCCGAAGTGGTCGCTGAGTGCGACGCAGGCGCGGCAGGGCGCGGCGAAGCTGCCGTGCAGCGGGTCGCCGTCCTCGCGGATGCGGCGGGCGGTGAGTTTGGCCTGCTTGAGCGCCCTGCGGGCCTCGCCGTTGGTCATCGGCTTGCGCGCGGCGCGTTTGCTGCGGGTGGCGTCGACGGAGGCGATGTGCCGGGAGATGAGGATGGCCTCCGCGCAGCGGCCGGTGAAGCGGTCGCGCTGGGCGCTGGTGAGGGTGTCGAGGAAGTCCTGCACGAGGGGGTGAAGGGCGGGGGGCTGGTCGCCGCGCGCCGCCGTGCCGGTGAGGGTCGCGCCGCGTACGGAGAGGGCGGCGGCGACGGTGGGAAGTATGCCGTCGCGACGGTGCAGGAGGGTGGGGGCGTGGGGCGCCTCGGCGCTGCTCCAGCCGACGCGCGGGTCCCCGGACGTGCCTGTATCTGTCTCTGTATGCGTCGCGTTCATGATCGTGCTTCCCTCCCGTGCATCCCCCGATGCGGAGACAGACTGCCAAATGGCGTGGCGGATGCGGAAGCTGGGGCGGTGCGACACGCCCGGGCTTAGTCGCACCGTCACGGCGGGGTGACGGCAGGTCACGGAACCGGAGGCCCGGTGACCGGTGTCTTCCCACCACATAGGCTGTCGACATCCGCGATCCATACAGCTATTGAGAACGCCGCAGGGGGCAACCGCCATGACGACAGGTCGGCTCGGGCAGCAAGCCGCGCCGCCGAACGCGGCCTACGCCGGGCAGGTCGTGCACTTCCCGGACCCGGTCCGGGCGGCTCGCCATCCCAGGGGCGTACGGGTCGACGCGCACGGCTACCCCGACTTCTCGGCGTACGCGCGCGGTGCCGCGGAGATCGCCGAGCCTCCGGAGGGCTTCGGCGTGGACGAACTGCGGCTCACGGACTACGTTTCCGCGAACGCCGCGCTCGCCGCGTCCGGCCACGACCTGTGGGACACGATCCCGCCGGTGGCGACCCCGCACGGCTGGACCTGGCACCACGTGCCGGGCACCCGGCGGCTGGAGCTCGTTCCGGTCGAGGTCAAGGCGCTGTTGCGGCACCACGGCGGTATAGCGACGGCTGCGGTCGACCAGAACAAGCGGGGGACGCGGCCGTTGCAGGAGACGCGGCCCGCGCACTTCGGGCTGCCGAAGTCGTCGGTCGCGGTGACCGAGCAGCAGGTGCAGGGTGTGGAGGAGGATCTCGGCTACCGCCTTCCGGGTGCGTACCGGTCCTTCCTCAAGGCGGCCGGCGGTTGCGCGCCGATCGGTGCCGCGCTCGACGCGGAGCTCGGACTCCTGGTCGACCAGCCGTTCTTCACGGTGCGTGAAGAGGCCGCCGTCAACGACCTCGTCTACATCAACAAGTGTCTGCGCGACCATCTGACCAAGGATTACCTGTGTGTCGGGTTCGTGCAGGGCGGTCTGCTCGCCGTGAAGGTGAAGGGCGACGCGATCGGGTCGGTCTGGTTCTGCGCGTACGACGACGCCCGTGACCAGGATGCCTGGCAGCCGGCCGAGCGGGTGCAGCGGCTGTTGCTGCCCTGCGGCGCCGACTTCGACCAGTTCCTGTCCCGGCTCGCGGGCAATCCGCCGGAGCTGGAGACGGTGGCGAACCTGATGGTGGACGGCGGCTTCGCGCGCGCCGTGCCCGTCTCTCCGATGTCTTCGGCGTCTTCGGTGGGGGAGTGAACGTCCGATGGTGACCTTCGCGCAGGCGCAGGAGCGCGCGGAAGAGTGGATCAACGGCGATGTGGCCGGGTACCAGCACCGTGAGGTGCGGGTGCGGGAGTTCGAACTCGGCTTCGTCGTCTGGGCGGAGGACCGCGCCGACGGCCCGCGTTCCGACGGGGGCGCGCAGCGGCTCGTCATCGCGCGGGACAGCGGCGAGGCGACGCTCTGGCCCGGGTTGCCGGTGGGTGAGGTGATTCGCCGGTACGAGGAGGAGTACGGGGTCCGGGACACGTCCCCGGAACCGGCGCCGGCGCCTCCGGCTCGGGTCGACCTGAACCAGACGTCGTTCTTGCTGACCCCCCCGGAGTGGTTGCAGGAGGCCGCGGACAAGCTGGGGATTCCGGACCGGCGGGCGGGGGCGTCCGGCGGTACGCCCGGTGGTACGTCGGGTGGTCCGGGGTCTGGCGCGACGCCGTCCGACGGGGGTTGGATTCGCCCGGCTCCGGCTACGGCGGCTGGGGCCGCCGGTCCGGCTTCCTTGGGCGGCGGCTCCGCCAACGGGGTTTCCGGGAGCGGCGGTTCGACGGCTCCGTCGTCGGGGTCGCACACCGCCCCTCCGCCTTCTCCCGCGGTTCCCGGCGGAGCCACACCGTGGCCCGCCGCAGCCGCGGCCGGTGACGAACAGGACTCGGGTCCGCGGGACGCCGTAGGAGCGCCGGGCGTGCCGAGCGATGTGACGCCGTGGGCGGGGACGGACACCACCGCGGACGCGGGCGATGACCGTTCCGTACCGCTTCCGGCGACGGTGTTCGCACCGCCGCTGACCGACGTGGACGACGACGGTATGCCGCCGCCCGGTGCGATCCCGGACGCCAAGACGGCCCTGATGTCCGGCGGCAGCCAACTCCCGCGCACGGCGCAGACCCCCGCGATCGAGGACGCCGACCCGGCATCCCCGTCCGGTTTCCCGCAGGATGCGGCCGCCGCCGGCCCCGGCGCACCGCAGACGCCCGGCGCACCGCAGGCGCCCGGCGCACCGCAGGCTCCCGTCGCGCCGCCCGCGGACGCGCCGTGGGGCCCCGGCGCCCCCCAGGGCCCGCCGTCGTACGGCTACCCGCAGGGTCCGGGCGCGCCTGGTACTCCGCCCCCCGCTGCACCTGCTCCCGCCGGCCCGCAGGGCGCGCCTCCTTCGGGTGCGTCGGGGTACGGCTTCCCGCAGGGTCCGGGTGGCGTTCCGGCGGCTCCGCCTCCGCCTCCGGGCACTCCTGCTCCCGCTGGCCCGCAGGGCACGCCTGCTTCGGGTGGGTCGGGGTACGGCTTCCCGCAGGGTCCGGGGGGCGTTTCCGCGACTCCGCCGCCCGGTGTGCCAGGTACTCTGCCTCCCGGTGCGCCTGCGTATGGGTTCCCGCAGGTGCCCGGTGGCGTTTCCGCGGCTCCGCCTCCGCCCCCGGGCACTCCTGCTCCCGCCGGCCCGCAGGGCACGCCTCCTCCGGGGTACGGCTACCCGCAGGGGCCGGGCGGCGTTCCGAACTCCCCGCAGCCGCCCGCAGGTTCGGGTGCTCCTGGCGCGCCCCCGCGGCGGCTGCCCCCGAACGCCGGTGACATCGCCGACGCCGCGACGAGCAAGGCGCAGGCGCCTCCGCGGGGCGCGCGGGGCGGTGGCCCGAGCGCGCCGCCTCCGCCGAGCGCCCCGGGCGTGCCGGGTGCGCGGCCGGGGAGTACGCCTCCGTCGTCCGGGCCCGGTGCTCCGGGCACCCCGGCGGGCGGGTACGTACCGACGCAGCTCGTCTCGCAGCTCGGTTCGGACGGGCCCGAGGGCCCGGCAGCGCCTGGTGGGCCTGGCGCGCCCGGCGCTCCGAACTCTCCGGGCACGCCGCCCCCCGGTGGTGTCCATCACGCCGCGACGATGCTGTCCGGCCCGCCGGTCGGCGTCCCCGGCCCACCCCAGCCCCCGGCGGCCCCGGGCGCCCCGGGAACTCCGGGCGCCCCCAAGCCCCCCGGCGCGCCCGGTGCTCCAGGCACGCCGCCCCCCGGTGGTGTCCATCACGCCGCGACGATGCTGTCCGGCCCGCCGGTCGGTGCCCCGGTCGGCGCCCCCGGCGCACCGCCGCCCCCACAGGCCCCCGGTGCCCCCCATGGCGCCCCGCAGCCGATGCCGGGTCAGCTGCCCATGCCGGGTCAGCCCATGCCCCCCGGTCAGCCGATGCCCCCGGGTCAGCCCATGCCCCCCGGCGCGCAGCCCCCGGCGTACGGCTACCCCCCGACCGGTCAGCCGACCGTCGGCCCCGGCTACCAGGCCGTACTGCGCTACCGCGCGCAGGACGGCTCGGAGCAGCAGCTGATCCGGCGTTCGGCGCCGGGCACCCCGCACCCGGAGTGGCAGATCCTGCACGAGCTGCGCGCGATGAACGTGCCGCCGCAGCAAGTGCTGGAGCTGCACACGGAGTTGGAGTCGTGCGAGCTGCCGGGTGCGTACTGCGCCCGGATGATCCGGGAGACGTGGCCGCAGGCGCGGATCACGAGCATCGCCCCGTACGGCACGGATCACGCGAGCCGGCAGCAGGGAATGCACCAACTCCTCGCGCATCAGGGCGAGTTGCACCAGGTGGCGGACGGCCCGGCGCGCCCGGCGCCGGTGCGTGCGCCGATTCCGCCGGTGCAGCCGGCGCCGCCGATCCCGCCGGAGGCGATCGGGCAGGAGCTGGCGGCGGCGTTCGGGCCGGGCCTGTTCCGGTTCGACCAGGCCGCGGTCTCCCGGCAGGGGGTGCCCAACATCGTGGCGCACACCCTGGTGGTGGCCGGGCTCCCGGTGGACATGGGCCCGTTCTTCTGGGCGCAGGCCCAGCCGGGCCGCCCGGTTCCGACGCTCGCCGAACTGGCGCAGGAGCGCGGGGTGAAGCCTGCCCCCGACGCGGGCTCGTACCTCGTCATGGGCAGCGACTTCGGCAAGGCGATCTGTGTCCAGTACGGCACGGCGAACATCGTGGCCGTGCCGGTGGAGGCGGGTCCCGGCGGTGCCGTGGTGCCGCCGCAGTTCGTCAACTCGGGCCTGCCCGAGTTCGCCCGCTGCCTGGCCCTGCTCGGCCGGATGTGGCGGCTGCGCTACGGGCTGAACCAGGAGCAGGCGGGCCGCTGGACCGTCGACTTCCAGGCCCAGCTCGCCTCCCTCGACCCGGCGGCGCTCGGCTCCCCGGAAAGCTGGTGGTCGGTGCTGCTGGAGCAGATGTGGGACGGACTGCTCTGATCCGACGGTAAATCTGACTGCGAGAGGGCCGGGCCCGGTCGATCGACCGGGCCCGGCCCTTTTGTGTCCCAACGTCGACTGAACGAATGGGCGGAGTGTCGCGTTATGAACACTTCAGTCCGATCCGCCAAGATGTGCGCCAAATCATGTTGTACGTCGCATGTCGGAGCAAGTCGAGCATGTCGAAGAGGGGTTCGAGGATGAGCAACGCATCGGTGTCGCCGCACGGCTTCGTGGCCGTACGGGGACGCGGGTACCGTCCCGAGCAGGCCGACGCGTACGCCGCGGCCCTCTCGCGGGACCGCGACGCCGCCTGGGAACGGGCGGCCCGGCTGACCGTCCTGGCCAAGGAGATGGACGCGGAGGCGCAGCAACTGCGCGAGGTCGTGACGCGGCTCGCCCCGCAGACGTACGAGACGCTCGGCGAGCGCGCCCGCCGGATCTTCGAACTCGGCGAGGAGGAGGCCGCGTCCGTACGGGACACCGCGCGCCGCGAGGCCCAGCGCGTCGTCGACGAGGCCCGGGCCGCGGGGCGCCAGGTGTGCGAGGCCGCCCAGGCGTACGCCGACGAAGTGCGCGCCGAGGCCGAGGAACGCGCCCGGCAGCGGCTCCTCGCCGCCCGCGCCGAGGCCGACGAGATGCGGATCTCGGCCCGCCGTGACATCAAGGAGAACCGCGGGGAGGCGCTGGCCGCGCTGCGCGAGGTGCGGCAGCGCACGGAAGGGCTCCTCGCCGAGCAGGAGAAGGAGAACGCCGAGCGCTGGGAAGAGGAGGAGCGCGCGGCGGTCGAGCGGGAGGCGGCGCTCGACGCGCATCACGTGGAGCGCGCGGCGCACGCCGAGGCGGCCCTCGCCGAGGCCGAGCGCGCCTTCGCCGAGGCCGAGGAGGCGACCCGGCACGGGCAGGAGGACGCGGTGGCCCGTGCCGCGGAGGTGCTTGCCGAGGCTCGCGTCCGTGAGGACCGCATCGCCCGCGAGACCGAGCGGGTGCTGCGCGAACACGGGGAGCGGTGGGACGACGTACAGGAGCACATGGACCACGTACGCACGAGCCTCACGACCCTGACGGGGCGGGCCCCGGTGGAGTGACATGCGCCGGGGGCTGCTGAGTGTGGTCCAGGTCTCACCGGCGCCCGCCGACGTCACACTCGCCGCCGCCTCGCCCCTCTTGGTGGCAGAACCGTCATGCACGACGTACCAGACGTGCCAGACGCACCTGACGCACCAGAGGGGCATACCAGTGAATATCGTCATCTTCGGGGCGAACGGACCGACCGGGCGGCAGACCGCCGAGCAGGCGAGCGCCGCGGGACACACGGTCACCGCCGTCACCCGCCACCCCGAGACCTTTCCGCTGAGCGGTCGTCCGCGACTGCGTGTGGTCGCGGCGGACGTACTCGATCCCGCCGCGGTCGAACGTGCCGTGGCCGGGCAGGACGCGGTGATCTCGGCGCTCGGCGTTCCCTACAGCCGAAGCCCCGTCACCGTGTACTCCGCCGGGATCACGCACATCACCCAGGCCATGACCAAGCACGGCGTCCGGCGCCTGGTCGCGGTGACCTCGACCGTGCTGTTCGGGACGGCGGCGCCCGGCGAGAGCTTCTTCTTCCGGAAGGTGCTGGAGCCGTCCATCGCGCGTTTCATGGGGCGCACCGTCTACGACGACATGCGGCGCATGGAGGACATCGTCCGCGAGAGCGACCGCGACTGGACGGTCATACGCCCCGGCGGTCTGTTCGACACGGACGTGGTCAGCGACTACCAGGTCGGCACGGCGCGACTCCCGGGCCGGTACACCGCGCGGGCCGACCTCGCGCGCGAACTGCTGCGCCAGGCCGTCGGCGACGACCGCCACGTGCGCGCCTTCGTCGACGTGCGCACCACCCAGAACACGCCGAGTTTCCTCGACCTCATCCGCCGGGAGGCGTTCAACGGAAAGGCCGGCAACGGTGCCTGAGGATCGGGCCGGTGGGGGCAGACGCTGACCTGGAGCACGTGCACTCGTGGCGGCTGACGGGCTGACGGGCTGGTGCTACGGCCTGGCTCCCGCCCGGGCGGTGACGGACGCCGTCAGGGGGCGTCGTTGTTCGAGGCAGTCAGTGGTGCGCTTTTTCTGTGAATAAACCGTGAGGAGCGCCTCACGAAACCCACTTGGTCACGGAAGTACCGCTGGTTACTCTCCCCTGGACCAAGAAACGTGACACCGGCCGTCGTCGACTTACCTCGGCAAGGACCCCGAGGCGCCCGATTGGCGCGCCACGTTGGAGTTCCTGGAGCGGCAGCTGGGACACGGGATCCCCGACGTCACCGAAGTGATCGTGACGTCGTTCCTGTGCCAACTGCCCTACAAGCACGAACCGGGACACGGAGTCGTCGAACACCTCGGCCCGCTGCTGTCCGCGAAGTACCGCGAGCTGCGGCCCTCGGGCTGACTCGCACGACCAGTGCCGACTGCGTTCCGAGGGCGCCGCGTGAATTCCTCGAATTCTGCGGGGCCTCCGGGCTTACTTTGGAACGGAAGAAATGAGTGAGACTCGTGAGGACGTGATGCCCCGCCAGGTGCGCGCGGCCCAAGTGCTGGTGTTCGCGCTGGCGGTAGCAGGGCTGGTGGTCATGCTCGCGCTGGAGAACGGACTGACGTCCTACGGCATGGGACAGCTGATGGCGCCGTGGATCCTGGTCTGGGTGTGCGCGCTGTTCGCCCTGACGTACGACGGCAGCGCGCGGGGTGGGGTTCGGATCACGACCATCGTGGTGATGGTGTTTGTGGTCTTGCCGTCGTTCGGCAAGGCACTCGGCGCGGCGGCGCCCGCGGAGTTCGTGGACGCCGCGCTGCGGATCGTGCTCGGGCTGCCCGTGGTCGTCCTGCTGTTCCTGCCGGAGGCCACGGCCTGGTTCGACCGAGAGAAGTGACGAAGGCCGACCAGGCGGGGCCGCGATGAGGAGGGCGGGGCCCAGGAAGACGCTAGGTCAGCGATCGGACGACCCGGAAGAATCTGGAAGAAACGGTCTGGTGGGCTTGCTCATCGGCGTTTTCAAGTGGCCGTCGGGGCCGCCCGCTTCTTGGTCAGTGTCGTGCTTCCGCGACCCGAGTAAAGGGCGCTGCGCTGCGCTCCGCGTCGGCTTCGCCGATCGGCCTGCGGCCGACCCTTGACTCAGCTCGCTCCAGCACGTGGGAGAAGCGAGCGGGCGGCCCGGAGAGACGGGTGGCCCAGGTTGGCTTGCGGGTGAGGTGGGTTGGGTTGCGGGCCGGGGTGGACGGGGGACGCGGTCGCGTCTCGCCTGCACGCCGGGCCGGATCGGCGGCTTGCGGCGAGTGGGGGGTGCGCGTCAGCGGGGTGGCGGCACGCCGGGTGGGCCTGGCGGCTTGCGGCCGGTTGACCCGGGGGCGGAGCGGCGGCGTGCAAGCGGAAGGAAGGCAGGAGCAGCAAGGACACACCCCGCCTGTCACACCAGGCGCACTCGGCACTCCCACCACACTTGAAGAGGTAATTGGGGAGTTTGGGCCACGACGGGCCCCGAACTGGCAGGTTCTTCTCCCGCAGGCTGGCCCATTCGTGCCAATTACTCGGTCCTGCCCCGCTACCCGCTGCCCGCATCCTGGAGGCGCCGTTCTCTGCCGTCCAGGGGCCCGGGCATCCCCTGTCCCCCACTCGCCGCCCGTCGCCGATCGGGCCCGGCGTGCCGCCACCTTGCTGGTGCGCACCCTCCCACTCGCCGCAAGCCGCTGAGCCGACCCGGCGTGCAGGCGAGGAGGGAGCGCGCCCGTCGGCACCGGCTCATCTCTGAACCCACCCGAGACGCGAACCGACCTGGGCCACCCGTCTTTCGGGGCCGTCCGCTCGCTTCTCACCCGTGCTGGAGCGAGCCGTGTCAAGGGTCGGCCGGAGGCCGATCGGCGTAGCCGACGCGTAGCGGAGCGGAGCGCCCTTTACTCGGTTCGCGGAAGCATGACACTGACCAAGAAGCGGGCGGCCCAACGGCAACCTCACCCACAGGCGCCCACAGCGCCAACCTCCAGTCCCGACCGGCGAGCAGCTGATTCGCAAGATGGGCTTAGCGCGTGGTCGCGGTGAGTGCGGTGATGAACGCAGTCCAGGCGGGCGCCGAGAAGACGAGGGCGGGGCCGGTGGGGTTCTTGCTGTCGCGGACGGGGACGTGGGCGGGGCGAACCGCGTCGTCCACTTCGAGGCATTCGCCGCTGTTGCCGCCGCTGTAGCTGGACTTGCGCCAGGAGGTCAGTACCGATGCGTCAGGGACGGTGTGCTTGCTGCGCTTCATGCTCGTAATCCTCCGCGACCGACCTGATCAGATCCAGGGACTTGCGGTGCGACAGCGCGTCGCCCAGCGCATGATCGTAGACGTCCTCGCATTGGCGCACCACGGACGGTGTTTCCCAAATCCGGCCCGACTTCAAGCCCTCCGCGTAGGCGACGGGAGGGAGGTCCTCGAACCACATGAGCTTGACCGGGCCTTCGAGCAGGGCGTGGGCACCGGCCCGGAAGGGGAGCACGTGCACGCGGATGCGACGGCTCTCCCCCAACTTCATGATGTGCTGAAGCTGTTCGCACATGGCCGACGGGCTGCCGATCACCTGGCGCAGCACCGCCTCGCTGAAGAGCACCCACACCAGCGGTGAGCCGAAGGTGTCGAGGATGTGGGTTCGTTCGAGGCGTGTGGCGAGCAGTCTGTCCCGTTGCTCGTCGCTCTTGGGCGGATAGCCGGAGCTGAGCACCTCGTACGCGTACGTCTCCGTCTGCAGAAACCCTGGGACGAGCGTGCTGGCGTACTCCTTGATGAGGGTGGCCTGTCGCTCCAGCTCCGCGGCCTCCGCAAAGTGTTCCGCCACCCTCTTGCCGTCCAGCGTCGGCAGGAACCGTACGAAGAACCCTCCCGCGTCCAGCACTTGGTCCAGCCGCTCCGCGTCCCGTACGTCCGGTCTTCTCCGCCCCGCCTCGATGTGGGCGATGTGCGTGCGTGACATCACCGCACGCTGGCTCAGCTCCTCCTGGGTGAGCCCGGCGGCCTCCCGGCGTCGCTTCAGTTCCTCGCCGTACTTCTCCCGTGAGCGCGGGTTGTCCTCGATCGCCATGTGTGCAGCTCCCCCTGGTGCGGCTTCCGTTGTCACGCTCAGCTACCTGTTGAGGCTATCCATGGTGACGCCACTCTGTGTTCGTATCGACACGGAGAGTGGAAGGCGATGTGATGGAAGCTCAGGACATGGACCCGCCCGGTGCGTACCTCACCCTGAGGGTGTCCCGCGACGGCGGGCGGACCTGGGGGCCGCGGACGACGTACCAGCCTGTCAGGGAAGCCGCCCCCATCGAGTCGCCCTGCCGTTTTCCGCCCTGTGAGTGTCCGAGGTGCCGAGCGGACCAGTGACCGTCCTGCTCGGCGCGGCGAACTCCTCAGTCCCCAGGGCTGTCGAGCACCGGAAAGCGTCGCGGTGCCACGAGCAGCAGGGCCAGGAAGGCGAGCGCGGCGGCGCCGGCCGCGCCCAGGTACACGGCGTGGACGGCGTCGGCGACCGCGTGCCGCACATGCTCGGTCGGCGTGCCCGCGTCCAGTGTCCGGGTCACCGCGTCCAGGTCGCCGGCGCCGCCGAGCCGCGCGGCCAGCACCCCGTTGGCGACCGCGCCGAACAGTGCCGCGCCCACCGTCTGGCCGGTCTGGCGGCAGAAGAGTATCGACGCCGTCGCAGTGCCGCGTTCGTCCCAGTCGACGGTCGACTGGACGCCGATGATCAGCGGGAGTTGGAAGAGGCCGAGGGCGCCGCCCAGCAACAGCATCAGCAGGGCCGGTTGCCAGGGGGAGCCCGGGTAGGGGAGGAACGGGAAGGCCAGCAGGATCAGGGTCGCCGCGCCGATGCCGATCAGCGCGGTGTTGCGGAAGCCGATCCGGCGGTAGACGTGCTGGCTGAGCGCCGCCGACACCGGCCAGCTCAACGTCCATACGGAGAGGACGAATCCGGCGGCGACGGGGGCCAGTCCGAGGACCGCCTGCGCGTAGGTGGGGAGGAAGACCGTGGGGGCGACCATCAACAGGCCCAGCGCGCCCAGCGCCAGGTTCACCGCCGCGATCGTGCGGCGCCGCCACACCCACCCGGGGATGATCGGCTCGGCCGCCCGGCGCTCGATCACCACGACGACGCCGACCAGCGCGAGTCCCGTACCGAACAGGGCGAGGGAGGGGGCGGACAGCCACTCCCACGCCACCCCGCCCTGCACCAGCGCGGTCAGCAGGACGCCGCCGCAGGCGAACACGGCGAGCGCGCCCGCCCAGTCGATGCGGGGGCCTTTCCTCCGTGGGGCGCGTTCCGGTTCGTGCAGATGGCGGACGATCAGCCACAACGCCACCGCCCCGATAGGCAGGTTGATCAGGAAGATCCAGCGCCAGTCGGCGTACGCCGCCAGGACCCCGCCGAGTGCCGGGCCCGCGACCGCCGAAGTCGCCCACACGGTGGACAGCTTGGCCTGGATCTTCGGGCGCTCCTTGAGTGGGTAGAGGTCGGCGGCGAGTGTCTGCACCGTGCCTTGGAGGGCGCCGCCGCCCAGGCCCTGGACGATGCGGAAGGCGATGAGCGCGGCCATGTTCCAGGCGGTGGCGCAGAGGAGGGAGCCGAGGAGGAAGAGGACCGCGCCCGCGACGAGGACCGGTTTGCGGCCGAAGGTGTCGGAGAGCTTGCCGTACACCGGGAGTGTGACCGTCACGGCCAGTAGGTATCCCGAGAACAGCCAGGAGAAGACCGAGAAGCCGCCGAGGTCGCCGACGATCTGCGGTACGGCCGTCGACACGATGGTGGAGTCGAGCACGGCCAGCGCCATGGAGAGCATCAGGGCGGCGACGACGGCGCGGCGTCGTCGGATGTCGGTGCGCTTCGCGGTGAGCGCGTCCTCCTGCGCGCCCGGTATCTCCGTGTCTTCCTGGCTGTCTCCCTGGCCCACTGGATTCCTTCCCCCTGCACCTATCTGCCGCACGACAGCCTCCCACTTGACCCTCACGTCGGGGGAGGGTGGACGCTGACTGGGCTTGCGGGGGGAGGTGACCCCGAGGCGGGCTCCCCCTAAGGGTGGAGAGCCCCTAGGGGTTCCTCCGTACTACGGCTCGGGGAGGGTTCGTACCGCCGGAGGAGGAGACGGGGCGGTGACCGTCCTTAACCTGGCTTTACGCCGCGGGGGTGGGGTTTTCCCCAGCAAAAGACTGCGCTGAGCACCAGCGCGCCGGAACACCCCCCGACGCCAGACTTATCGACGTAGCCAAGCACGCAGAAGTACATGCGGAAGCGCACGCACAAGCCATCAACCGGCATAGGAGATATACCGTGACATCGGCTGTGACCATTCCCAGGCACGGGGGCACTGGAGGGCGTACGGCCGTTGCCGCGCGGGCGCGGCAGGTCGTGAAGGCGTACGGGTCCGGTGAGACCCGCGTCGTCGCCCTCGATCACATCGACGTGGACATCGCGCGGGGCCAGTTCACCGCGATCATGGGCCCCTCCGGGTCCGGCAAGTCCACGCTGATGCACTGCCTCGCCGGGCTCGACACCGTGACGAGCGGTCAGATTCACCTCGACGAGACCGAGATCACCGGCCTCAAGGACAAGAAGCTCACGCAGCTGCGCCGGGACCGGATCGGCTTCATCTTCCAGGCGTTCAACCTGCTGCCGACGCTGAACGCGATAGAGAACATCACGCTGCCGATGGACATCGCGGGGCGGAAGCCGGACAAGGGCTGGCTGGACCAGGTCGTCGAGACCGTCGGCCTCGCCGACCGGCTCAAGCACCGGCCCGCCCAGCTCTCCGGCGGACAGCAGCAGCGCGTCGCCGTGGCCCGTGCGCTGGCTGCCCGGCCCGAGATCATCTTCGGTGACGAGCCGACCGGAAACCTGGACTCCCGTGCGGGCGCGGAGGTGTTGGGCTTCCTGCGGCGGTCCGTGACCGAGCTCGGTCAGACCATCGTGATGGTCACGCACGACCCGAACGCCGCCTCGTACGCGGACCGTGTGCTGTATCTCGCCGACGGCCGGATCGTCGACGAGATGTACCAGCCGACGGCCGATCAGGTCCTGGACCGCATGAAGGACTTCGACGCCCGGGGGCGTACGTCATGACTGTCCTGAAGACCTCGATGCGCAACTTCTTCGCGCACAAGGGGCGGATGGCTCTGTCGGCGGTGGCGGTGATGCTGTCGGTGGCCTTCGTCTGCGGCACGCTGGTGTTCACGGACACCATGAACACGACGTTCGACAAGCTCTTCGCCGCCACCTCGTCCGACGTCACGGTCAGCACGAAGGACGCGTCGGACACCGGTGAGACGCAGGCCGACAACGGCAAGCCGCCGGTCATGCCCGCCTCCGTGCTCGGCCGGGTGCGGGGGGCCGACGGGGTCAAGTCGGCCGAGGGCACTGTCTTCTCGACCTCGGTGACCGTCATCGACGCCGACAAGGACAGCCTCTCGCCCACCAGCGGCGCACCGACCATCGTCGGCAACTGGAACGCCAACGAAGCCCGGACGATGAAGATCTCCTCCGGGAACGCGCCGCGAGGCCCGGACCAGATCATGGTCGACGCGGACACCGCCGACAAGCACGACCTCGAGCTCGGCGACGAGATCGGTGTCATCACGGCGGTCGGTACGCACAAGGCGAAGGTCTCCGGCATCGCCGACTTCACCGTCACCAACCCCGGTGCCGCGATCTTCTACCTCGACACGAAGACCGCCCAGCAGGCCCTGGTCGGCGAGTCCGACGTCTACACCAACATCAACGTCACCGCGACGGCCGGGGTCAGCGACGCGCAGCTGAAGAAGAACGTCGCGGCCGGCCTCGACGGTGCCTACAAGGTGCAGACCGCCAAGGAGGTCGCGGACGCCAACTCCGAGGACGTCCAGGACCTCATGGGCGTCTTGAAGTACGCGATGCTCGGTTTCGCCGGGATCGCCTTCCTCGTCGGCATCTTCCTCATCATCAACACCTTCTCGATGCTGGTCGCCCAGCGCACCCGCGAGATCGGCCTGATGCGGGCCATCGGGTCCAGCCGCAGGCAGGTCAACCGTTCGGTCCTGGTCGAGGCGCTGCTGCTCGGTGTCCTCGGCTCGGTGCTCGGCGTGGGCGCCGGTGTGGGGATCGCGATCGGGCTGATGAAGCTCATGGGTGCCATGGGGATGAATCTGTCCACGGACGACCTGACCGTCGTCTGGTCCACCCCGGTGGCCGGCCTGGTGCTCGGCGTCGTGGTCACCGTGCTCGCCGCGTACCTGCCCGCCCGCCGCGCGGGCAAGGTCCCGCCGATGGCCGCCCTGCGCGACGCCGGCGCTCCGGCGGACGCCAAGGCCGGCGTCGTACGGGCCGTGCTGGGCCTCGTCCTCACGGGCGCCGGCGGCTACGCCCTGTACCTGGCGGCTGCGGCCGACAAGGCGAGCGAGGGCGCGATGTGGCTGGGCGGCGGCGTGGTGCTGAGCCTGATCGGCTTCGTCGTCATCGGCCCGCTGCTCGCGGCCGGCGTGGTCCGCGTCCTGAGCGCCGTACTCCTGCGGATCTTCGGCCCGGTCGGGCGAATGGCCGAGCGCAACGCGCTGCGCAACCCGCGCCGCACGGGTGCCACGGGGGCGGCCCTGATGATCGGTCTCGCGCTCGTCGCCTGCCTGTCCGTGGTGGGCTCCTCGATGGTCGCCTCGGCGACGGACCAGCTGGACAAAACCGTCGGCACCGACTTCATCATCCAGTCCGACAGCGGCCAGTTGATCACCCCGCAGGCGGTCGAGGCCGCGAAGTCGGCGGAGGGCATGGAGCGGTTCACCGAGTACAAGGTGCTGGACGCCGCGCTGTCCACGCCGGACGGCAAGACGTCCAAGGACGAGACCATCAACGCCGCCGACCCGTCGTACGCGACGGACCTGCGCACCAAGACGGTCGCCGGGAACCTCGCGGACGCCTACCGGCCCAACTCGATGTCGGTCTTCGAGGGCTTCGCGAAGGAGCACGGGCTCGAGCTCGGCTCGAAGGTCGAGGTCGACTTCAAGGACGGTACGACGGCCGCGCTGACGGTCCGCGCGATCACCAGCGACGACGTCGTCATCGACAAGGGCGCGATGTACGTGTCGATCGCGACGGTGGCCAAGTACGTCCCCGCCGACAAGATGCCGCTCGACGTCCTGCTCTTCGGCTCGGCGAAGGACGGCCAGGAGGCGGCCGCGTACAAGTCGCTGAAGGCGGCACTGGACGACTACCCGCAGTACGCCGTCCGTGACCAGACCGACTACAAGGAAGCCCTGAAGGACCAGATCGGCCAGCTCCTGAACATGATCTACGGGCTGCTGGCCCTCGCGATCATCGTGGCGATCCTGGGTGTGGTGAACACCCTGGCCCTGTCGGTCGTCGAGCGGACCCGGGAGATCGGCCTCATGCGGGCCATCGGTCTGTCGCGCCGCCAGATGCGCCGCATGATCCGCCTGGAGTCGGTCGTCATCGCCCTCTTCGGCGCCCTGCTGGGCCTCGGCCTGGGCATGGGCTGGGGCGCCACCGCCCAGCAGCTGCTCGCCCTGGAGGGGCTGAAGGTGCTGGAGATCCCCTGGCCGACCATCATCGGCGTCTTCATCGGGTCCGCGTTCGTGGGCCTGTTCGCCGCCCTGATCCCGGCGTTCCGGGCGGGCCGGATGAACGTACTGAACGCGATCGCCACCGAATAGCCACCGCGCACGGGGGTCGTGGGGGCGGGCCCGGTAGGGGAGGTGATCACCTCCCCTACCGGGCCCGACGTCGTCATGCGGCTCCCGGTACGTGATCACGTGTCGAGGGGTGTACGCCGGGGGCGCGGGGTGCGGTCGACAGCCGGAGGTGAAGTGTGGGGTGGGTCACTTCGGGCGACTTCCGGCGGCCGTCCGGGGCGGGGCCCCGGTACCCCGAGACCTCTTGCGCCCCACAGGGAGCGCGCCGCCGACGTACGCTGGAAACCCCCGGCCCGTTCCACGTGTCGGGCGGTTCGCGTTGCCCACTCCCCGGGATGGAAGCCCTTCATGAGCCTGCACGGTCTGCTCGACGCCGTCGTCAAGGACGCCGCCCTCGCGGAGGCGGTGAGGGCCGCCACCGACGGCAACCGGATGCACGTCGACCTGGTCGGCCCGCCCGCCGCCCGCCCCTTCGCCGTGGCGGCGCTGGCCCGCGAGGCGCGTCGCACCGTACTGGCGGTGACGGCGACCGGCCGTGAGGCCGAGGACCTGGCCGCGGCGCTCAGGTCTCTCCTGCCGCCCGACACCGTCGCGGAGTACCCCTCCTGGGAGACGCTCCCGCATGAGCGGCTGTCGCCCCGGTCGGACACGGTCGGCCGCCGCCTCGCCGTCCTGCGCCGCCTGGCCCACCCGCGCCCCGACGACCCCGAGACCGGCCCGGTCTCCGTCGTCGTGGCCCCTGTACGCTCCGTGCTTCAGCCGCAGGTCAAGGGCCTGGGCGACCTGGAGCCGGTGGCGCTGCGCACGGGGCAGACGGCCGACCTGGGTGAGATCGTCGAGGCGCTCGCGGCAGCCGCGTACTCCCGGGTCGAGCTGGTCGAGAAGCGCGGCGAGTTCGCGGTCCGCGGTGGCATCCTCGACGTCTTCCCGCCCACCGAGGAGCACCCCCTTCGGGTGGAGTTCTGGGGCGACGACGTCGAGGAGATCCGTTACTTCAAGGTCGCCGACCAGCGGTCCCTGGAGGTCGCCGAGCACGGGGTGTGGGCGCCGCCGTGCCGTGAACTGCTGCTCACGGACGAGGTACGGGAGCGGGCGGCCCGGCTGGCCGAGGCCCACCCCGAGCTGGGCGAACTGCTCGGAAAGATCGCCGAGGGGATCGCCGTAGAGGGAATGGAATCCCTGGCTCCGGTCCTGGTCGACGACATGGAGCTGCTGCTCGACGTGCTGCCCAAGGGCTCGATGGCCGTCGTGTGCGACCCGGAGCGGGTGCGGACGCGGGCCGCGGACCTGGTGGCTACGTCGCAGGAGTTCCTGCAGGCGTCCTGGGCGGCGACGGCCGGGGGCGGCGAGGCCCCGATCGACGTGGGCGCGGCGTCCCTGTGGTCCATCGCGGACGTACGGGACCGGGCGCGCGAGCTGGACATGATGTGGTGGTCGGTGTCGCCGTTCGCGGCGGACGAGACGTTCACAGCTGCCGCTGACGCGGCGGGGATCGCGGACACGTTGAAGCTCGGCATGCACGCCCCCGAGACCTACCGCGGCGACACGGCCAGGGCTCTGGCGGACACCAAGGGGTGGCTGGCCGACGGCTGGCGCACGGTGTACGTCACCGAGGCGCACGGCCCGGCCGCCCGTACGGTGGAGGTGCTGGGCGGCGAGGGCATCGCGGCGCGCCTCGACACGGACCTCGCCGGGATCGGTCCCTCCGTCGTCCATGTGGCGTGCGGTTCCATCGACTACGGCTTCGTGGACCCTTCGTTGAAGCTCGCGGTCCTGACGGAGACCGACCTCTCCGGCCAGAAGGCGGCCGGCAAGGACGGCGCGCGCATGCCGGCCCGCCGCCGCAAGACCATCGATCCGCTGACCCTCGAAGCGGGCGACTACATCGTGCACGAGCAGCACGGCGTCGGCCGCTACATCGAGATGGTGCAGCGGACCGTGCAGGGCGCGACCCGCGAGTACCTGGTGGTGGAGTACGCGCCGGCCAAGCGCGGCCAGCCCGGCGACCGCCTCTACATCCCCACCGACCAGCTGGAACAGATCACCAAGTACGTGGGCGGCGAGGCGCCGACCCTGCACCGCCTCGGCGGCGCCGACTGGACGAAGACCAAGGCGCGCGCCAAGAAGGCGGTCAAGGAGATCGCGGCGGATCTGATCAAGCTGTACTCGGCCCGGATGGCGGCCCCCGGACACGCGTTCGGCTCCGACACCCCGTGGCAGCGCGAGCTGGAGGACGCGTTCCCGTACGCGGAGACCCCCGACCAGCTCACCACCATCGCCGAGGTCAAGGACGACATGGAGAAGACGGTCCCGATGGACCGCCTGATCTGCGGCGACGTGGGCTACGGCAAGACGGAGATCGCGGTGCGCGCGGCCTTCAAGGCGGTGCAGGACGGCAAGCAGGTGGCGGTGCTGGTGCCGACCACACTGCTGGTGCAGCAGCACTTCGGGACGTTCGGCGAGCGCTACTCGCAGTTCCCGGTGAACGTCCGCGCCCTGTCCCGCTTCCAGACCGACACGGAGGCGAAGGCGGTCCTGGAGGGCTTGCGGGAAGGCGCCGTGGACGTCGTCATCGGCACCCACCGCCTGTTCTCCTCCGAAACGAAGTTCAAGGACCTGGGCCTGGTCATCGTCGACGAGGAGCAGCGCTTCGGAGTCGAGCACAAGGAGCAGCTGAAGAAGCTGCGGGCGAATGTGGATGTGCTGACGATGTCCGCGACACCCATCCCCAGGACGCTGGAGATGGCGGTGACGGGCATCCGCGAGATGTCGACGATCACCACCCCGCCGGAGGAGCGGCACCCGGTGCTGACCTTCGTCGGCCCGTACGAGGAGAAGCAGATCGGCGCGGCCATCCGCCGCGAACTGCTGCGTGAGGGCCAGGTCTTCTACATCCACAACCGGGTCGAGTCGATCGACCGGGCGGCGGCGCGGCTGCGTGAGATCGTCCCCGAGGCGCGTATCGCGACGGCGCACGGCCAGATGGGGGAGCAGGCTCTGGAGCAGGTGGTCGTCGACTTCTGGGAGAAGAGGTTCGACGTGCTCGTGTCGACCACGATCGTCGAATCCGGCATCGACATCTCCAACGCCAACACGCTGATCGTGGAGCGCGGCGACAACTTCGGCCTCTCGCAGCTGCATCAGCTGCGGGGCCGGGTGGGGCGAGGCAGGGAGCGCGGCTACGCGTACTTCCTCTACCCGCCGGAGAAGCCCCTGACCGAGACCGCTCACGAGCGGCTCGCGACCATCGCCCAGCACACGGAGATGGGCGCGGGCATGTACGTGGCGATGAAGGACCTGGAGATCCGCGGCGCGGGCAACCTGCTCGGCGGCGAGCAGTCGGGTCACATCGCGGGTGTCGGCTTCGATCTGTACGTGCGCATGGTGGGCGAGGCGGTCGCCGACTACCGGGCGTCGCTGGAGGGCGGGGTGGAGGAGGAGCCGCCGCTCGAGGTCAAGATCGAGCTTCCGGTCGACGCCCACGTCCCGCACGACTACGCCCCCGGCGAGCGGCTGCGCCTGCAGGCCTACCGCGCCATCGCCTCCGCCAACACGGAGGAGGACGTCAAGGCGGTACGGGAGGAACTCGTCGACCGCTACGGCAAGCTCCCGGAGCCGGTCGAGAACCTGCTCCTGGTGGCGGGCCTGCGGATGCTCGCGCGGGCGTGCGGCGTCGGCGAGATCGTGCTCCAGGGCAACAACATCCGCTTCGCGCCGGTGGAGTTGCGGGAGTCGCAGGAGCTGCGCCTGAAGCGGCTGTACCCGGGGACGGTCATCAAGCCGGCCGCCCACCAGCTCCTGGTCCCCCGCCCGAAGACGGCGAAGGTGGGCGGGAAGCCATTGGTGGGGCGGGAGTTGCTGGGCTGGACGGGGGAGTTCCTGGCGACGATCCTTGGGTCGTAGCCGGTTGCTGTCGGGCCGACGGTGACGGGAACGGCGGGTCGGGTGTGCCATGTCGAAGAGCGCCAGCGGGATCAGTGAGGTCGACGAGATGGTTCAGGGTGGCGGCGATATCGAGGGGGGCGGCGACATCGAGGCGGGCGGCGATACCGAGGGTGGCGGCGATGTCGAGGCGGGCGTCGAGCTCGGCGAAGTGCGCCGGCTGTGGCACCTGCTGGAGCCTCTGCACGCGGTGCTCTACTACGCGCCGGAGGTCTTCGAGCAGGCGTCCGCGCTCGGGTACGGGACGGGGGAGCGCTGGCCGACGTACTTCCCGTTGCGCGCCGCTCCGTTGGGGGCGGTCGGGAGCGGGCGCGTGACGTCCGCCTTCTACAGCTTCAGCCCGCGGATGGTCGCCGAGCACATCGACTCCGCGTGGCAGAAGGCGAGCCCCGCGGACGTACTGAGGGCGAGGGAACGGGGCATCGACGGGGCGTACCGCGCGATATTCGGCGACCGGGTGACGAGCCCCGAGCTGGTCGAGGCCGCCGGACTGCTGCGCCGGGCCGCCGAGGCCGCGAACACCGCCGGTCGTCCCCTGGCCGCCGCCAACGCGGAGTTGGCGTGGCCCGAGGCTCCACACCTCCGGTTGTGGCACGCGGCGACGATCCTGCGTGAGCACCGCGGCGACGGTCATCTCGCTGCGCTGCTCGTCGCCGGGCTCGACCCGGTGGAGGCCCTCGTCTCGTTCGCGGCGATCGGTGCGGCCTCCGTCGAGCGCTTCGAGAGCCGCGGCTGGAGCCCGGAGGAGTGGAGCGCCGCCCGTCAACGCCTCGTCGCGCGCGGCCTCGTGACCGAATCCGGCACCGCCACACCCGCCGGCCGCGCCCTCCGCGCCGAGATCGAACACCACACGGACCAACTGGCCGCAGCCCCCTGGCGCGCCCTCACCCCGGCCGACCGCACCCGCCTCACCGAACTGCTCGGTGAGTTCTGGGTCGCGGTACTGGGCTCGGGACTTCTGCCCTCGGAAACGACGCTGGGGATCGGGAAGGTTTGACACGCGGGCCCATGACATGGGCCGGCGCGGAACACAGGTGAAGCCGCCCGCGGGAGTTGCGCTGCGCGGACGGCCTCTGCATTCACGTTCTGTGGGTCTGCCGACCCTCCGTGCGTCTCCGGGTCACGGCTGTTCGCGTCTCCGGGTTACGGCTGGTCGGGCCGGCCGGGTCGGTCGGGCCGGTCGCGGTCCATGCCCATCGCGCCTTCGACCTTCTGCTGCGCGTCGTCGACCTTGTCGGTGTACTTCCCGCCCGTCCTCTCGTTGGTCTCCCGTTCCGCGGCGTCGGACATGTTCTTGCCCTTGGACTTCGCATGGCTCTTGAATTTGTCGAAGATGCCCATCCAGGAGCTCCTTCCGGAGGTGTGTCACCCCCGACGATACGCCCGGTGTGCACCTATTGCCCGTTGGATGCGGGTATGGACGGCGCCCTCCGCCCACTACCGTGAGGACCGGGGAAACACGCCCGCACAGGGCGGACCCGGGGAGGCAAGGGAGGGGCGTGCTGTGCTTTCTGAGACGCACGTGAGGCACAAGGGCGCGGCGCGGGGCTCACTTCTCCGCAGGGTGTTGGCGTTGGCGGCTGCTCTAGCTCTTGTCTCCGGGTGTGACGGACTCGACGACGGTAGTTCTTCGACGGGAGCCGGAGCAGGGGCGCCGGACGGGCGCGCGGTCAGCCCGCTGAAGAACCCGGACGGAACGAAGCCGGGCCTCGCGTCCGTGACGTCCGATGCCGACAAGGCTGCTGCCCGGAAGCTCATCGAGACCCTCTCCACCAAGGGCCGGGGTCCTCAAACCGGCTACGCCCGCTCCGAGTTCGGCTACGCCTGGATGGACACGGCAGACGGGGTGCCCCTCGCACGGAATGGTTGTGACACCCGAAACGATCTGATCCATCGCGATGGCAAGGACCTTCAATTCCGATCGGGTTCTGACTGTGTCGTCATATCCATGACGCTGCATGATCCGTACACGGGAAAGACCATCGAGTGGCGCAAGCAGGAGGCTTCCGAGGTGCAGATAGACCACGTGGTGCCGCTGTCGTACAGCTGGCAGATGGGCTCCTCTCGCTGGCCCCTGAGCAAGCGCAAGCAGCTTGCGAACGACGTGCTCAATTTGATCCCGGTCGACGGCCGTACCAACTCGGCCAAGGGCGACTCCGGCCCCGCCTCCTGGCTTCCGCCGAACAAACAGATCCGGTGTGCCTACGCGGCCCGTTTCGCCCAGGTCGCCATCAAGTACGAGATGCCGGTGACCACGCCGGACAAGCAGATGATGCTGAAGCAGTGCGGTGGATGACCCGGAGCTGAGGCCTCAGGCGCGAGCGATCACCAGGAACTCTCCGTCCCCGGCGCCCACGGGCTCGCGGTTCCAGCCTCCGTAGATGTGCTCGATGCGGAAGCCTGCGTTGTGGAGTGAGGAGCGGATGTCCGCTTCCGCGCGAAAGCGGAGCGTGGCAGTGCTCAGCAGTTCCTGACCGTCGGGGAACGTGTAGCTACGGGTGAAGCTGACTGCGCCGTCCCGGACGGCTGTGACCTCGGACCACACGGTTACCGCCCCGCCGTCCGGCAACGTGATCTGCCGTCGGGAGTCGACCGGATTCCACTGCTCCCACCGGCGGTCCCGCGGGTCGCGAGTGTCGAAGACGAGCCGGCCGCCCGGCAAGATGGAGCGCTTGAGATCGGTGAGAGTCCGTGTCCAATCGTCGTCCTCGACGAAGAACTGTGCGACGTGACTGGTCATGACTGCAACGCCGAACGACGCATCCGGGAGGTTCGACGAGGTGCCCTCCACCCAGATGACCCGCCCGGCACCCGGCTTGGCACGCGCTGCATCGAGTGATGCCCGTGCCGGGTCGACCCCCGTCACCGCGTGGCCCGCAGCCGCGATGCCGAGGGTGAGCCGACCTGTGCCACAGCCCAGGTCGAGCACCTGTGAGCCGGGGGTCTCGTTGACAACGGACAGAAAGAAGTCGTCCTCTCGTGACCACGGGCATTCAGCGTCGTAGACGGTCACGAGGGACGGGTCGCGGAACTCGGCGTGCAGCACCGGCGGATGGTAGCCAGAGCCGTGCAGGAGGGTCCACACGTTTCCATGTCCGTGCGGGCGGCGCCATCGAGGCGGTGGCCCCGGCCTCCATGACCGTGGCCGCCTCGGTGGAGGAGTGGCGCGACTGGACCGGCCTGCCTTTCACCGCGCAGGGCCCCGTCGAGGTGCCCGGCGCCCTGAGCCCGGTGCACTGCGAACCGGAGCGCGGTTACGCGGTGTACGTCGAGCCCAACGTGTGGGTGCGACACCGGCTCTGAGTCCGTGCTGCGCCAGCGACTCGACTCCGAGCCCGGCCCGGTCGTACGGCGATCGGCTCCAGTGCCCTGGGGCATCCTGGAGCCGATGGTCGTGGTGAGACGTCGTCGTCAATGCACGTGGCGTCAGCCCGTCTTCTTCCAGTCCTTGCAGCCGACGGTCTTGAAGTAGCCGTCGCCGGCGCTGATGGTGACGACGGCCGTGCCGGTCACGTTGTTGTTGGCGATGATCGAGTCCATCGACCGGGTGGCGTCCTTGGTGCGCTCCCAGTAGCACATGTCGTCAGTGTTGCCGGTGGACTTGTAGGTGCCGGGGGCGATGTCGACGCCGACTCTGTGCATGCCGCCGTCGCCCTTCATCTGCGTGGCCGGGGTACCGGACGCCTTGGCGTCGACGGCCTCCCAGTCCTTGCAGCCGCTCGACTTGAAGAGCTTGTCGCCCGCCGCGATCGTCACGTAACTGGTGCCGCTGACGTTGTCGTTGGCGAGGATCGATTCCATGTCGCCCGAGGCGTCCTTGGCACGCTCCCAGTAGCACATGTCGTCGGTGTTGCCCGTCGTGCGGTAGGTGCCGGGCTTGACGTCCGTGCCGACCTCGAAGTCGCCGTCCCCCTCGAACGCGGCCTTCTTCTCGGTCTTCTCCGCGTTGGAATCCGCCTTCTTGGCGGACCCCGAACCGGACCCCGAACCGGACCCCGAACCGGACCCCGAACCGGACCCGGAACCAGTCCCCGAGCCCGACTCGCGCTCGGCGGAGGCGGACGTGTCCTTGCCCTTGTCGCCCGAGCCCCCGTCGCCGCTGCCCGCGTTGGCCGACACCACACCGATGACGACGATGCCCACGACGGCCCCCAGCGCGACCTTGCCCTTCGTGCCCATGACAGTTCCCTCCCCAGGGTGGCAACCGCCTCTTTCCGGCGACTGCTCGTTCGGTGGGTCAATAACAACAGAGCTTGTGAACCGAGTCAACACTGTTCACGGGGAAGGTTATGTACACGCCTGTGAAGGGGGAGATCTTGCATACGTCGGTATGCTCGACGTCACAGACCAGCGCCCGGGCCGGAGTCATGGCCGGAGTCATGGCCGAGGCCAGGGTCAGGCGCAGGCCAGCACGAGGGGAGCCGGGCAGGTGCAGGACAACGCGACAGAGGTGACCTCCGCCGGGATCGCACGGCTCGCCGGAGTCGGCCGCGCGGCCGTCAGTAACTGGCGCCGCCGCCATGCCGACTTCCCCAAGCCGGTCGGCGGCACCGAGACCAGCCCGGCCTTCGCCCTCGCCGAAGTCGAGACATGGCTACGTGACCAGGGAAAACTCGCCGAAGTTCCGCTGCGTGAACGCGTCTGGCAGCAGCTCGCCGGAAACCCCGAGGGCCCGGTCACCGCCCTCGTGCACGCCGGCTGCGCGCTCCTGCTCATCCACGACCGCCCCACCGTGTGGCTGGAGCTGAGCGCCGGCTCCGACGAACGCCTCGCCGCGAGGTTGCCCGCCGCGCTCGACGAGGTGCTCACCCCCCGCTTCGGCCCACCCCGCGAGCGCCCTGTGAACACCCCCTCGGCCCCCGACTGGGCTGTGAACACCCCCTCAGCTCCCGGACCGGCTGTGAACACCCCCTCAGCCCCCGCCCGGGCTGTGAACGCCCCGACCGGCCCCCAGCTGCTCCCCTCCGCCCCGCTCCTGCGCGGCGCCGCCGCACTCGCCGCAGAGCTGGGCGCCCGGCAGACGTACGAGTTCCTGCTCGGCCGGCACCTCGACGCCAACCCGCGTCAGTACACGCTCACCCCGGCCGGTCTCGCCGCGCTGATGGCCGACCTCGCCGGCCCCGCCCGGACGATCCTCGACCCGGCGTGCGGCACCGGCGCTCTGCTGCGCGCCGTGACTCCCAAGCCCGCCCAGGAGCTGTACGCCCAGGACAGCGCCCCCGAACTGGCCGCGCTCAGCGGGCTGCGGCTCGCCCTGAACGCCAAGGCCACCACCGTCCGCACCGCCGCCGGGGACAGCCTGCGCGCCGACGCCTACGACGGCGTCAGGGCGGACGCCGTGCTGTGCCACCCGCCGTTCAACGAGCGCAACTGGGGCCACGACGAACTCGCCTACGACGCCCGCTGGGAGTACGGCTTCCCGGCCCGCACCGAGTCCGAACTGGCCTGGGTGCAACACTCGCTGGCCCACGTCAAGGAAGGCGGCAGCGCCGTCGTCCTCATGCCGCCCGCCGCCGCCTCCCGCCGCTCGGGCCGCCGCATCCGCGCCGACCTGCTGCGCCGCGGTGCCCTGCGGGCCGTGATCGCCCTGCCCGTCGGCGCGGCACCCCCGTACAACATCCCGCTCCACCTCTGGGTGCTGCGTCGCCCCGAGAAGGCCCCGGCGCAGCCCGAGTTGCTGCTCGTGGACACCGGTGAGGCGGCCACCGAAGGCCGCGGCGGTCTCGACTGGCAGGCCGTGCGGACCGCGGTGCTGGACGCCTGGCGGCCCTTCGAACGCACCGGCACGGCAACGGAGCAGCCGGGGCGCAGCCGGGCGGTGCCGGTCATCGAGCTCCTCGACGACGACGTCGACCTGGCCCCCGCCCGCCATCTGCCGCCGGCCGCCGCGGGCTCCGGCTCCGAGGAGCTGGGGACCGTACGCGAACGCCTCGGCGAGACCCTCCGGCTGACGGCCGCCCTCACACCTCCGGCGACCGATCACACACAACCCGCCCGCTGGCCGCTGATCACGGTCGGCGAACTCGCGCGCGGGGGCGCGCTGGTGCTGCGTACGGGCACACATGCGGCTCCCGCGCGCGTGCCCGTGCTCACCGACCACGACGTGCTCGCCGGAACCGCTCCGTCCGGCACCCTCCCCGAAGGGGACGAGGAGCCGGTGCTCGTCGAGCCGGGCGATGTCGTCGTCCCCGTGGTCGGCGGCGGCTCCATCGCGCGCGTGGTCGACGAGAGGACCGCGGGCGCCGCGCTCGGCCGCAACCTCACGCTCCTGCGACCCGATCCGGCGTCCCTGGACCCGTGGTTCCTCGCCGGTTTCCTGCGCGGCACCGCCAACAACCGCCAGGCCAGCAGTTACGCGTCCACCGCCACCCGGCTCGACGTGCGCCGCCTCCAACTGCCCCGACTGCCGCTCGACCAACAGCGCCACTACGGGGAACGGTTCCGCGCACTCGCCGAGTTCGAGGAGGCCCTCCGACGTGCGGGGCGCCTCGGCGAGCAGTTGGTGCGCGGCATGTACGACGGCCTCACGGACGGGACGGTCGCGCCCGGCTGAGCCACGGTTGAGTCCCTGCTGAATCCACTGCTGGGCCGCTGTTGGGCAGGGGAAGTGATCAGTATGACAACCATTCGGTACAACCGGTGACCGGTTGTCCTTGTCGGCCTATACGCTCGGACTTCGAACGCGACCGTCTCACCCGTCGGTCTCAACCGTCCGTCCTCATCAGGCCTCCAGGAGCAGCCATGCAAGGCCACGGCTACGCGCAGCCGGTGAAGCAGCCGCCCCCGACCGGGTGGCTGGTCTTCGTGCGCGTGTTCTTCGTGGTGATCTCGGTGTTCAGCATCGGCCTCCTCTCCTGGACGATGCTGTTGCGCCTGGCCATCGTGACCCGCAAGACGCTGGACTGGAGTCTGATGGTGGCCGCGCTCGCGGCCGAGGTGCTCGGCCTCGTCCTGCTCGGTTCGGAGCCGGGCGACGAGATCCACACCGTGGGTGGCTGGACGGGCCTGGCCCTGCTCCTGGGCACGCTCGTGATCGTGATCTCGTACTACCTGGCGGCGGACGTACGGCACTTCCACCAGCTCCGCTTCGCGGCGTACGCACCGCGGCAGCAGCCCCCGGCGCCCGCGTACGGCTACCCGCAGCCCCAGCAGCCGCCGTACACCGCCACGACGGTCCCGCAGACCATGGCGCCCGCGCCCCCAATACCCCAGCCCCAGCCCCGGATGCCTCAGCCCCCGGTGCCCGCCGAGCCGCCGCAGCAGCGTCCCGCGCCCGCGCGGATCGACCAGGTGCGCGCCGAACTCGACGAGCTCAGTGACTATCTGCGCAAGCGCGAGAGCAACCATGAGGGCAACCCCGAGGGCGGCAGGTGACCGGGTCGACGGGGGCGACGGGGGTGACAGGGCGCATGATCGCCGACCGCTACGAACTGTCCACGCTCATCGGGCAGGGCGGCATGGGTCAGGTCTGGACGGCGTACGACCAGCGCCTCGACCGGCGCGTGGCTGTCAAGCTCCTGCGCCCCGACAAGGTCGCGGGCCAGGAGGCCGACGAGCTGCGCCGCCGCTTCGTGCGCGAGTGCCGCGTCACCGCGCAGGTCGACCACCCCGGCCTGGTCACGGTCCATGACGCGGGCAGCGAGGGCGAGGAGCTGTTCCTCGTCATGCAGTACGTCGACGGGGCCGACCTCTCCGACCACCTCGCCGAGCACGACCCCTACCCCTGGCAGTGGGCCGTCGCCGTGGCCGCCCAGCTGTGTGCCGTGCTCTCCGCGGTGCACGCCGTCCCGATCGTGCACCGCGACCTGAAACCGCGGAACGTGATGGTCAAGCAGGACGGCACGGTCACCGTCCTGGACCTGGGTGTCGCGTCGGTGATGGACACGGACACCACCCGTCTCACGCACACCGGCTCACCCATCGGCAGCCCCGCCTACATGGCCCCCGAGCAGGCGATGGGCGGCGCGGTCGGCCCGTACACGGACCTGTACGCACTCGGCGTACTGCTCCATGAACTCCTCAGCGGAGACGTGCCGTTCTCGGGCTCGACGGCCCTAGGCGTCCTCCACCGCCACCTCTACGAACCGCCGCTCCCTGTGCGCCGGCTGCGCCCCGAGGTGCCGCCGGCGCTGGAGAGCCTGGTCCTGCGGCTGCTCTCCAAGGACCCGCAGCACCGCCCGGCCTCCGCGCAGGAGACGTACGAGGAGCTGCTCCCGCTGCTGCCCGCGCGCGGTATGCCCTCCGGCGCCCCACTCGACCCCACGCGCCCCTTCCTGCGCCCGCACGCCCCTTGGCCGGACCGGGCCCGCACGCCCGCGCCCCAGCCGCAGGCCGCCCCGGCCGTGGCGAAGCCCGATGTCGCGGGCGCGGTCGACGAGGTCAAGCGGCTGCTCGGCGAGGGCCGCATCACGCAGGCCGTCGACATCCTCGGCTCGATCCTCCCGGCGGCGGCAGCCGAGCACGGCGAGCACTCACCCGTCGTACGCACCTTGCGCAAGCAGTACGCGGCCACGCTCATGGACGACGGCCAGTACCGGCGCGCGCTGCCCGAACTGCGCCGCCTGGCCGACGAGCGCGCCGCCGAGGCCGGCCAGTCCGACCCGCAGTCCCTGCGCTTCCGCTACGAGGCCGCGCAGTGCCTGGAGCAGCTCGGCGAAGCCGCCGCCGCGCTCGCGGAGTACCGCGCACTGCTGCCGTACTACGAGAACCAGTACGTCGCCGGGGACCCCGAGCTCTCCCTCGAAGTCCGGCGGCGCATGGGCCACTTGCTGCTCGCCCTCGGCGACCGCGGCGCCGCCCACGACACGCTGGGCCGGCTGCTGCACGACGTGGAGCGGCTGCGCGGGCCCGGCCACCCGATGGCGGGGGAGATCCGACGGACGCTGCAGTGGCTGGGGCAGGTGCGGGGCTAGGGGGTGTCTGAACAGCAAGGAGACCCGCGGCGGCTACACGATCACCGTGGACCGCAACGCCTGGGACGCGCCGGTGGCGATCACGGGCTGACGCCCAGGTGACCCGTGTGCCCCATGCGGCCGGGCCCCATGTGACCCGTGTGCCGCCGATGTGATGGTGCGACGGTGCCTGAAGGCGGAGCGAATCGTTGGTCGAAAGGGTGGCCGAGAGCTGGGCCACTGCCTACCATCGATCACCGCAAGACTTTGTGCACCGTCGCACAATCTCCTCGGGAGGTTTCCTTGCACCGCCGCCGTCGCACCGCGCTAGTCCTCTCCGCCGCGATCGTCGCCGCGGGCCCCCTCCTCACCGCGTGCGGCAACCAAGCGCACCCGGGTGCCGCGGCCGTCGTCGGCGGCCAGCGGATCACGGTCGCGCAGCTGGAGAGCCGGGTGAACGAGGTGCGGTCGGCGCAACTGGCCGCCACCACGGACCAGGCCCAGTACGAGCAGGCCGTCGCCAAGACCGCCGGCCTCACCCGCGACACCCTGCACACCATGGTCCTCGAGCGGGTCCTGGAGCGGGCGGCCAAGGACGCGGGCGTGACCGTCACCCGCAACGACACCCAGCAGATGCGGGCCGCACTGGAACAGCAGGCTGGAAGCGCGAAGGCGCTGGAGGCGGCCTGGCTGCAGCAGTACGGGGTGGCGCCGGGGCGTCTCGACGAAAACCTTCACACCGAGATCGAGGCCCAGAAGCTGGCCGCCGTGCTCGGCGCCGACATGAACACCACCGAGGGCAAGGCCACGTTCTGGAAGGCCATGTCCGAGGCGTCCAAGAAGCTGAACGTCGATCTGAACCCGCGCTACGGCGCCTGGGACGTCCAGAAGAGCAGCCGGGTCGATGTGAAGACGCCGTGGCTGCGGGAGATCACGTCGGCGGGGGCCCAGCAGACGGCGTAGTGGGTGGGGTGCGGTGCGCGGGTGTGGCGCCCGGGCGCGGTGCGCGCGTGCCGTGCGAGCCGACGGCTGTGGATAAGTCGTGGGATAAACCGCTGGATAAATCGTTGGATAAACGGTTCAGCCGACCGGCCTGTGGATATTCGACGGCCAGGCCTGTGGATAACTGCTGGGCTGTCGGCGGCGTGGGTTACGTTCGATGGGTGAACGCAACCAGCTTCGACGACGCCCCTGAGGCGGCCGGCTCCGACGCCACCGGCCCCGGCTCTGAACCCGACCTCGCCCCCGGCCGAATCGTCCTGCTCACCACCAGCCACCGTGTCGCGCCCGGGCTGCTGTCCTGGCCCGCCTGGCAGGCACTGCGCGGCGCCGACCAGGTGCTGTGCGCGGACGGCGCGCACCCGCAGCTGCCGTATCTGCGCGAGGCCGGCATCACCGTCGATGAGCTGTCTCCCAGCGCCCAGGACCTGGTCGACGCCTGCGCCGGCGGTCGCACCGTGGTCGTCGTCGCCACCGGCGAGGGAGAGCCACGCCTCACCGACGGCCTGGCCCGGCTCGCCGGCACCGGCCGCATACAGATGCCGGAGCTGGAGCTGCTCCCCGCCTCGTACGACCTACCGGGTGCCCGCCTCCTCGACCTCGTCCAGGTCATGGACCGCATCCGCGTCGAGTGCCCGTGGTCGTCCCAGCAGACCCACAAGGGCCTGGCCAAGTACGGGATCGAGGAGGCGTACGAGCTCGTCGAGGCGATCGAGGAGGGCGACCGGGACGAGCTCAGGGAAGAGCTCGGCGACGTCCTGCTTCAGGTCGTCTTCCACGCCCGGATCGCCGAGGAAGGCAGCGAGGAGGACGGCGCCGCCCCCTTCTCGATCGACGACGTGGCGGGCGGCATCGTCGCCAAGCTGATCCACCGCCACCCGCACGTGTTCGGCGACGAGACGGCCACGACCCCCGACGAGGTCAAGGAGCACTGGCTGCGCACGAAGGCCGTGGAGAAGCAGCGGACGTCGGTGACGGAGGGGATACCGCTGGGCCAGCCGGGCCTTGCGCTCGCGGCGAAGCTGTCGTCGCGGGTGCGCACGGCGGGCCTCGAGGTGCCGCTGCCGCAGGGCGAAGGCGTCGGGTACGAATTGCTGGCCATGGCCGCGCACGCCGAGGCCGAGGGCGTGGACCCGGAGGCGGCGCTGCGGGCCGCGGCCCGGGCGTATCGGGACGCGATCCGTGCGACGGAGGGGAGCCGAGCTTGATCTTTATCTTCGGGTTGCCCGAAGTTCGGCAAGGGTTTCGGCGCCTTCGGCGCGTTCGGCGCGTCTGATGGTCCTTCCCTCGTCGTAGCGGGGTGCCGGGCGGCGGTTCCTGGTTCCGGGCGCGGCACTTCTCGGCGGCACCGGGAACGAGGCGGTACGACCGGCCTGGGCTCCCCGACGGGGCAGGGTTACGAGCTCGGGGCGCGCCCGGACGGGTTGTGCCAGTTCGGTTGCGGCCGGTCGAGCAGCCACTCCGCCGAGCCCAGCGGTCGGGGGCGCTCCTGCCCGCTGGGCGGCAGCAGGTCGTGGAAGATCCGCTCGGGCGGGGCGCCGAGCGCGGGAAGAGCCTCGCCGATGTCCTCGACGAGCTTGGGCGGACCGGCCAGATAGACGTCCTGCCGGGCCCAGCCGGCCCGGTTGCCCAGCGCGGTCAGCAGCCGTTCGGTGGCCTGGGTCCTGGGGCGGCCGGGCGCCGGGGTGATGAACGTGACCGTGAGCCGGGTGAGCCGGGCCTGTAAACGCTCCACGGCGGACCGGTCGTAGAGGTACGAGGTGTCCCGGGCGACGAGGAACAGCCTCACCTCGTGTGTGGCGTCGAGTTGCTGCAGCAGCGCCTTGACGGGGGCCCACCCCGTGCCGGCCGCGATGAAGGTGAGCGGCCGCACGATGGGCGTGCGCAGGATCAGCCCGCCGCCGGGCGCGCCGAGCCGCAGGATGTCGCCCGCCCGGGTGCGCCGGACCAGGGCGGTGGAGAGCACCCCGCCCTCGACACGGCTGACGTGCAGGTCGAGGGTGTGGTCGGCGCGGGGCGCGTTGCCCAGTGAGTACGGCCGCCAAATGCCCGGCAGATGGGGGATGTTGACGCTGACGTACTGGCCGGGGAAGTAGCGGAGGCGGTGCTGCGGTCGCAGGGTCAGCACGACGAGATCCTCGCCGTGCAGCGCCCGGTTCACGACCTCGGCATCCCACCAGGGCGGTTCACCCGCGTGCTGCGCCTCCCACGCGCCCTGGAGCATGACGTTGGTGATCGCCCCGTACGCCTCACCCCAGGCCTTCTCGGTCTCCGCGTTCCACGTCGACCCCGCGACGACGGCGAACGCGGCGAGCAGACTCGCCCCCACGGCGGCATAGTGTTCCGGCTCGGCCAGATACTTCCGGTGATCCCGCCCCAGCTCCCGCAAGTAGCCCGGCAGCGCCGGATCCTCCAGCCGCTCCATCACATACGTGAGCGCCGCGAACAACCGGTCGCGCTGCCGCTGCATGTCCTCCGGAAAGTCCAGCGGGAAGAGCCCGCGGACGTCCGGGTGGTGCCGGAAGAGATGCGAGTAGAAGTACTTGACCGCGAACTCGGCGCGTCTCTCGACGACCGCGAAACTGGATCTGAGTATTTCGGGGTCCACGGCGCGATTTAGGGAGGTGATGAGTCGCCGAGTCAAACGGCAGGTCATGTACGGAGAGTCTGGGGTGAAGCGGGCGCAAGGCCATCGCGGCGGGGCGCGCGCCCAACCCGGTTTCCGATGGCTCCTGGCGGCGAACCACGGAGTTGCGGGCGCCGTACCTCCGGATACCGTCAGGGCGTGACCGACCAGCCCCCACCGTTCAGCCCCGCCCCCGAACTCTTCACCTGGGAGTTCGCCACCAACCCCTACCCGGCGTACGCCTGGCTCAGGGAGCACGCGCCCGTGCACAGAACGCGGCTCCCCAGTGGGGTGGAGGCCTGGCTCGTCACCCGTTACGCGGACGCCAAGCAGGCGCTCGCCGACGCGCGGCTGTCCAAGAACCCGGCCCATCACGACGAACCCGCGCACGCGAAGGGGAAGACGGGCATTCCGGGGGAGCGGAAAGCCGAGCTGATGACGCATCTGCTGAACATCGATCCGCCGGACCACACCCGGCTGCGGCGGCTCGTCAGCAAGGCGTTCACGCCGCGGCGGGTGGCGGAGTTCGCGCCGCGTGTGCAGGAGCTCACCGACCACCTCATCGACCAGTTCGCCGACAAGGGCTCCGCCGACCTCATCCACGAGTTCGCGTTCCCGCTCCCCATCTACGCCATCTGCGACCTGTTGGGCGTCCCCCGCGAGGACCAGGACGACTTCCGGGACTGGGCGGGGATGATGATCCGGCACGGCGGAGGGCCGCGGGGTGGGGTCGCGCGGTCCGTCAAGAAGATGCGCGGATACCTCGCCGAGCTCATCCACAAGAAGCGCGAGGCCCTCTCCGACACGCCCGCCCCCGGCGAAGACCTCATCTCCGGCCTCATCCGCGCCTCCGACCACGGCGAGCACCTCACCGAGAACGAGGCCGCGGCGATGGCCTTCATCCTCCTGTTCGCAGGTTTCGAGACGACCGTGAACCTGATCGGCAACGGCACCTACGCCCTGCTCACCCACCCCGAGCAGCGACAGCGGCTGCAGGCCTCCCTCGCCGCCAAGGAGACGGCGCTGCTGGCAACCGGTGTCGAGGAACTCCTGCGCTACGACGGCCCCGTCGAACTCGCCACCTGGCGGTTCGCGACCGAGGCCGTCAACATCGGCGGGCAGAACATCGCGCCCGGCGACCCCGTTCTCGTCGTACTCGCCGCGGCGGATCGCGACCCTGAACGGTTCGACCGGCCGGACGCGCTCGACCTCTCCCGCCGTGACAACCAACACCTCGGCTACGGCCACGGCATCCACTACTGCCTCGGCGCTCCCCTCGCCCGACTGGAGGGGCAGACCGCGCTCGCCACTCTCCTCACCCGCCTCCCCGACCTCCAACTCGCGGGGGATTCAGCCGATTTGCGCTGGCGTGGCGGTCTCATTATGCGGGGATTGCGCACGCTTCCGGTGGAGTTCACACCGGGTCCGTAGGCATGTCGGGATCACGATCATCCGGTCACGAAAAGGTGACGGACGCTCAACTCTGTGATCTTCACGTGATCTGCGCTGCATCGACTTGTGACAAGTGTTCGGGTGCGGATACGTTCACTCGTCAACGCGGCTCATACGTCGCGCAGTCATCTGCTGTCACGCGAAAGGCTTCCGCATGCTCTCCGGGAACGGCCGCCATCGTCGCCCCCGTCAGGCTCCGGCCCTCATCGTCGCGGCAGGAGTGACCGGATCGGCCATCGCCATCCCGTTGCTCGGTGCCACCGGTGCGAGTGCGGCCGACGGCACCACATGGGACCGGGTCGCGGAGTGCGAGAGCGGCGGCGAGTGGAGCGCCGACAACGGCAACGGGTACTACGGCGGCCTGCAAGTGACCCAGGAGAACTGGGAGAAGTACGGCGGCCTCACCTACGCGCCCAGCGCCGACCAGGCCAGCCGCTCGCAGCAGATAGCCCTCGCCGAACGGCTTCTTGACGACAAGGGCCTCGTGGCCTGGCCCACCTGCGGACCGCTCTCCGGGCTCAGTGCGAACTCGGCCGAGTTCGAGGTCGACACGGGTGTGGTGGACGACGCGTCCGGCTCGTCCAGCTCATCCGGATCGTCGAATTCATCCGATTCTTCTGATTCGTCCGACTCGTCCGACTCGCCGTCGTCGGGCTCGACTTCGTCCGACTCGCCCTCGGGTGCGGCCGGGAACACGACGAAGGCCGCCACGTCGTCCGGCACCGAGGGTGACTCCGACTCTCAGCATTCCAACAGCCCCTCCACAGCCACGGCGAAGAGTGACGAGTCGGACAAGTCGGGTCAGAGTGACGACTCGTCGAGTACGTCCGAGGGTGCGACGACCGGCGCCGGGCGCCACCGCGGCGGCAGTGCCGACGAGGACACGAGCGGTAGTGCGACCGGCAGTTCGGTGGACGGACGTACCGGCGACTCCTCCGGCCGGCATGCCTCCCGCGACTCCGGCGCATCCCGAGACGTCGTCGACGGCTCGTACGTCGTCCGCGTCGGCGACAATCTCTGGACCATCGCCGACTCCCTTGACCTCGAAGGCGGATGGTCGGAGCTGTACGCCGCGAACGAGGGGACGGTCGGCGCCGATCCGGACCTCATCCTCCCCGGTCAGAGCCTTGCAGTTAGTGCTGAATCGGGCGAAAAGCAGCGGTAGTTCACGTCATGGTTCGACGTGGAATGTCCGGTTTGGTGAGACTGAGACATGAGTCTCAGAAGCCCTGATCGTCTTTGAAATTCCGCCGATTACCTGCCTACGGTCATCACCGCTCGCCACAGCGGGCCCCGACGATCGCAACGCCGAATCCTGCCAGCGGCCGTACGGGAACAGTCGACGCGTCAAGCGCCGTAGGCAGGAGCGGGGGACCCAAGGTAAGTGCCACGCCCGGTAGTTGACCGGGAGTGGCTTGGGGTGAAGACGTGCGCCGAGAGCGCGCGGCCGGGCACTCACCCGCCCGAACCCGACAGCTCACCTCGCAGGCGTCGGTGAGGGGATCACTCCATGCTGCTCAGCAAGGGCAAGCACCGCCGCCCGTCCAAGGCGACCCGTATCGCCACGCTCGCCGGTGTCACCGGTGTGGCCATCGCCGCCCCGCTGATGGCGGCCGGCAACGCCTCCGCCGCCACCGACTCCGAGTGGGACGCCGTCGCCCAGTGCGAGGCCGGCGGCAACTGGTCCATCAACACCGGCAACGGCTACTACGGCGGCCTGCAGTTCTCGGCCTCCACCTGGGCCGCGTACGGTGGCACCGCCTACGCGTCCACCGCCGACCAGGCCTCCAAGTCCCAGCAGATCGCCATCGGCGAGAAGGTCCTCGCCGGGCAGGGCAAGGGCGCCTGGCCGACCTGTGGCACGGGCCTGTCCAGCACCCCGTACAGCGGCGGTACGAGCAGCAGCGCGCCCTCCACCGCGTCCTCGGCCGACACGCAGAGCGCGAGCACCGGCACGAGCACCACCCGTACGACGGAGCAGCCCGCCTCCCGTTCGGCGGAGCGCCCGGCCGCCGAAAAGACCGTCTCCACCCCGACCGGCGAGAAGGTCGCGAAGGGCGACGGCGAGTACAAGGTCGTCGCGGGTGACTCCCTCAGCACGATCGCCGAGAAGAAGAACGTCAAGGGTGGCTGGCAGCAGCTGTTCAAGCTGAACAAGGACATCGTCGACGACGCGGACTTCATCTACCCGGGTCAGCAGCTTCACCTCAGCTGACCTCGGCCGGCCGGGGGTGACCTCGGCTGCCCTCAGCTGAATGACAGCCCCCTCATAAGAGGGGTCTCCACACTGGAGACCCCGATGAGGGTCCCCCCGTCCCCCCGGGCTCCCCGCTCCGGCGCGTGTTCCCCCGTACGCGCCGGAGCGGGGCTTTTTGTTCCCCCGGGGAACAATGTTTACCCTCAGTTCTGCCCAAGAGGTGGTCGACCGGCTGGCCGATCCCTCCGGGCCGGTTAGGCTCATCTCGCGTAGCCGAACGAGGCTCCGCGCCGTGCGGGCCTCGCGGCCCCGCGTACCCGCGTCACATCCCAGAAGGAGATGCTCGTGCCGTCCATCGACGTCGTCGTAGCCCGGGAAATCCTGGACTCCCGAGGCAACCCCACGGTCGAGGTCGAGGTTGGCCTCGACGACGGCAGCACGGGTCGTGCCGCCGTTCCGTCCGGCGCCTCCACCGGCGCCTTCGAGGCCATCGAGCTCCGTGACGGTGACCCCAACCGTTACCAGGGCAAGGGTGTCGAGAAGGCCGTCCTCGCGGTCATCGAGCAGATCGGCCCGGAGCTCGTCGGCTACGACGCCACCGAGCAGCGCCTGATCGACCAGGCGATGTTCGACCTGGACGCCACCGACAACAAGGGCTCCCTCGGCGCCAACGCCATCCTCGGCGTCTCGCTCGCCGTCGCGCACGCCGCCTCCGAGGCGTCCGACCTCCCCCTCTTCCGCTACCTGGGCGGCCCGAACGCGCACCTGCTGCCCGTTCCGATGATGAACATCCTGAACGGCGGGTCGCACGCCGACTCGAACGTCGACATCCAGGAGTTCATGATCGCCCCGATCGGCGCGGAGTCCTTCTCCGAGGCCCTGCGCTGGGGCGCCGAGGTCTACCACACCCTCAAGAAGGTGCTGAAGACCAAGGGCCTGTCCACCGGCCTCGGTGACGAGGGCGGCTTCGCCCCGAACCTGGAGTCCAACCGCGCCGCGCTCGACCTCATCCTCGAGGCCATCAAGCAGGCCGGTTACATCCCCGGCGAGCAGATCGCGCTCGCGCTCGACGTCGCCGCGTCCGAGTTCTACAAGGACGGCAAGTACGAGTTCGAGGGCAAGTCCCGCTCGGCCGCCGAGATGACCGAGTACTACGAGGAGCTCGTCTCCGCGTACCCGCTGGTCTCCATCGAGGACCCGCTGTACGAGGACGACTGGGCCGGCTGGAACGTCATCACCGAGAAGCTGGGCGACAAGGTCCAGATCGTCGGCGACGACCTCTTCGTCACCAACCCGGAGCGTCTGGCCCGCGGCATCGAGGAGGGCTCCGCGAACGCCCTGCTCGTCAAGGTGAACCAGATCGGCTCGCTGACCGAGACGCTGGACGCCGTGGAGATGGCCCAGCGCAACGGCTTCAAGTGCATGATGTCCCACCGCTCCGGCGAGACCGAGGACGTCACCATCGCCGACCTCGCCGTCGCCGTGAACTGCGGCCAGATCAAGACCGGCGCCCCGGCCCGCTCGGACCGCGTCGCCAAGTACAACCAGCTGCTGCGCATCGAGGAGATCCTCGACGACGCGGCGGTGTACGCGGGTCGCAGCGCGTTCCCGCGCTTCAAGGGCTGAGCGTTCCCGCAGTTCCGCTTTGCGGACCATGGGCACAGCAAGGGCTGAGCGTTCCCGCAGTTCCGCTTTGCGGACCATGGGCACAGCAAGGGCTGAGCGTTCCCGCAGTTCCGCTTTGCGGACCATGGGCACAGCAAGGGCTGAGCGTTCCCGCAGTTCCGCTTTGCGGACCATGGGCACAGCAAGGGCTGAGCGTTGCAGCCGTAGGAAGCGTCGTACGTACGTCCCCGTACTCGGTCCCGTACCGTGTGCGGGGACGTACGCACGTCCAGGTGGGTACAGGTATCGGGGAGGCGGGACTCATGGCCGTGAAGGACCGGGACCGGTTCTCCACCGCGACCAGGCTGCGGCTGCTCGGCGAGCAGACGGCCGCCCGGGTCTACCGCTCCCAGACCAAGCGCCAGGCCCGCCGTTCCCGGCTGACCGGGCGGGCCGCGCTCCTCGCCCTCGTCATCTGTTCCCTGATCGTGGCGCTCGCGTACCCGATAAGGCAGTACGTGTCCCAGCGCGCCGAGATCGCCGACCTGGAGCGGCAGCGGGAGCAGGCCCGGGCGCGGGTCGAGCAGTTGCGCGACCTCAAGGCACGCTGGCAGGACGACGCGTACGCGGAGCAGCAGATCCGGGAGCGGCTGCATTATGTGATGCCGGGCGAGACCGGATACGTCGTGATCGACCCGGACGCGGCGAAGCAGTCGCGGACGAACCAGGGGGCGGCAGCCCGGCCCTGGTACGCCAACGTCTGGGACGGCGTCGACAAGTCCGACCGCTCCGACCGGTGAACCGTCGAAGTGACGAAGTGACGAAGAAAGAGACTTGAGCACAGGCATGGAAACGCCCCCGCCGCCCACCCCGCGCACCGAGCCGACCGACGCGGATGTCGAGGCCTTCAAGCAGCAGCTCGGCCGGCCGCCGCGCGGACTGCGCGCGATCGCGCACCGCTGTCCCTGCGGGCAGCCGGACGTGGTGGAGACGGCGCCCCGGCTCCCCGACGGGACGCCGTTCCCGACGACGTACTACCTGACGTGCCCGCGCGCCGCCTCGGCGATCGGCACGCTCGAGGCCAACGGCGTCATGAAGGAGATGACGGACCGGCTGGCGACCGACCCCGAGCTGGCCGCCGCCTATCGCGCCGCCCACGAGGACTACATCGCCCGTCGCGATGCCATGGAGGTCCTGGAGGGCTTCCCGAGCGCCGGCGGCATGCCGGACCGGGTGAAGTGCCTGCACGTGCTGGTGGCGCACTCCCTGGCCGCGGGTCCGGGGGTGAACCCGCTGGGCGACGAGGCGATCGCGATGCTGCCGGAGTGGTGGCGCAAGGGGGCGTGCGTGGTGCCGTCCACCTCGACCCAGGAGGACATCCAGAAGCTCGGCGCCAACGGAGGCGGCTTCTTCGACACGGACGACACGGACGACACGGACGGGGAGGACGAGAAGTGACACGCGTCGCCGCCATCGACTGCGGTACGAACTCCATTCGCCTCCTCGTCGCCGACGCCCACCCGGACACAGGGGAACTCGTCGAACTGGACCGCCGGATGACGATCGTCCGGCTCGGCCAGGGCGTCGACCGCACCGGCCGACTCGCACCCGAGGCCCTGGAACGGACCTTCGCGGCCTGCCGCGAGTACGCGGCGATCGTCAAGGAACACGGCGCCGAGAGGCTCCGGTTCGTGGCGACCTCGGCGTCCCGCGACGCCGAGAACCGGGACGAGTTCGTACGAGGAGTCCTGGACATCCTCGGGGTCGAGCCCGAGGTCATCTCCGGGGACCAGGAGGCCGAGTTCTCCTTCACGGGGGCGACCAAGGAGCTGGCGGGGCGGGACGACCTCGCCAAGCCCTATCTGGTCGTGGACATCGGGGGCGGCTCGACCGAACTCGTCGTGGGCGACGACCACGTACGCGCCGCCCGCTCCGTGGACATCGGCTGCGTACGGATGACCGAGCGCCACCTCGTCCACGAGGGCGTGGTCACCGACCCGCCGACCCCCGCTCAGATCGACGCGATCCGCGCCGACATCGAGGCCGCGCTGGACCTCGCGGAGCGGACCGTCCCGCTGCGCGAGGCCCACACTCTGGTCGGTCTCGCGGGTTCGGTCACCACGGTCTCGGCCATCGCGCAGAACCTTCCCGAGTACGACTCGGCAGCCATCCACCACTCCCGGATCTCCTACGACCGCGTCCGCGAGATCACGGAGTGGCTGCTCGCCTCCACCCATGCCGAACGCGCCGCGGTCCCCTCGATGCACCCGGGGCGCGTCGACGTCATCGCCGCCGGTGCGCTCGTACTGCTCTCGATCATGGAGCGGATCGGCGCGGCGGAGGTCGTGGTCAGCGAGCACGACATTCTGGACGGGATCGCCTGGTCCGTGGCGTGAGTCGGGGCCGCCGTCGTGCGACCTCAGAGCGACGGAAGCGGCGGTGTGTTGAGATCTTTACGACCCGTCGACAGCCTCTCCTGAGCAGTTCGGATAACGTATGAGCGCGATCAGAGGCCATTCGGGTTCTCTCGGCGACACGCCGCCAGAAAACTTCGTGAAGTAGTTCACAAGGAAATCGGCCCTGTTGGGCGACGATAGGGCCGCCCGGGTCCCCCTAGGGGGCTCACCAGGCCCGGGAGGCTGCTCAACGGAGCGTTCCGGGCATGTTTCCGGCGGATGAAACAGGAGGCCTGTTCGACCCACTCGGGCACGCGGAGCGGCAGCTCACGGGGTGTTGACAACGGTCCGCATTACACGGTGGTTCCCGCGTACCGCCATGACCTCCGTCACGTGAGCCGCGCAGTGTAGCAGAGGCCTCACCCAAGCTTGTGAAGGGGCGCACGAGCGCCCCCCCAGGGGCGGGTGGATACTCGATGGCATGAGCACCACGGAGCGTCCCAGGATCCTCGTAGTAGGCGGTGGGTACGTAGGCCTGTACGCAGCTCGGCGCATTCTCAAGAAGATGCGCTACGGAGAGGCGACCGTCACGGTTGTCGACCCCCGGTCGTACATGACCTACCAGCCCTTCCTCCCCGAAGCCGCCGCCGGCAGCATCTCCCCGCGGCATGTCGTCGTCCCACTGCGACGCGTGCTGCCCAAGGCGGAGGTTCTCACCGGCCGGGTCACCACCATCGACCAGGACCGCAAGGTCGCCACGATCGCCCCCCTCGTGGGTGAGGCGTACGAGCTGCCTTTCGACTACCTCGTCATCGCGATGGGCGCGGTCTCCCGCACCTTCCCGATCCCCGGCCTCGCCGAGCAGGGCATCGGCATGAAGGGCATCGAGGAGGCCATCGGCCTGCGCAACCATGTGCTGGAGCAGCTGGACAAGGCTGACTCGACGACCGATGAAGAGGTGCGGCGCAAGGCGCTCACCTTCGTCTTCGTCGGCGGTGGCTTCGCGGGTGCGGAGACCATCGGTGAGGTCGAGGACATGGCCCGCGACGCGTCGAAGTACTACAACAACGTGTCCCGCGAGGACATGCGTTTCATCCTCGTCGACGCCGCGGACAAGATCCTCCCCGAGGTCGGCCCCAAGCTCGGCCAGTACGGCAAGGAGCACCTGGAGAGCCGCGGTGTGGAGATCTACCTCTCCACCTCCATGGACTCGTGCGTCGACGGCCATGTCGTCCTGAAGAACGGCCTCGAGGTCGACTCCAACACGATCGTCTGGACGGCCGGCGTCAAGCCGAACCCCGTCCTCTCCCGCTTCGGTCTGCCGCTCGGCCCGCGCGGTCACGTGGACACCCAGGCCACGCTCCAGGTGCAGGGCACGGACTACATCTGGGCCGCCGGTGACAACGCGCAGGTGCCGGACGTCGCCGCCCGCAAGGCCGGTGTCGAGAACGCGTGGTGCCCGCCGAACGCGCAGCACGCGCTGCGTCAGGCCAAGGTCCTCGGCGACAACGTGATCTCCGGTATGCGGGGCTTCCCGCAGAAGGAGTACAGCCACTCCAACGCGGGCGCTGTCGCGGGTCTCGGCCTGCACAAGGGCGTTGCGATGATCGTCATGGGCAAGGTGAAGATCAAGCTCAAGGGTCGTCTGGCGTGGTACATGCACCGTACCTACCACGGGATGGCCATGCCGACCTGGAACCGCAAGATCCGGGTCTTCGCGGAGTGGACGCTCGCGGCGTTCCTCAAGCGTGAGGTCGTCTCGCTCGGGGCCATCGAGTCTCCTCGTGAGGAGTTCTACGAGGCCGCGAAGCCGGCGCCGGCCGCTGCGGCGCCCGCCAAGGCGGAGGAGAAGGCCAAGGCCTCCTGACCTCCGGTCACTGTTCAGCGCTCAGCCCGAAGGGGCCTCCCGCCATCCGTGGTGCGGGGGGTCCCTTCGGCGTTTCGGCGTTCGGTGGGTGCGCGGGACCGAGGGTTTTCGCCCCCGCCGCCCCTACCCGCCCCATCCCGTTCCTGGGGGCTCCGCCCCCAGACCCCCGTTCGGCCTGAACGGCCTCGTCCTCAAACGCCGGACGGGCTGGGTATGTCAGCCCGTCCGGCGTTTGAGGACGAGCCCTTCGGGCGATACGGGGGTTCGGGGGCGGAGCCCCCGGGGGTGGGACGGGTAGGGGCGGCGGGGGCGAAAAACACATGGTGCGTACAACTATTTTGCTCAGTTGTAACGCGTTAGGGGGACTGCGAACCAGGTCAGTTGGTGTTTACGTGGTGTTGGAGCGTTTGGGGAGTTTTGTCTCGGAGGTGTACGCCATGCAAGACGCCGCGCTGCGGCTGAAGAGCCTTGTCGAACAGTTGCTGGGAGTCCCGCTTCCGGTGCGTATCCGCGCCTGGGACGGCTCGGAAGCGGGACCGCCCGGCGCCCCCACCCTCATCGCGCGCAACCGCCGCGCGCTACGGCACCTGCTGTGGAAGCCGGGTGAGTTGGGGCTGGCCAGGGCCTGGGTCGCCGGGGACCTCGGCGTCGAGGGCGACTTCTACACCGCGCTCGACCTGATGTCGGGGCTGGTGTGGGATCGGGGCGAGGGCGCCCGGGGGCTGGTGGACGCCCTGCGTGACCCCGAGGTGCGCGCAGCCGTCCGCGGGCTGATGGTGATGGCCAGAACCCCGCTGCCGCCGACCCCGCCCAGCGAGGAGGTCCGCAGACGTCGCCACCTGCACACCAAGCACAGCGACAAGCGCGCGATCAGCCACCACTACGACGTGGGGAACGATTTCTACGAGATCGTCCTCGGGCCGTCGATGGTCTACTCATGCGCCTATTGGGAGCCGGACGGCACCCTCGAGGGCGCCCAGCGCGACAAGCTGGAACTCATCGCCCGCAAACTCGACCTGAGGCCGGGTCAGCGGCTTCTCGACGTCGGCTGCGGCTGGGGCTCGATGGCCATTCACGCCGCCCGTGAGCACGGCGTGAGCGTCGTCGGAGTCACGCTCTCGCAGGAGCAGGCGGCATACGCGCGGAAGCGGGTCGCCGATGAGGGGCTGACCGACCGGGTGGAGATCCGGGTCCAGGACTATCGGGACGTCGCCGACGAGCCGTACGACGCGATCTCCTCCATCGGCATGGCCGAACACGTCGGCGCCGAGCGCTACTTGGAGTACGCGGACGTGTTGTACCAACTCCTCAAGCCCGGCGGCCGGTTGCTCAACCACCAGATCGGGCGGCGGCCGCGGCGGGACGAATCGGCGTACTCCGTCGACGAGTTCATCGACGCGTATGTCTTCCCGGACGGCGAGCTCGCCCCCATCGGCACCACCGTGGCGCAGCTGGAGCGGGCCGGGTTCGAGGTCCGCGACGTCGAGTCCCTGCGCGAGCACTACGCGCTCACCCTGCGCCGCTGGGTCGCCAACCTCGAGGCGCAGTGGGAGCGGGCCGTGCAGCTCACCAGTCCCGGGCGCGCTCGCGTGTGGCGCCTCTACATGGCGGCCTCCGCGCTCGCCTTCGAGCGCAACCGGATCGGCGTCAACCAGGTAGTGGCGATCAGGACGCCCGAGCCCTCCGGCGCCTCCGGGATGCCCCTGCGGGCGCGCACCTGGAACTGACACGGACATGAGAGGGGCCCCGTTCCGGCAAACAGGAACGGGGCCCCTCTCACGTATCCCGACTCGTCCCTACTCGGACTTGATCGCCGCCAGCATGTTCAGGCGGGCCGCACGCCGGGCCGGCCACAGCGCGGCCAGGACACCGACCGTCGCCGCGAGCAGCAGGAAGATGCCCATCCGGGCCCAGGGCAGGACCAGTTCGTACGTCGCCATGCTGCTGCCGATGAGTTCACCGGCCGCCCAGCCGAAGAACACGCCCAGGCCGATGCCGAGCACGCCGCCGAAGAGCGAGATGACGAGGGACTCCAGGCGGACCATCCGCTTGATGCCCTTGCGGTCGAGGCCGATCGCGCGGAGCATCCCGATCTCCTGGGAACGCTCGAAGACCGACATGGCCAGGGTGTTGATGACACCGAGGACGGCGACGATGACCGCCATCGCGAGCAGGCCGTAGAGCATGTTCAGCATGAGCGTGAACATCTGAGCGATCTGCTCGGAGATGTCCTTCTTGTCCTGGACCTGGATGGCCGGGTTGTCGCCGAGGGCCTTCTCCAGCTTGTCCTTGGTCGCGTCGGACGTGCCGCCGGCCGTCTTCAGCATGACCTGCATGTCGTAGGTGTCCGTCTGGTGCGGCGAGAGCGTCGCGTTGTCGAGGATGATGCCGTTGATCATCTCGTTGCCCTCGTAGACCCCGGCGACGGTCAGGCTCTGCTTCTTGCCGTCCTCGTACGACACCGTGAAGTCCGAACCGGCCTTCCAGCCGTGCGACTCGGCGGTGTCCTGGTCGACGACGATCCGCGTGCCGCCGACCTTGAAGGCGCCGTTGTCGATCGTGAGGTCGGTGAGCTTGGCGATGGCCGCGCCGTTGACGCCCGTCAGGTACTCGGTCTCACCGTCGATGCGTGAGGGCGAGTTGCGCAGGGAGCTGGTGTCGGTGACGTCGTCGAGACCGGCGAGGGTCTTCTCGACGTCGGGCGAGAGCGAGTTGCCGTTCGCCATCGAGACGACGTAGTCCGCCTTGATCGCGGAGCTGGCCATCTTGTCGATCGACGTCTGCAGGCTGCCCGCCATCACCGTCATCCCGGTGATCAGGGTGAGGCCGATCATCAGCGCCGAGGCGGTCGCCGCGGTGCGGCGCGGGTTGCGGACCGAGTTCTGGCGGGCGAGCTTGCCGGAGACCCCGAAGATCCGCAGTACGGGCGCGGCGGCCGCGATCAGCGGGCGGGACAGCAGCGGGGTGAGGACGAAGACGCCGAGGATCAGCAGTACCGCGCCGAGGCCCATCGGGGCCTGGCCGTCCGAGCCGCTCATGGTCGTGGCGTACAGGACTACGGCGACGCCCGCGCCGGCGAGCAGCGAGCCGAGCGTGTTCCGTACGACGAGGGACTTGGTGGTCGCCTTCGCGTGCACGCTGCTCATGGCGGCGACCGGCGGGATCTTCGCGGCGCGGCGGCCCGGCAGCCAGGCGGCCAGCATCGTGATGAGGACGCCGACGATCAGGGCCGTCGCGACGGTGCCGGGCGAGATCACCAGCGGGCCGTCCGGTACGACGCCGAGCGAGCCCACCAGGGAGCGCATGGCCGCACCGATGCCGACACCCGCGGCCAGACCGGCCACGGCCGCGACCGTGCCGACGACGAAGGCCTCGAGCAGCACGGACCGGGTGACCTGCCTGCGCGAGGCGCCGACGGCACGCAGCAGGGCCAGCTCCTTGGTGCGCTGGGCGACCAGCATGGTGAAGGTGTTGGCGATGATGAACGTACCGACGAAGAGCGCGATACCGGCGAACACCAGCAGGGCCGTCTTCATGCCGCTCATCGCCGAGGCGATCTGGTCGGCCTGGTCGTCGGCGAGCTGCTTGCCGGTGGTGGTGGAGGCGATCTCGTCCGGGACGACCTGGTCGAGGGCGCTGCGCAGTGCGGTCTGGCTGGTGCCGGCCGCGGCCTTCACATCGATCTCGTCGTACTCGCCGACCCGGTCGAAGAGCTGCTGCGCGGTCGCCGTGTCGAAGAGGGCGAGGGAGCCGCCCGCGGCGACATTGCCGTCGTCGGTGGTGAAGATGCCGACGACGGTGGGGGTGAGCACCGGGCCGTCCACGGACAGCCGTACGGTGTCGCCGACCTGGTACCCGGCCCGCTTCGCGGTCTCCGAGTCGATCGCGATCTCGTTCGTCCCCTGGGGTGCGTGGCCGCTGCTCAGCGGATACCGGGGGTCCTGCTCCCCCCAGTAGTTCCCGCCCTGCGACTGGAAGCCGCCGCCTATGAGCTTGCCGTCCTTGTCGGCGATGGCGGTGAAGCCGTTCACGACACCGATGGTGGTACCGGCGCCGGGGACTGCGGCGGCCTTGTCGAGCAGCGCCTGCGTGAGCTTCTGCTCCTTGCCGACCGTGTCGCCCCTGTCCTCCGGGGTCTCCGGCTGGATGGCGACGTCGACCTGGTCGAAGCCCTTGGCGGAGCTCTTCTGGTAGGCGTCCGAGAGGGTGTTGGTGAAGACCAGGGTCCCCGACACGAATGCCACGCCGAGCATCACGGCGAGCACGGTCATCAGGAGCCTGGCCTTGTGCGCGAGCACGTTGCGCAGGGCGGTACGGAACATGGGTTGTCTCAGTCCAGTGGGGAGGGAGGGTCGGGAGGTCTTCGGGGCGTCAGGTGTTCGGGGTGGCGCCTCTTCCCTGCCGGGACGGCACCCGCTTCCCCGCCGGGACGGCGATCAGCCGCGACGGTGGTGTTCGGCGGTGCCGAACGGGCTTGGATCGGCCGGGGGGCGGCGTCCGCCGGGGTGATGCGTCGGCCGGGACGCGGCCCGCTGCCCCTGCCTGCGGCGGTCGGTTCCGACAGGTGCCGAACCCGGGGCAGGCGGTGGTCGCGTGCGGCCGGTGCCGAACCACCGTGATCGGCGGGGGCGGCGCCACGGTGCCACGGCGGGTCGGTGGGTCAGTGGGCGGCCGTAGCGCCCGCCACGCGCGCTGTCCGGCCCGCCCGGCCGTGGTGGACCGACCCGGCGGGCCTCAGCTCGTGCGGCCCTTGGCGTCGAACTGCTTCATGCGGTCCAGGACCGAGTCCGCGGTCGGCTCGAACACCTCGTCGACGATGCGGCCGTCGGCGAGGAAGACCACGCGATCGGCGTAGGCCGCGGCGACCGGGTCATGGGTGACCATGACGACGGTCTGCCCCAACTCCCGTACCGAGTTGCGCAGGAAGCCCAACACCTCCGCGCCCGAGCGCGAGTCGAGGTTTCCGGTCGGCTCGTCGCCGAAGATGATGTCGGGCCGGGAAGCGAGCGCACGGGCGACGGCGACGCGCTGCTGCTGACCACCGGAGAGCTGGGAGGGCCGGTGGCTGAGGCGGTCGGCGAGCCCGATCATCTTGATGACCTTGTCCAGCCACTCCTTGTCGGGCTTGCGGCCCGCGATGTCCATCGGGAGGGTGATGTTCTCCAGGGCCGACAGCGTCGGCAGCAGGTTGAACGCCTGGAAGATGAAGCCGATCTTGTCCCGGCGGAGCTTGGTGAGCTGCTTGTCCTTGAGGGAGCCCAGCTCGGTCTCCCCGATGCGCACGGAGCCGGAGGAGAAGGTGTCGAGGCCCGCCACACAGTGCATCAGCGTGGACTTGCCGGACCCCGAGGGGCCCATGATCGCGGTGAACTCGGCCTGACGGAAGTCGACGGAGACCCGGTCGAGGGCGACCACCTGGGTCTCGCCCTGTCCGTAGACCTTGGACAGTTCCGTGGCGCGGGCTGCCACCGTGGTGGTCCGGTCGGCGAGGGGCGTGGTGGTCACGGGTGGGTGCTCCTGTCGGGACGACGACGTTTCTGGGGGACGGGTTCCATCGTCGCTGCCGTTCGGCGCCGTGTAGTCAGCCGCTGTTCCGGTTCCGGGGACAGCCTTGGGTCGCACTGCGGGCGGCCGTGTCATACCTGGGGATGAGGGCGCTCCCTGAGCGGTGTCCGGGTGCGACGTCGCGGAGTCCTCCCGTCGGCCACGCCAGGCATGCGTTCGGACGGTGAAATTCCGTCATTCCGTATACGCGGGCCCGCGCCACCCGAAAGGCTATTGGCAAGTGCGGATGGCCCGTACCGGGTGCTGATGCACCCTCAGACATCAATAAAATAAGACAACCTCGGGCCGCCCGCCCGCAGTTCGGGGGATGCGCCCCGATAGGCTCGGAACCTCGATGCGGAGTCCATGGTCTGCCCGGATGGTGGAATGCAGACACGGCGAGCTTAAACCTCGCTGCCCCTCGCGGGCGTACCGGTTCAAGTCCGGTTCCGGGCACCACCGTGGTCACGTGGTGTGACCAGCGAGAACAGCTTGTTGTCGCCGACTCCGTTCGTGGTGGGGGAACACGACGGGAACACACGGCTCTAACGTGCCGTCATGGCATCAGCGCACGCTCGGAAGAGTAAGGCTGGAGAGGTCACCGGCTGGCCAGCGAAGTGGCGTCTGGGCGGCGGCCGTTCGGCTCCGTGGCAGACCGAGACCTTCGATGACGAGACGTCGGCCGGAGTCTTCTGCGACGCCGTCAACGACAACGCGCAGCAGTGGCCGCCCGGCTAGGTGAAAGGCAAGGGTCTCATCGACCTGGCGGCCGGCGACCTGGAGGAGCTCCGCTTCCGCTTGCGCAAGTACGCCCTCGCGTACGTGGAGAACAAGGCCGGCATTGAGGAGCAATACCGGCGCGACTGCGTCCGTGACCTGGACCGCTGGATCTTCCCCATGCTCGGTGAGTGTGACGTGCGCAGCACCGAGCACTTCAACAGCGACACCGTCCAGGCCTGGGTGCGCGTCCCGGAGAAGGCGTTGGTCCACAAGGGCCAGATGCCGAAGAACGGCGCCGTGAAGTGGCGGAAGATGTCGCCGAAGACCATCCGGAACCTCCACGGCCTCCTGTCGGCCGTCCTGGAGCGCGCGGTCAAGGCGGAGCCACCGCTACGGTCGCGCAACCCCTGCGAGCTGACCCGCTTGCCCCGCGCCGACGACGACGGCGCCGAGGACATGGAGTTCCTCACCCCGGACGAGGTTGAGGGTGTCATCGGGCTCATGGAGCGCCGTTCCGACCAGCTGCTCGCGACGATCAAGTACGGGACCGGCATGCGGTGGGGGGAGATCAGCGCGCTCGCGCCGGAGTGCCTCGTCGGCTGGGGCACGGACCGCCCGAAAGTCCGCGTGAAGCGGGCGTGGAAGAGGGGCGGTGAGGGCGGCTACTACGTCGGCATGCCGAAGGCGCGGAGGTCCCGGCGCACCATCCGCGTCTCGCAGGCCGTCGTGGAGGCCGTCAACGAGCTCGGCGGGGAGGACACGGAGAACCCTGACCGCCTGTTCTTCACGGGCGATCACGGTCGGAGGCTGCACTACTCCACGCACTGCGACCGGTGGCAGCGGGCGGTGACGGCCGGCCTGATGCCGAAACAGAAGCGCCCGACGGTCCACGACCTGCGGCACAGCCACGCCGCGGCCCTCATCCCCGAGGGGCCCCGGTCGGGGGGAGCGCGGCGTCATGGTCGTCTCCCGGCTCGCCACCCGGCCCGGCCCCGCCTCCGTCGACTACCTGCCGCACCGCTGCGTCTCTGTCACCGTCGACACCGACGAGGGGCCGCTCGACGTCATCGGCCTGTACGTGCCGTCACGGGACGCCACCGCGGCGAAGACGACCAGGAAGCGGACGTTCCTCGACCAGTGCCGCACGGGCATTCCGCAAGCCGGCGACGCGCTGCGCCTGGCGCTCGGAGACTTCAACATCCTGGAGCCCACCCACACCCCGCGCTACCGGTTCTTCCAGCCGTTCGAATACGCCTTCTACGAGTGGCTCGGGGCCGCCGGGTACCGGGACGCTTCCGGGCGCTGAACCCGCAGGCGGCAGAGTACTCATGGGTCGGCCGTACCGGCGACGGTTACCGCTACGACCACGCGCACGCCTCCAAGGCCCTGGCGACCGCGCTGCGCGCGTGCGCGTACGTGCACGACGTACGGACCGGCCAGGACCGGCTGACGGACCACTCGGCCCTGTCGGTGTCGCTGGCCGTACGCCCGGCGGTGCCGCTCACCGTGACCGCCCCCGACCGGGCCGCCGAGCTGGCGCCCGCACTGTTCTGACAATCGAGCAAGGAGGACCCCATGGGAGACCGCACCTGGGAGCAGGTTGACCGCCTGCGAAAGTGGCTGGACGACGAGGCAGAGCAGGCGAGGCCGGCCGATGTGCGGCTGCTGCGCGTGCTGAAGATCGGCGAGGAGTACGGTGAGGTCGCCGAGGCCATGCACGGGGCCATGGGAGCCAACCCGAGGAAGGGCCGCTCCCACACGTGGTCGGACGTACAGAAAGAGTTGGCGGACGTCATCGTGACGTCCATGGTGGCGCTGGCCACGATCGCGCCGGACGCCCGGCACGTGCTGGAAGAGCGCCTCGACGCCCTGGTGGCCCGCGTGTTGCCGGACGCGGAAGCCTGAGCGTTTCGGGTGAGGTCGCTTCCAAGCTGTTACCGAAGGTACGCCAAGCCGTGCGCCAGGTGTGCCAGTTCACTGGCGCACGGGCCGTCTGAGGCGGGTTGAGGCGGCCCGAGACGGGGCGAGCCGGGATGACTTCAGGGCGCTGAACTGGCGGGACAGGGAAGCCGCAGGTCAGCGCCCTGACCTGCAACGGTTCAAGTCCGGTTCCGGGCACTGCACCACGCACGACACGTGACCAGCGGAAACGTCCGGTTTCCGCTGTCACTCTCTGCACTGTTGGGCGCACCGTGGGCGCACGGTTTGCCTAGCATCTCGTCATGGCGTACATCGCAGAGCGAAAGAACGCGTCCGGCGAGGTCACGAGCTACCAGGTGAAGTGGCGTCTTGGGGCGCCCGCACGGGCCCGTTCCAGTCGGAGCGGTTCGATGACGAGCCGTCGGCCGAAGTCTTCAAGAAGGCCGTGGACGACAACAAGCAGCAGTGGCCTCCTGGGTGGGTGAAGGGCAAGGGGTACATCGACCCGGCGGCTGGCGACGATGCGCGGTACGTCTTCGAGACGTACGCGCTGGAGTCGATCAAGAACCGGACGGGCGTCGAGGACTACTACCGCGACGCGATCGAGAAGGAGTTGCGGACGTATCTCCTGCCGACGTTCGGGAATTGCGACGTCCGCAGCACGGAGCATTTCTCGAAGGCGACGGTACGGCCTGGGTGAACCAGATGGCGAAGACGAAAGTCTGGCGCGGCTCGGTGCACAAGGAGATGTCCCCGAAGACGCTCAAGAACCTTCACGGCCTGCTGTCCTCGATCCTGCGTGAGGCGATGCAGGAGGAGCCGCCGCTGCGAGCCCGGAACCCGTGCGAACTCGTCCGGCTGCCCCGCACCGACGATGACGGCGTGGACGACGACGGCGACGACGAGGACATGAGCTTCCTCCTGCCGCGGGCACGGCAGAGGCCGACCTCACTCGACTCACCGTGCACCGCCGCCCCACCGCAGGCCGCTGGCACGGCTCAGCGACGCGCGGGCTTGTGGGGAGGTTCAACCTCTGCGGCAATCTTCGGGAGACGCCGCCATCCGGTCTGGCGCACTACGCGGTATCGGTCGTGCGACGGCTTGCGGCGCGTGTGAGCCTCCGTCCACGCCTACGGCTCAGTCGTGTGCTCGATGTCCTGCCAGTCGATGCACGACGCGCATTCGACCTACCGACGGGCGGGGAGATCGTCCACCATGGCGCGCGTGCCCAATTCCGGATCCGCATAGCTGCGGAGAGCGCCCGTCATCGCCGCGCCTTTTCGTCCAGGTGCGTCCTGATGGCGCTTCAACTCAACGACGCGGTCTGAGGCCTGGGACAGGTCGTACTCCGGGCGCTGTGTGTCCGTCGCGGCCTTCCACTGCATGACGAGTGCCGCACACACGTCGCAACCCGGCGTGGCCTCCGGATGTTCGTATAGCGGGTCGGTGAGCTGAACCGGATCTCTCGTTGTTGTCTCCAACGCCATCTCTGCACCTCCGCCACGGGCTTTGATGCTTCGACGCTACGGAGCCGAATGTTCTCGCGTCGACGTGATGTTCTCGAATGTTGGCCGAATGTTTCCCTGAAACTCCCGAGAAAGGGGCCGGACATAACTCGGAACATCCGCTGCAACGGCACCGACAGCAGTCAAGGGTCGCGTCTCTCGTTGTCGAACCGTGCAACTCGACTGAAAAGCGCACAGTTGGCGACCGGCTCATTTTGCCAACTGAGAACGCATCAGCCCTGCTCCAGCACCGACCACTGATCATCCGAAAGATCCCACGCCCCACACCGAGATCATCATGGCAAGGGGCGTGGGTCAGGAGCTCAGTTCAAAACACGGCCTGATTAGTTTACCCAGTACCAGTAGTTCGTCAGGTCGTCGGTCGGCACAGTCACGTACTTGACCAGCTGGCCGCTGTACTCGCATCCCCCCCACGGATTGCGACCGCCCTGCTCGACCCGGAGGGTCTCTCCGGCCTTGACCGACCAGTACATGTTTGTCCAGTCATATCCGAGCTGCCTCTCCACGGTGCCGGTGGACCCCGACACCTTGAGGCAGACGCCACTCCCGCTCGTGTGCGCCATCATGTTCTTGGACCACACGGTTGCGCTCGCCGGAGTGGCGGCCAGGGTGCCAAGTGCGGCGAGACCCGCAACGGCCCCAGCCACTGCTCCGATTCGACGCTTAGTCAGGAAACGCATTTCATTCCTTTGCTTTGTACTGCCCTGCCCTCAAGCGGCCCAGGGGCTAACCGAATTTTTACATGCCCCAAGCCTCAAGATCTACCAGCGGTATTCAAAACATCTATGTCGCCCATCACATAACCAAAGGGCGGCCTTGCTGTCAGTCGTCCTGTCGGCGCTCTCCGAACGTGCATCGGATCATATTTGATTTTTCATCAGGATCTGATTCTTTCGCGGTTATGCGGTGAGGTGGAACAAGTCCCGTACGGCCGTGAGCATTTGTGGGTGGGGGCTGTGCGCTGTGATGACGTTGGTGATTCGATGGTCGAGGACCTCCCGGCGCAGGGCGGCGTGCATGTCCTCGAAGCTGACGGTGGTCCTTCGTTCTCGCCCTCACCCGGCACGCGGAGGAGACGATCGCCGCCCACGCCGACGAGATCGAGCGCCTGGCGGACGAAGGCCCGTACGCGGTCCGCGTCACGGTCCGCTACCCGAGCGGCACCCGCCCGATGACCGGCGTCGCCAACTACGGCTCCCGGGTCCGGGAGAACCCGCCCACCCCGGAGCCCGCCCCGGTGGCCGAGGAGCCCGCGCCCGCTCTGCAGGCGTAGCCGTCCCGGCCGCCCCGGAGCCGCCCCCGGCCGGCTCGGTTGCGAGCAGGTTCCTCGAGGGAGCCCGTGAGCGGGCGTGGCAGCGGCAGCAGGTCCGCGCGCTCGGCTGGTCGACCGGCCAGGCCGACCTGATGGCCGCGGCGGGCTCGGCACAGCTCCTCTTCGACCGAGACGGCGTTCTGCGCCACTACCCCCGGCCCGGCTGGGCCGGACAGTCCGTCGCGGACGGCCGGATCGAACTGCGGGTTAGGTCGGGCTGATCCGGGTTGGAACGGGCTAGTTCGGTGGATCGTTTAGAGACGACTTCCGGGGTAGACGCGTTATCGCAGGTCAGACGGTCGCACACCGAAAACCTGGGTCCGGTTCAAGTCCGGTTCCGGGCACCTCCCGCACCTGCAACGCGGGGCGCGGGCCACCTTCGGGAGTGACCCGGACGTGGCCCGCTGTTCTACGGAGCTCCGTATCGCGGTGGAGGACCTGAAGGCCGACGCCGACAAGGGCGCCACCCAGGCCCTCGCCACCGGCACGGGGGCGAACTCACGCGCCGTACGGCCCCGCAGTCCTTCCGGCTGCGGGGCCGTGGTCGTCCGGTCCGGTCCGGTCAGGCGGTGCTCACCGCGCACTTGCCGCGTTCGGCCTTCATCGGGCCGTCGGCGGAGGGCCGGACATCGAAATCGAATATGGCGCTGGGTACGTACAGCGAGCAGCAGGCATTGGGGATGTCGACGATGCCGCTGATGCGTCCCTCGATGGGTGCGGAGCCGATGAGCAGGTAGGCCTGCTCTCCGCTGTAGCCGAACTTCTTGAAGTACTCGACGGCGTTGAGGCAGGCCCGGCGGTAGGCCAGCGTCGCGTCGAGATAGTAGTTCGTGTCCGTGTCGTGGTCGACGGAGATCCCGATGAAGGTGAGGAACTCCGTGTACCGCGGCTCGACGTTGCCCGGAACGAACACGGGGTTGGTGGAGATGCCGTACGTCTCCATGCCGCCCTTGATCAGGTCGACATGGAAGTCGATGAAGCCGCCCATCTCGATGGCGCCACAGAACGTGATCTCTCCGTCGCCCTGGCTGAAGTGCAGGTCGCCTCCGGAAAGCTTGGCGTCCTTGACGTGTACGGGGTAGAAGACCCGCGAACCTCGCGTGAAGTTCTTGATGTCGTGATTGCCTCCGTTCTCGCGGGCCGGCACGGTGCGTGCGCCTTCCGCGCAGATGCGGGTGGCGAGGTCTCCGGTGGCCGTGCCGGCGAGTGCGTTGTTGCTGTCCGGCGGTACGGCGAGTGGCGGGACCCGGTCCGGGTCGGTGTCGATCAGCGCCTTCTCGCGGGTGTTCCAGCGGGCGAGCATCTCGGCCGACGGTGCTGTTCCGAACAGCCCGGGGTGGGTGATTCCGGTGAAGCTGATCCCGGGCAGGTGACGGGAGACGGCCCGCTGACCGTGGAAGTCCCATACCGCCTTGTAGGCGTCCGGGAAGTAGTCGGTCAGGAAGCCGCCGCCGTTGGCCTTGGCGAAGATGCCGGTGTAGCCCCAACTCTGGCCTGCCGCATCGCCGGTCTGCTGCGGCACGGGGCCGAGGTCGAGGATGTCGACGACGAGCAGGTCGCCGGGTTCGGCGCCCTCCACGCCTATCGGACCGCTGAGCATATGAGGGATGGTCAGATCGATGTCGCGTACGTCATTGGCGGAGTCGTTGTTGCCGATCTGGCAGTCGGTCCAGTCGCGGCACTCCATGCGGAACTCCGCTCCCGGCTTCATCATGGCGACGGTGGGGACGTCCGGGTGCCACCTGTTGTGTCCGGGTACGTCCTGATCACGCATCGACTTGGTCTGGTCGATCTTGAATACGACTTCGGGCATAACAGCTCCTCATTTCCGATCAGGTCACGTTGGTGCGTGCACGCTTCCGGCCGGCGGTGCCCCCCGGGCCGCCCGGGCCGGCTGCCGAGACCTGGTGCGCGGCCACAGCCCTGCGAACACCACGACGCCGAACACCGCCAGGGCGATGGCGATCTCGGTGGGGTGTTTCCAGTAGCCGGAGAGCAGCAGCCCGGCGGGAATCACTCCGGTGACCCAGCCCTGGATCGCCGTTACCCAGCCCGTATAGGTCCTCAGGCCGTCCATCTTGAGGCCGAGCAAGAGGAAGAACAGGAACCACAGGAATGCCCAGTAGAGCCAGATGACCCCGAAGGGCTGGTCCTTGAAGAGCCGGAAATTGACGTACGCGTATCCCAGGGCCGCGACTGCCACGAACAGTGAGTAGTAGCCGACGCCGGTGCTGTCGAGACCGGCGAGCAGGCCGATACCTACGTAGAGGTAAGTGAAGCCGAACAGATAGATTCCGGACGCCGCCAGGATCTTGTTGGGGTCACCGTCGGCGGTGAAGATGAGGTAAGTCGGCGTCAGTACCTGCAGTGCGCCGATGAAAAGGTTGAACACCGCTCCAGACTTGGCGTCGACCTTCCCGAGAAGCAGCATGCCGTTGATGAAGAGCACCGCACCAACAAAGAGCAGTCCCACATTGCCCACGGGGACGCACCTCCTCAGTCCGCGTGGGGGACGGAAATTTCGAAACCCGCCTGAGACGTTCCGCCTGGTCGACCACCGCCCTCAGGGCCGGGGCAACCGCGAGAGCGCGGGGTGCGGGCGCCGCGGCACCCTTCTGCCCGGCGGTACTTCGGAAACCACTGCCGGGGCATCACGGGACTGCTCCTCCCGCTCATGGAGGGCGGTGACCGTGTGCGAAGTCAGTGCGAGGCCGGGCGAGGAGTACACGCGTTTCGCGGTGCCCGCGCAAACAGGGCAGCCATAAGCGGCGGGCGCGGTCCCGATCGCCAACTTCACGTCGAAAGGCCCACAACGGCTGCATCGGTATTCATAGGTTGCCATCACCACTCCGGATGCCGGTGGGAGGCTGGCCAACCCGAGAGGGAGGCGCGGCACTCTCGTAGGCGCACGCCACAATTCTTCTTCCTCACTTTCAAGGAGACGACTCGCGCATACGCGTGTCAAGTCCCGGACGGCCGGGCCGCTGTGTTCCGCCGGCAGGAACGCCCCCGGCACATGGACGGCGAACCTCGTCGGCGGAAACGTCCCCGCCGGTGTGGGAAAGGCCGGCCCCGGTTCGTAACGGGCCGACCCCGCCCAGAAGCCCGCCGGCGCGACCGCCCCCCGAGGACTGCCGCTGTCGACACCCGCGGGGATTGCCGCGCTGTCGAAGGGGATTGCAGCGCCTGCTCCCACTCGACTAAAATTCAAGATCATCGGTGCCGATCGGTTCAGGTGCCCGACCGGTTTTCCGGACCAGTGGCCCCACCGATGGAGGACGGCCATGGCAAAGATCCTTGCGGTGCTCTATCCGGATCCCGTGGGCGGTTATCCACCCGATTACGCCCGCGACGAGATTCCCACTATCACCGGCTACCCGGGCGGTCAGACCGCGCCGACCCCGCAAGCCATCGATTTCACCCCGGGGCAGCTTCTCGGCTGTGTCTCGGGAGAACTGGGACTGCGCCGCTTCCTGGAGGAGCGGGGACACACGTTTGTCGTCACATCCGACAAGGAAGGCGCGGACTCCACGCTGGATCGTGAGCTGCCCGACGCCGACGTGGTGATCTCGCAGCCCTTCTGGCCCGCCTATCTGACCCCCGACCGGATCACCGGCGCTCCGCGGCTCAAGCTGGCGATCACCGCGGGGATCGGGTCGGACCACGTCGACCTGCCGAGCGCGATCGGCCACGGCATGACCGTGGCGGAGGTGACCTACAGCAACAGCATCAGCGTGTCCGAGCACACCGTCATGCAGATCCTCACCCTGGTGCACAACTACCTGCCCGCCCACCAGTGGGTGACCACCCGGCAGGGCTGGAACATCGCCGACAGCGTCTCGCGCGCCTACGACCTCGAAGGGATGGGCGTCGGCGTCCTCGGCTCCGGCCGTATCGGCCAGGCGGTGCTGCGCCGCCTCAAGCCGTTCGACGTCACGCTGCACTACTGCGATGTGCACCGGCTGCCCCGAGAGGTCGAGGAGGAGCTGGACCTGACCTGGCATCCCGACGTCCGGTCGCTGGCCCCCGCGGTCGACGTGCTGTCGATCCACACCCCCCTGCATCCGCAGACGCAGAACCTCTTCGACGACGACCTGATCGGGGCCATGAGGCGCGGTTCGTACATCGTCAACACGGCACGTGCGCTGATCGTCGACCGCGACGCCGTGGTGCGGGCCCTGAACAGCGGCCAACTGGCCGGCTACGCCGGTGACGTCTGGTATCCGCAGCCGCCACCGCCCGACCATCCCTGGCGCACGATGCCGTACGAGGCGATGACACCGCACGTGTCCGGTTCGACCCTCTCGGCGCAGGCGCGCTATGCCGCCGGGACCCGGGAGATCCTGGAGTGCTGGTTCGACGGGCGTCCCATTCGCCCGGAGTACCTGATCGTCGACGGCGGCGGTCTCGCCGGGACGGGGGCGCGTTCCTACACGGTCGCCTGACAGCGCGTTTCTGCACGGTCGCGTGACAGTGCGTTTCTGCACGGTCGCGTGACAGTGCGTTCCTGCACGGTCGCGTGACAACGAATAACAACCGCGGACAAAAAATCAGCAGCGGATTCCGCGGAAGATCTACTTTTGCCTGCCGCGGGCCCAATGCCCGCTTGTGAGCCGACTCACGCCCAATTTCGCTGGACGGGCGCGATCGGGAGCTTTAGCGTCGTTAAATAGTTTGATTTTCCATTATGCGAAGGCACCGGCGCCGCGCATACTGTTTCGCAAGAAAAACAAGGCGAACGTACGCCGGGAAGGTGGATCAGTGAGCAGCATGGACGCCGTATGGGTACGGGGCGTGAACGGCATTCAGATGCATCACGTGACCGACCTTCAGGATGCCGGAAGATTTCTCGGCAACGCAGCGATGGCACTGCGGGCCGCGCATGTGAGGACCGGCGCCGACCGGTACGTCGGACTCGCCACCGAGCTCAAGGCCCTGGTGCAGCGGGTGCGGGAGCTGGAGGACGAGGCGCGCTCCAGCATGCACGAACTGCACTCCAGTGACCCCGAGCGATTCGTGCGCTGCCGGGACGGTCACGAGCCGTGGCCCGGCGAGATCCCGGCGGGATTCATTCCGCGCCACACCTGCAAGGACGAATGCCTGTACCACGACCGCGACGTCCTCGAAGCGATCATGCAGTGCACCTGCGGTCGGCCGCCGTGCCAGGCGTGCGAGATCGGCGGACAGCTCTGACGCCCTGACGGGCCCGGACGCGGCCCGCGGTGGGCTCCCCCGTTGAAGGGGGAGCCCACCGCGGGCCGTCGTCGTCCTCGGCCTTTGAGTGGCTGCTCGGTGCCGAAGAGCCGGCGGAACCGTTGACAGCGAGCGCGTGCGGTCGGAGACTTCCGGCAGCAAATGGTGAAGGAAATTTCACTAGACGAACTTTCGGATGAACTTCACCAAACGAACGAACATGCAAGCGAACATGCATGAGGAACGCGAAGGGGCGTGCCGGATGCGTACCACCGTCGGGATCATCGGGGCCGGGTCGGCCGGGCTGCTGCTCGCGCGGCTGCTGCGCAACGCGGGGATCGACTCCGTCGTACTGGAGAGCCGTGACCGGGCGTACGTGGAGCAGCGGCAGCGTGCCGGAATCCTGGAGCAGGGGACCGTGGACGTCCTGCGGGCCGCCGGGGCCGGGGAGCGGATGGACCGGGTAGGGCTGCGGCACGACGGGATCGAGCTGCGGTTCGAGCGGCAGCGGCACCGCGTCGACTTCCCGGCCCTCACCGGCGGGCGCTCCGTGATGGTGTACGCCCAGACGGAGGTCTGCAAGGACCTCATCGCTCTCCAGCTCAAGAAGGGCGGGCCGCTGCTCTTCGAGACCGAGGCGCTGGAGGTGGAGGGGGCCGAGAGCGAACGGCCGCGGGTCCGGTTCCGGTACGAGGGGCGCGAGGACGTGCTCGAGTGCGAGTACGTCGTCGGCTGCGACGGGTTCTGGGGGGTGGCCCGGAAGGCGGTGCCCGCCGCGCTCTCCCGCACCTTCGAACGGACGTACCCCTTCGGCTGGCTCGGGATCCTCGCCGATGTGCCGCCCTCCCACGACGAGCTGGTCTACGCCCGCCACGACCGCGGCTTCGCCCTGCTCAGCATGCGGTCGCCCGCCGTGTCCCGGCTCTACCTCCAGGTGCCCGAGGGTACGGACGCCGAGGCGTGGGCGGACGACGACATCTGGGACGAGCTGGAGCGGCGCTTCGAGACCGACGACGACTGGCGGCTGAGGCGGGGGCCCATCACCGCCAAGTCCGTCACCCCCATGCGGAGCCACGTCCACGAGCCGATGCGGCACGGTCGGCTCTTCCTCGCCGGGGACGCCGCCCACATCGTCCCGCCGACCGGCGCCAAGGGGCTCAACCTGGCCGTCGGGGACGTGGTCACCTTCGCCCGTGCGCTGGTCCATCTGAAGGAGACCGGATCGGCGGAACGCCTCGACGGCTACTCCGAGACCTGTCTGCGCCGCGTCTGGCAGGCCGAGCGGTTCTCGTACGACATGACGACCCTGCTGCACCGCGCCCCCGACGCGACCCCCTTCGACGACCGCGTCCAGCTGGCGCGCCTGCGTCGGATCGCCACCTCGCGGGCAGCCGAGACGGACCTCGCGGAGGGTTACACCGGATTTCCCCTCGACTGAGACCGACTGAGACCGACGGACACCGGCTGAGACCGACGGACACCGGCGCAGACCGGCTCAGACCGGCCTAAGCGCGGCCTAAGGGTGCTGTCACGGCTTGGTACCAAGCCTCGCCGGGCATGCGCCCCCCGCGTACCGTGGGCATCACAAGGGAAAGATCCTCCCCAAGCACTAGGGTCATTCTTTTGCCTACCAATTACTCTTGAGCCAAGGCCACGCAGGGTGGCCATGGAGGAGTGAAATGAGGAGCAGCAACCCGGTCTTCTCGCGACGGGGCTTCAGCCGCGACAACGGCTACGCGGGATTCAACGCGGCGCCGCAGGCCGGGGGACCCGCTGTCGGCACGCAGGCCAACCCGTATGCGCAGCAGGGTGGCAACGCCTACGCGCAGAACCCGTACGCCCAGCAGGACCAGCAGTACGGCGCCGCCCCGCCGCAGGCCCCGGTCACCACCGGCCGGATGACGATGGACGACGTCGTCATGCGCTCGGCCATGACGCTCGGCACGGTCGTCGTCGGCGCCATTCTCGCCTGGGCGCTGCTGCCGGTTTCGTCCACCAGCTACGGCCTGGCGATCGGCGCCGCGCTCGTCGCCTTCGTCCTGGCGATGGTGCAGTCCTTCAAGCGCACGGCCTCGCCCGCGCTGATCCTCGCCTACGCCGCCTTCGAGGGTGTCTTCCTCGGGGTCATCAGCGAGATGTTCAACAGCCGGTGGAGCGGCGCGCCCTTCCAGGCGGTCCTCGGCACCATGGCGGTCTCCGGCGCCACCCTGCTGATCTACAAGGCAGGCTGGATCCGTGTGACCGCGCGGTACGCGCGCATCGGCATGGCCATCGCCATCGCCTTCGTCGTGGTCATGGCGGTCAACCTGCTGCTCGTCGCCTTCGGTGTCGCCGAGGACGGCGGACTGCGCAGCATGGGCCCGCTGGGCGCGATCGTCGGCATCATCGCGATCATCCTCGGCGCGTTCTTCCTGACCCTCGACTTCAAGCAGATCGAGGACGGCATCGCGTACGGCGCCCCGCGCGAGGAGGCCTGGCTGGCGGCGTTCGCCCTGACCATGACCCTCGTGTGGATCTACGTCGAGATGCTGCGCCTGGTCGCCATCTTCAGCGGCGACGACTAAACGGGCCGGTAGGTGACGTGAAGGGCCCGCGAACTCAGTGGTTCGCGGGCCCTTTGTCGTTCGGACGCTTGTCGTTCGGATACCTGGTCGTCTCGGTGGTGCGCGCTCAGAGCAGTTTGCGCGCGGCCCTCCTCAAGTCGTACTCGTGGATGATCGCCTTGGCGTGGCCGTACGCGAGGTCGTGCTCGGCGCGGAGCCAGCTGACCTTCTCCTCGAAGCGGAAGAGAGCGGGGCCTTCGTCGACGGTGCGCAGCCAGTCGGAGATCTCACGACCGGTGCAGTGGGGGATGCGAGCGAGCAGATTGCGATGGGTCTCCGCGGAGAAGACTTGGGACATCGGCGCCTCCGGACGCAATGGGGATGTAAGCCGGTCCTTCACGCCACGGTGCCTGAGGGTTGGGTTGTTGGCAACAGTCCCGCCACGGCGCGTAGTCTCGCGGCGTGCTTGATACGACGCCGCTGACCCGAGCCGTGGATCACTTCGCCGACCGGTTGCGGGCCGCGCCGCAGAGCCGGCTGCAACGGAGCGCTGCCGCCGAGGCGCTGGGCCTGGCCAGGGAGTTGGCACTGCGTGCCCAGCGTGTGGAGGACCCTTCCGGGGAGCCCCGCGTGATGCCCGACGCGGGGATGTTCGCCGCCGCCGACCAAATCACCGTCGCCGCGCATGATTTGGCGCTCGTACTGAAAGACGAGCACGAGTTGGCGGAGGCGGTCGCTCTTGTGGCGGAGGCACAGAAACGCGCCGGGGTCTGATCCGGTGATCGACTCCGGCGCTCTGTACGTGGTGCGCTGCTTCCTGCCGCGACGTGGTTTCTACAGCGACGCTATGACGCGGTCCGCCAGGATGTAAATGTTCTCCTCGCCGCACGCGAACGTCAGCGCGTACGCGCCCGACACGCCGGAGCCGCCCAGCAGGACCGGAGACTCGCCCGCGCGCAGGGCCGCGGCCAGTCGCTCGGCGGTCTCGCGGTGGCCCGGGGTCATGCACAGCGTCGTACCGTCGGCGAAGACGTAGACGTCGAGGGTGCCGAGGGGGCCGGGGCGGACGTCCGCCAGCTCCGTGCGGGACTCGGCGAGTTCCTCCAGGCAGGCCACCGTGCGCTCATAGTCGTTCACGGCGGGTGACTGGACCGGTACGAAGTCCGGGTGCGAGGGGTGTCGGCGGCGGGCCGCTGCCAGTTCGGGCGAGTCCCCGGCGAACTCCTCGGCCTCCACGCCCGGCTCGCTCACCGGCTCCAGGTACTCCAGGCCCGGGAAGTCCGACTGCCGGGGCAGGAACAGCTCGCTGTCGGGCAGGCCGCCTAGCAGCGAGGGCGCGTCCGAGGCGTCACGCGCCTCCTGGGCGGCCCAGAACGCCCGTGCCTCGGCGAGCTCCCGCTCCCGCTCGTCGGCGAGCGCCTCGGCGACAGCGGCCCGTATCTCGTCCGCGTCCGCGGCCGAGCGCGCGGCCGGCACGAGGCTGCGTGCGGCACTGGCGCGGCTCGAGGCGAGATCCGTGTGCAGGGCCGCGACCTGCCGACGCAGACCCCGCAGGGTGCGCAGAACGGCGACGCCCACGGCCGCGGTCGCGGCGGTGGTGAGCAGCAAAGCAATTGGCATGGCGCTCACTGACGTACTCCCGTGTTCAAAGTCGACCCCCGACTTCCTATCTCAGCTTGAAGGGCGGACCACGCGGCTGTCAGTGCGTAACGTCACGAAAGGGATAGGACCTTGGGCCCGGGGTTTAGCTGCGTAATGGCTCTGACCTGCGTAAATCCCTCTCCAAGGGGAGATAGGTCACATCTTGGGGGGGATTGGATCACAAATCGGCCCAGGGTCCCGGTGGTTACGGGACGCTGGGCCGATCTGCTCACACTGGGTTCAGCGGTGGTGACGCGAACGGGATCGCTGATATGGGGTCAGCTGAGGCGCTCGATGACCATCGCCATGCCTTGGCCGCCGCCGACGCACATCGTCTCCAGACCGAACTGCTTGTCGTGGAACTGGAGGGAATTGATGAGCGTGCCGGTGATGCGGGCGCCGGTCATGCCGAAGGGGTGGCCGACGGCGATCGCGCCGCCGTTCACGTTCAGCTTCTCCAGCGGGATGTTCAGGTCGCGGTAGGAGGGGATCACCTGGGCGGCGAACGCCTCGTTGATCTCGAACAGGTCGATGTCGTCGACGGTCAGGCCGGCGCGTCGCAGGGCCTGCTTGCTGGCCTCCACCGGGCCGAGGCCCATGATCTCGGGCGAGAGGCCCGTGACGCCGGTCGAGACGACCCGCGCGAGCGGGGTCAGGCCGAGCTCGCGGGCCTTTGTGTCGGACATGATCACGAGGGCGGCGGCGCCGTCGTTGAGGGGGCAGCAGTTGCCCGCCGTGACGAGGCCGTCCGGGCGGAAGACGGGCTTCAGGCCCTGGACGCCTTCGAGGGTGACTCCGGCGCGCGGGCCGTCGTCCTTGCTGACGACCGTGCCGTCGGGGGTCGTGATCGGGGTGATCTCGCGCTCCCAGAAGCCGTTCTTGATGGCTTCCTCGGCGAGGTTCTGCGAGCGGACGGCGAACTCGTCCATGTCCTGGCGGGTGACGCCCTTGATCCGGGCCAGGTTTTCGGCGGTCTGGCCCATCGCGATGTACGCGTCCGGGACGAGGCCGTCCTCGCGCGGGTCGTGCCAGGTGGTGCCCTCCTGCTCGGCGACGGCCGCGGTGCGGGCCTCGGCCTCGGCGAAGAAGGGGTTGCGGGTGTCCGGGAGGCTGTCGGAGTTGCCCTTGGTGAAGCGGGAGACCAGCTCGACGCCGGCCGAGATGAAGACGTCGCCCTCGCCGGCCTTGATGGCGTGCAGGGCCATGCGGGTGGTCTGGAGGGACGAGGAACAGTAACGGGTGATGGTGCAGCCCGGGAGGTGGTCCATGCCCATCTGCACCGCGACGATGCGGCCGAGGTTGTTGCCCTGCTCGCCGCCGGGAAGGCCGCAGCCGAGCATGAGGTCGTCGATGTCCTTGGGGTCCAGCTCGGGGACCTTGGCGAGGGCGGTCTGGATGATCGTGGCGGTCAGGTCGTCGGGGCGTACGTCCTTCAGGGAGCCCTTGAAGGCGCGGCCGATCGGGGAGCGGGCGGCTGAGACGATCACGGCTTCGGGCATCACGGCTCCATTGGCGTTACGGGATGGACGGGCACGGCTGCTTGGGAAGTTACCCGCACGTACCGTCCAGGTCACCGCTCTGGTCGTGTGACTCCGGCCGCACTTTTCTAAGCGCTTGCTTTCCTCGCCCCCGCCGCCCCTACCCGTCCCATCCCCGGGGGCTGCGCCCCCGGCCCCCCCGCCTGGGGCGCTGCGCCCCCAAACCCCCGCCTGGGGCGCTGCGCCCCCCGGCCCCCGCCCCTGGGGGCTCCGCCCCCAAACCCCCCGCCCTGGGGGCTCCGCCCCCAAACCCCACGCCTGGGGCGCTGCGCCCCCTTGGCCCCGCCCGCGGTGCTGCGCCTCCCGGCCCCCGCCCGCGGTGCTGCGCCTCCCGGCCCCCGCCCGCGGTGCTGCGCCTCCCGGCCCCCGCCCCCCCCGCCTTGGGGCTGCGTCCCCGCCCGAAGGGCTCGTCCTCGAATGCCGGACGGGCTGGGTATCCCGGCCGGGGCTTGGAGGTTTTGGTGGCGGGGCGCAGTGTTTTAGCCCGTCCGGCGTTTGAGGACGAGGCCGTTCAGGCCGAACGGGGGTCTGGGGGCGGAGCCCCCAGGAACGGGATGGGACGGGTAGGGGCGGCGGGGGCGAAAAAACCTCCTCGTGCCTCAGCTGGACGGTGTCGGCGTGGGGGCCGGGTCCGTTTCCGGGACGCGCCGGCGCCGGCGGCGCTTGAGGAGGGCCCAGGGACCCCGCGGACCCGTCGGCATGGCGGCCGTGACCTCCGTACCGGCCTCGGACGCCGCCTCCGCCGCGGCCCGCGCCACCGGCAGGAAGCCTTCGCGACGCGAGACATCCGGCCGCTCCTCCTCGGCCGGCCAGAGGCCCAGCGCCGCGCACATCGTGGGGAGGACGGCCATCGCCGCGGTGGCGTAGCCCTCGGCGGAGGGGTGGTAGTTGTCGGGGCCGAAGAGCTCGCGGGGGTTCGCCTCGAACTCGGGGCCCAGCAGGTCGCCCAACGAGACGGTACGGCCGCCCTGCTCGACCGTACCGATCGTCTGCGCCGCGGCCAGCTGGCGTGACGCCCGCCTGGCCAACCACCGCAACGGCTGCTGGACCTGCTCGACCGTGCCCAGGTCGGGACAGGTGCCGACGACGACCTCCGCACCGGCGGTGCGCAGTCGGCGTACCGCCGCGGAGAGGTGGCGGACGGAGCGGGTGGGCGGCATGCGGTGCGTCACGTCGTTCGCGCCGATCATGATCACGCAGACGTCGGGCACCCGGGAGGTGTCCGCGAGCGCGAGCGCGACCTGCCGGTCGAGGTCGTCGGACTGGGCGCCGGGCAGCGCGACGTTGCAGAGTTCCACCGGGCGTTCGGCCACCGCCGCGAGGCCGGAGGCGAGCAGCGCGCCCGGGGTCTGGCGGGCCCGGTGCACGCCCTGTCCGGCCGCGGTCGAGTCACCGAGCATGGTGAGCCGCAGCGGCGGCCCGCCCTGCCCGCTGTACGTGTACCCGTACAGCCCGTCCGCGCGCGGCGGATTACTGTGCCCGTTGCCCACATGGCGCTTCGCCAGCTGTACCTCGGCCAGCACGACACCGACCGCGGCGGCGCCGACCAGCCCGATCCCGCCGCCGCCGTACGCCGCGCCCGCCGCGATCCGCCGTGCCACCCTCGCCCTCGACAAGCTCGACATACGTCGCCGCCACCTCCTCGTAGCCGTACAACCACTTGCTTGCCCCGTGGAGCAGGTCGGCCAATCTCAACGTCGAGTGAACGGTGACCCGGGGCCTTAGGCTGACGTGACCATCCCTTTTAGACGCAGCTCCGGAGACAACGGTGCAATTCCACGACTCGATGATCAGTCTCGTCGGCAACACCCCGCTGGTGAGGCTCAACAACGTGGCCGCAGGCATCCAGGCGACCGTCCTGGCGAAGGTTGAGTACTTCAACCCCGGCGGGTCCGTGAAGGACCGCATCGCCTTGCGCATGATCGAGGCCGCGGAGGAGAGCGGCGCCCTCAAGCCCGGCGGCACCATTGTGGAGCCGACCAGCGGAAACACCGGTGTGGGGCTTGCCATCGTGGCGCAGCAGAAGGGGTACAAGTGCATCTTCGTCTGCCCGGACAAGGTCTCCACGGACAAGATCAACGTGCTGCGGGCGTACGGGGCTGAGGTCGTCGTCTGCCCGACCGCTGTCGATCCCGAGCACCCGGACTCGTACTACAACGTCTCCGACCGGCTGGTGCGTGAGACCCCCGGTGCCTGGAAGCCCGACCAGTATTCCAACCCGAACAACCCCCTCTCGCACTATCACTCGACCGGCCCCGAGCTGTGGGAGCAGACGGAGGGGCGGATCACCCACTTCGTGGCGGGCGTCGGCACCGGTGGCACCATCTCCGGCACCGGGCGCTACCTGAAGGACGCCAGCGACGGCAAGGTCCAGGTCATCGGCGCCGACCCCGAGGGGTCCGTGTACTCCGGCGGGTCCGGGCGGCCGTACCTCGTCGAGGGCGTCGGCGAGGACTTCTGGCCGACGGCCTACGACCGGACCGTCGCGGACGAGATCGTCGCGGTCTCGGACAAGGACTCCTTCCAGATGACGCGGCGGCTCGCGAAGGAGGAGGGCCTGCTGGTCGGCGGCTCCTGCGGGATGGCCGTCGTCGCGGCGCTGCGGGTGGCCGAGCGGCTCGGGCCCGACGACGTCGTGGTCGTACTCCTCCCCGACAGCGGGCGCGGGTACCTCAGCAAGATCTTCAACGACGAGTGGATGGCCGACTACGGGTTCCTCGAGGACACGGGTCCCAGCGCGCGCGTCGCTGACGTCCTGAACGACAAGGTGGCCGGCTCCATGCCGTCCCTCGTCCACATGCACCCGGACGAAACCGTCGGCCAGGCCATCGAGGTGCTGCGCGAGTACGGCGTCTCGCAGATGCCGATCGTCAAGCCCGGCGCAGGTCACCCGGACGTGATGGCCGCCGAGGTCGTCGGGTCCGTGGTCGAACGGGAGCTGCTCGACGCGCTGTTCACCCAGCGGGCCTCTCTGGAGGACCCGTTGGAGAAGCACATGTCGGATCCGCTGCCGCAGGTCGGCTCCGGCGAACCGGTCGGGGACCTGATGTCCGTGCTCGGCAGTGCCGACGCGGCGATCGTGCTGGTGGAGGGCAAGCCCACCGGGGTGGTCAGCCGTCAGGACCTGCTGTCGTTCCTCGCCAAGGGCGGCGCCAAGCAGTAGGAGCGGGGCGCCGGACACCAGGAGCGCCGAGGTCTTCAGCTGCGGGTAAACGTCGGAGACAGGAAGAAATCTCCCGAAGTTCCCCTTCCGTGGTGGATCTTTCGGCTGTTTCGGCAGGGAACTTCGCGGAAGTGGTACGAGCGCGTCACGTCCGCGCAGCACCGGCTTAACACGGGTCCGGCACATTAGTGGGTGTCGGCAGGGCGGGAGCGGCTCCCCGCCCCGGCCGACACCGAAAACGGCGCCAAGGACCTCCGGAGCGGCTCCCGGACCTCCATGGACGCCATGGACGCGCAAGCCCGGCCCTGACCCGGCCCGCGTCCCTCGCGGGGACCGCCGTCGTCCCGCCCCCCGGTAACGGGGGTGCGGCGGTCCCCGCGCAACACGTGGGAAGGGCCCGGCACCTACAACAGGTGCCGGGCCCTTCCGCGTTGCCTGCTCTTTCCCGGCTCAGCCCTACTCTTCCCAGTCCGAGTCGGACTTGCCCTTGCGGCGGCCGAAGAAGTCCGGGGACAGCCGCGCGGCCTGGACCACGTTGACCCCCACGATGCCGGCCCAGGCGACCAGCAGGCCGGGCAGGTGTCCCACACCGCCGCCGATCGCGGAGAGGGGGATCGCCAGGACGAGCGAGACGATCCCGAATCCGAAGCGCTCGCCCCAGCTGTCGGATCCCTGCGGGGAGCGCGCGCCGCGGGCCACCACCATCTGTTGTTCGGCGAGCTGTCGTCGCACCCGGCGGTCGACCGCGCCGTCGAGCTGCTGTTCGACCTTTTCCAGGAACGAGTCGACCAGCGCGGACTCGTACTCGTCGCCCAGCTCCCTGCGCGCGTGCAGAGTGGCGTCGAGTTCCTTCTTCAGTTCGGCGTCGTCGCGGGGTTCCCTACCAGTCATAGGGTTCAGGCTAGGGATCCGAAAACCCCGTGACACTGGGGACAGCCCCCGTGTTGGGGCTGGGCCACACCCCCGCCTTCGGCGGGAGCCATCAGGGCAGCAACCCCACCCGCACGGCGGTGTGATCCGCCCAGTCGCCGGGCACCGCCCGGGTCCGCTAGTTGATTCGTCGAGACCGCCCCGCCATTACTTGGCCAGCCCGTGCTGCTTGGCGTAGTCGTTCGCCACGTCCTCCGGGTCCTTCTTGTCCTTGTCCACCTGGCGGTTGAGCTCGGTGAGCTGGGCGGTGGTGAGGATGTTGCCGAGTTTGGCCAGGGCCTTGCGGACCGCGGAGTCGGCCTTGCGGTCGGCGATGAGAGGGACGATGTGCTGGCCGGGGATCAGGTTCTTGGGGTCGCTCAGGACCACCCAGTCGTTGGCCACGATGTCGGTGTCCGTGGTGAAGAGGTTCGCCACGTCGACGTCGCCCTTCTTCAGGGCGCCCTTGACCAGCGGGCCGGAGGAATCCAGGGACTTGAACTCCTTGAACTCCACTCCGTACACGTCCTTCAGGCCGATCACGCCGACCTCGCGCTTCTTCACCTCGGGCGCGGCGCCGATGATCAGCTTGCCGTTCTGCTTCTTCAGGTCGGCGAGGGAGGTCAGCCCGTACTTCTTCGCCGTCTCCTGGGTGACCGCGAAGGCGTCCGAGTCCTCGGCCATGCCGTAGGGGAGGATCTGCAGGCCCGCCGGGAGGGCGACGGCGAGGGCGTTCTGCATCTCGCCCTCCTCCGTGGCCGTCGCCTTCGGGGAGAGGTAGTGCAGCAGGGCGCCCTGGTACTCGGGCAGCAGGTCGATGTCGCCGCTCCTGAGGGCGGGGATGAGGATCTCGCGGGTGCCGAGGTTGGGGCGGACGGTCGTCTTGATGCCGGCCGCTTCCAGGGTGGCGGCGTAGAGGTAGCCGAGCACCTGGTTCTCGGTGAAGTTGGCGGTGCCGATGGTGATGCCGTCCGCGCTGGAGCCACCGCCGCCCGCGGCGGACCCGCCGCCGTCGAGCGAGGTGACGCCGCTGCTGCACGCGGACAGGACGGGGAGGGAGACGGCCGCTCCGGCGAGCGCGCCGAGGAGGGTACGACGGTTCATGGTTGGGGTGCTCCTAGGCGGGGCGGTGGCGGAAGAGGATGCGCTGGAGCGCGGACAGAGCGAGGTCCAGGACGACGGCGATCACGGCGACCAGCACCGCGCCGCCGAGCACCTGCACCAGGTCGCGCTGGGCGAGGCCGTCGAAGACGTAGCGGCCCAGGCCCCCGAAGGAGACGTACGCGGCGATCGTGGCCGTCGCGACGACCTGGATCAGCGCGAGCCGCAGGCCCGTCATGATCAGCGGGAGCGCGAGAGGCAGTTCGACCTGGAACAGGACCTGGTGCCAGCGCATGCCCTGGCCGCGCGCGGCGTCCTTCACGTCCGGGTCGACGGCGGTCATACCGGCGTACGTGTTCGTCACGATCGACGGGACCGCGAGCGCGACCAGGGCGATGTACACCGGCCACATCGACAGGCCGCTGGCCAGGAAGACGAGCACGACCAGGCCGACGGTCGGCAGCGCGCGGCCGAACGACGCCAGGTTGATCGCGAGGAAGGCGCCGCGGCCGGTGTGGCCGATCAGCAGGCCCAGCGGGAGCGCGATCGCGGCCGCGACGAGCGTGGCGAGCAGGGAGTACTGGAGGTGCTCGGCGAGGCGGTGTGCGATGCCGTCGCTGCCGGACCACTGGTCGCCGTCGACCAGCCACTTGCCGAGGTTCTTGAACAGTTCGTACATGTCAGGCTCGCCGCCTCGTCCACGGGGTGAGTACGTACTGGATCGCGACCAGCAGCGCGTCCGCGACCAGGGCCAGCAGCAGGGTCAGTACGACGCCGACGATCACCGGCGTCGGGAAGTTGCGCTGGAAGCCGTCCGTGAAGAGCTGGCCGAGCCCGCCGTCGCCGATGTACGTGGCGACGGAGACCAGCGAGATCGACATGACCGTCGCGATCCGGACGCCCGCCATGATCACCGGGAGGGCGAGGGGGAGTTCGACGGTGAGGAGGGTGCGCAGCGGGCGGGTGCCCATGGCCTTCGCGGCCTCCTTCGTCCTCACCGGGACGGAGTCGAGGCCCTCGACCGTGTTCCGGAGCAGGACGACGAGGGTGTAGATCGTCAGGCCGATGACGGTGGTGGTGCGGGTGAGACCGGACACCGGCAGCAGCAGGACGAAGATCGCGATCGACGGGATCGTGAACAGGACGTTCGAGAGCCCGAGGAGCAGACCGCGCAGGGGGCGGATCCGGTGCGCGACCACGGCCAGCGGGAGGGAGATCAGCAGGCCGAAGAAGACGGCGGAGAGCGCGGCCTGGAGGTGGGAGACGGTGAGGGTGGTGAGGTCGTCGGTGTGGTCGCCTATCCACGACCAGTCGATGGTCATATGGCGACGCTCGCGGTGGTGTGGGCCCGGCCGGCCTGCTCGTGGATCTCGTCGCGGGAGGTCACGCCGGTGAGGGCGCCGTTCGCGTCTACACGTGCCACCAGACCGGTGGGGGAGGCGATCGACTCGTTGAGGGCCGACAGCAGGGAGTCGGTGTCCTTGAGCGGCCGTACGGGGAGTTCGGCGTCGTCGGCCTTGGAGCGCCAGCTCTGCGGCTTGCGCGCCTCATCGAGTACGAGGGTCCAGGCGCCGCCCTCGGGAGCGGGGGCCTGGGGGACGGCTTCCAGGGTCTTCAGCGAGAGGAGCTTCAGGCCGCGCTCGGCGCCCAGGAAGTCGGCGACGAAGTCGTCCGCGGGGCGGGCCAGCAGTTCGGCGGGCTCGGCGCACTGCACCAGGTGCCCGCCGGTGCGGAAGACGGCGATCTGGTCGCCGAGGCGGACCGCCTCGTCGATGTCGTGCGTGACGAAGACGATGGTCTTGCTCAGCTCCTTCTGGAGCCTGAGCAGCTCGTCCTGGAGCTGGGTGCGCACGACCGGGTCGACCGCGCCGAAGGGCTCGTCCATGAGCAGGACGGGCGGGTCGGCGGCGAGCGCGCGGGCCACGCCGACGCGCTGCTGCTGGCCGCCGGAGAGCTGGTGCGGGTACCGCTTGCCCGCGTCGGCGGCGAGACCGACGGTCTCCAGGAGCTCGGCCGCTCTGGCCCGGGCCTTCTTGCGGCCCCAGCCGAGCAGCAGCGGCACGGTGGCGATGTTGTCGAGCACCGTGCGGTGCGGGAAGAGGCCGGACTGCTGGATGACGTAGCCGATGGATCGGCGCAGGTCTGCGGCGTCCTGTTCCAGGATGTCCTTGCCGCCGACGCGGATGGTGCCGGAGGTCGGATCGACCATCCGGTTGACCATCCTGAGCGTGGTGGTCTTACCGCAACCGGAAGATCCGACGAGGACGGTCACACCGCCTTCCGGCATCTCCAGGGAGAGGTCGTGGACTGCGGTGGTGCCATTGGGGAAGCGCTTGTGGACCGTATCGAACTGGATCATGAGGTGTCCCTTGCCCGGTCTGTATATCGTCATGCAGAGTTCTCTGTATCTGAATAGGTTGTCAACGGTCCAGCGTTAATCGCCGGTTACTTATGACCGCCAGGCAAGATCCAATGTCCGGATTGAGGGGAGTTTGGGCCTTATGTCGTCTCGGAATGTGGACGCGTCGAGTGCGGTGACCGCAGGCATCGTGGTTCTCGACGGGTGCAGCACCGGCGTCGCCGACGTGGTGCGGCTCGCCGACGGGGCCGCGCGGCCGGTCCCCGGCACCGAGGCGATGAAGCGCGTCGAGGAGGCCTGGGACGCGGCCCGGCAGATCGCCGCGACCGGCCGAGTCTACGGGCGCTCCACCGGCGTCGGCGCCAACCGGAACGAGGATGTGCCGACCGAGGCCGCCGCCGAGCACGGCCTGCGCCTGCTGCGCAGCCACGCCGGCGCCATCGGCGAGGAGCTCCCCGCCCGCCAGGTCCGGGCGATGCTCGCCGTGCGCGCCAACCAGCTCCTCGCGGGCGGCGCGGGCCTGCGGCCCACCGTCGTCACGGCCCTCTGCGAGGCGCTGGAGAACGGTGCGTATCCCGTCGTCAACGAGTTCGGGTCGGTCGGCACCGGGGACATCGCGGCGCTGGCGCAGCTGGGGCTGGCACTGGTGGGGGAGCATCCGTGGCGGGGGCCGGAGAGCAGGGTGTGGGCGCCGGGGGGCGAAGGCTCTGGGCGCGGGACCGTTGCTTGGGGACCTGCGGACGGGGTGGTTGCGGATGGGGTGCCCGTGGTCGGGGTGGCTGCGGCTGACGTGCCTGCGGATGAGGTGCCCGCGGTCGGGGTGGCTGGGGTGGGGGTGCCTGCCGCTGATGCCCTGCGAACCCTTGCGCCCGAGGGTGGGCGTCCCGCTGCTGATGCCCCGCATGGCCTCGCTCCCGAGCCCCAGTCCCTCGACAACAATGACGCGCTCGCGCTGATCAGCAGCAATGCGCTGACCCTCGGCCAGGCCGCCCTCGCCCTGCACGAGTTGCGGGGACTGATCGCGGCCACGCAGATCGTCGCCGCCCTGTCACTGCTGGCCGTCGACGGGTCGCACGAGGCGTACGCGGCCCCCGTGCACGCCGCGCGGCCGCACAAGGGGTCGACCGAAGTGGCGCGGCGCATGAGGGAGTTGATCGGGGCGGCGGACCGGCCCACCCCGCCGCTCGGGCGGATCCAGGACCCGTACGGCTTCCGCTGCGTCCCGCAGATCCATGGCCCCGCGCACGACGCGGCGGACGCCCTCGAGGCGGTCCTCGCCGTCGAGATCAACGCCGCCGCCGAGAACCCCCTCATCTCCCCCGAGGACATGGCCGCGTACCACCACGGCGGCTTCTACCAGGCCCAACTCGCCCTCGCCCTGGACCACTTCAGGCTGGCCGTGACGCAGGTGGCACGTCTGTCCACGTCCAGGCTCTCCACCCTCAACGAACCCGCTTACACCCGCCTGCGTCCCTTCCTCGCCGACCACGAGCCCGCGTCCTCCGGCGTGATGATCCTGGAGTACGCCGCCGGAGCCGCCCTCGGTGATCTGCGAGCCTTCTCCGCGCCCGCCTCGCTCGGCCACGCTGTACTCTCCCGGGGCGTCGAGGAACAGGCGAGCTTCGCCTCGCTCGCCGCACGGCAGACACTGCGGGCGTGCGGTGCCTACCGTCTTGTCGTCGGCTGTGAGCTCGTCGCCGCCGTGCGGGCGCTGCGCCAGCGCGATCTGCGGCCCGATCCGGAGCTGCCGGTCGGGCGGGCGCTGGAGCTGGCCGAGTCGGTGCTCGGCCCGGACCAGGCCGACCGGCCGCTCACGGACGACGTGACGGCGGCGGCCGCACTGCTCGACCGGTTCACGGACATCTGGAGGGGGAGCGAGTCGTGAGCGTGGACAGGGACATGAGCGTGGACAGGGACATGAGCGCCGACAGGGACGCCGGCGCGGACAAGAACGTGAACGTGACGGACAGTCCCGCCGGGCGCCTGCAGGCGCTCTTCGAGGGGCACCGGCTGACACCGACCCAGCGGCGCATCGCGCACAGTATGGTGCGGCGGGCCGCCGACGTGCCGTTCCTGTCGAGCGTCGAGCTCGCCGAGCTGGCCGGGGTCAGCCAGCCGTCCGTCACCCGCTTCGCGGTCGCGCTCGGCTTCGACGGCTACCCGGCGCTGCGCAAGCACCTGCGCGAGGTCGCGCCCGCCGAACAGACGGTGGGCTCGGGGTCGTACAACGAATACCAGCAGGCCGTCGAGGCCGAGATCGAGAACCTGAGGCATCTCGCGGAGGTGCTGGCCGACCCGCGCCCGGTGCAGCGCGCCGGACGACTGCTGGCCGCCTCCCGCCCGCTTCCGGTCCTCGGCCTGCGGGCGGCGGCCTCCCAGGCGTACGGCTTCGCGTACTTCGCCGCCAAGGTCCACCCGGACGTACGGCTGTTGCACGACGGCGGCACGATGCTGCACGACCGCATCGACGCGGCCGTGCACGCCGGGGCCACCGCGCTGCTGTGCTTCGCGCTGCCCCGCCACCCGCGCGAGGTCGTGGACTCCCTCGCCTACGCGAAGGAGGCGGGGCTGAAGGTCGTCACGGTCGCGGACTCCGCGTTCGCGCCGGTGGCGAAGGTCTCGGACCTCCTCCTCCCCGCCGCTGTCGGCACCGGCCTCGCCTTCGACACGGCCTGTGCCCCGATGCTCCTCGGCCGTGTCCTCCTCGAGGCCATGTGCGACGACCTGCCGGACGCCCAGGCGAGGCTGGAGGAGTTCGACGTACGGGCCGCGGCGCGCAGCCTGTTCGTGGAGTAGGGAATCGGGGGTGTCTCCGGGGTCTCTATGGCCTGTGTGACCTGTGTTCTCAGATTCGTCTCACCTTCGGTCGTTAGCGTGCGCGGCCGAAGACGCTGAGGGAGCAGGGACAGGAACGGGAGGCGGAGCGTGGCGCGCGGAGGGCAGGGGCTGGCTCGGGTGGCGGTCGTCGTACGGGCCGGGGCCGCACCGGTGTGGTGGTTCGGGGTGTTCGCGGCCGGTACCGGGGTGCTGGTGCCGGGGTTGACCGGGCGCCGGATCGGGGTGATGGCCGGGGCGGTGCTGTTCATCGTGGCGGCCGCCGTGGTGACGTACTCCCGGCGGAAGCGGTACGTCGCCCTGGTCCGCTCCGCCGCGCGCGCGAGCAAGCACGATGTGCTCCAGGACCGGGCCGTGACGATACGCAACTGGCGCCGGGGCCACCGCTGGTGGCTGCTGCTCGCCTTCGTGGCCGCGCTCGGCAGCTCCTTCGTGGTACCCGCCGCGGGCGGCATGCTGCTCGCCGGTGCGGGCGTGGGTCTGTGGCTGAAGGCCGGCCGGCTCGGGCGCCGCGAGCGTGCCGAGGAAGCGCTGATCTGGGTGCGGGTGGACTGGCTCGGCCGGGGCGCCGGTGGCCCCGTCGGCAAGCCGGTCAAGGCCTTCCGGGCCACCGGGGTCGCGGCCGGCGACGCCGCGCCCGGAGGAGCGCGACGCCGCTGACCCGATCACCCGATCGGACCCGCTACACCTCCAGGTCCGCCTCGATCCTCTTCAACTGATGCCGGGCCATCGCCAGGTTGGACCGCTTGGCGTCGAGCACCAGGTACAGGAAGAGCCCGTTGCCGCCGCGCCCCTTGATCAGCCGGATCAGGTGGTACTGGTCGGACAGCGTGATCAGGATGTCCTCGATCTCGCCCTTCAGCCCGAGGTGCTCCATGGTGCGGAGTTTGGCGCGTACGACATCGGTGTTGCCGGCCGCCGCGACGGTGAGGTCGAAGCTCTTGCTGCCGCCGATCGTGCCCAGCGCCATTCCACTGGTGTAGTCGACGAGGGCGGCTCCGGTCGCGCCCTCGATGGAGGCCAGCGCCTCTTTCAGAGCGGTTTCGGTGTTGGTCATGATGTGGTCCTTTCTTCCAGGTTTCAGATCGACTTGCCGATCAGTTGTCGATCAGCTTTCGGATGTGGTCGGGGTGCTGGGGGTAGGGGTGGTGGGCCTACGGGGCATGCCGCGCGCCGTGCGGGAGCGCGAGGGGGCCGGGGCGGCCCGCGCGGGAGGGGTGACCGGTTCGCCGCGCGCCGTCGCGGCCTCCATGAGCTCGCCGATCCGGGTGCTGGAGCGGCGCCCCTCCAGATGCAGCCGGCCGACGTTGACCCGGTCCTGGGCCAGCAGCGTCAGCACGGCGGAGGCGCCCGCCGCGTACGTCGCCACATAGCCGTCGACGCCGCGCACGAGCAGCTCGCGGAACTCGCCCTGCCCGGTGGCGTCCGCCATCCGCATGGCCACCCCCAGCGCCGCCGCGGTGAGCGCGGCCACGCCCTCGGGCTCCACTCCCGGCGTGTCATGGGCGAGCACGAGGCCATCGACGCTCGCCGCCAGGGCGCCGGTCAACTGGGGCACGCGGGCCCTCAACCGGTGCAGTTCGTCGAGGACTTCGGGTTCCGCCGCCATCAGTAGTCTCCTCTCGGCACGCTGTCGCAGCGCGCGGATCACAGGGCCTCCCGCCGTTCCGGCATCGCAGGGACCTCCCGCGGGACCGGGGTCACAGTGCCTCCAGCGCGTCTCGGAGCCGGCGCAGCAGGGCGACGTCGGGATCGGCGGAGGACTGGGTGAGCACACTGGGTACCGGCGCCCGCTCCGGCGGGGTCGCCGCTGTCACGATCCCGGCGGCGGCCAGCCGGCGGACGTCGACCAGGGTGTGGAACGCGGGCCGCCCCAGCGCGAGCGAGATGTCCGCCGCCGTACGCAGGCCGTCCACCCGGCCGAGTACGGCCTCCTGGCGGATCGGGACCGACGGCTCGGCGGCGCGACGGGAGCGCACCAGCGGCGCCGTGTCCGTCGCCGGGTCGGGCCAGACCCGGTGCAGCAGCTCGCGGCGGCGCAGCGTCTCCCGTTCCAGCGCGGCCACCGGTACGGGGCGCACCGGGCCGAGCCAGTGCGCGGCCCCGTACCGGAAGCGGGCCGGGGTGCTGCTGGGCCCGAGCACGAAGTACGCCGCGTCGTACAGCGCCCCGAGATGGCACAGCTCCAGCGCGCCCTCGGCGATCCGGCCGCTGTCGACCAGGAACCGGCCGACCCGGCGCCGCGCCCCGGCCTCGGCGACCGCCTCCCGCCAGGCCTCGGCCGCCAGGACCCCGCGTGCGGTGAGCAGCACGTCGAGTCCGGGGGTGGCGGGGCTCTCGGCGTGCACGACCGCCCCGTCGGTGAGGTAGAGCACGCCGCGTTCGCGCACGAGTACGCCGGTGGCTCGCTCGGCGGCGAGCCGGTTGAGCATGGGCGAGACGCCGCCGCCGGGGCCGCCCGCCGTCCCGTCGCGCGCGGGAATTTCGAGCGCGGGAGGAGTTCTGACCGTGGTCATCCCAGCACCAGCCGTCCGGCCATCTCACCGAGCCGGATCCGGGCCAGTGCGAGGTTGCCTTCCTCGCGGCCCAGCCACAGATGCAGGAACACGCTGCTGTCGAACGTGGTCCTGACGAACCGCAACAGGTGATAGCTGTCCCGGTTGCTGATGATCAGGTCCTCGACCGGTGTTTCCTGCTCGGACCAGTCGGAACCGTCCGCCGGGGCGAACGCCCGGTGTTCCGCGGCGAGCCGGGCGAGCTCGGCGGCCTCGGCCGCGGTCGTCTCGTGGTCACCGCCCGGCGCGTCCCCGACGGTGCCCAGGGCCAGGCCACTGGTCCAGTCGACCACCGAGGCACCCCGGGCACCGGGCACTCTCATGGCTTCCAGCAGGCACTCGTCGATTCCGGGCACCGTGTATCCCCTCCCACCAAGGGTTCGGCCGAGTGATGCCGAAGTTACGCAACGTGTGCGCGAGGGGTGAGGCTTCCGGCATTTTCCTGTGGAACATGCCCGCGGTGACTAAGGTGGGTCAACTGGCCATATTTTCTGTCCGGTTGAAGTGGCGCGGGGGCTGATGAGGCGGTCTCGAGGGCGCGCGAGGCTGCACGATGGGGCGTTCGCCGATCCACCCGGGGCGCACGCGCTCCCGAGTGCGCCCTGCCCTACATGCCGGTGAGCGCCGACGCCTGGGCTCCGCCCGATTCCGTGACGATCTCGTCGAGGGTCTGGGGCTCCCGTACGACCGCGAAACGCGCCCCGGTGTCCGGGTCCGGTGTGAAGCCGTAAATACCGGGGCGGGCCAGGGAGTTGTAGGAGTAGTGGTGCGCGAAATAGTAGGCGCCGGTGTCCAACACGGCCGCGTAGTCGCCCTGTTCGAGCAGGGGGAGCGTGCGTCCCTCGGCGAGCAGGTCGCCCGCGAAACAGGCGGGACCTGCGATGTCCTGCACCACCTCGGCCCCCGATTTGGGGCGCCCCTTCGCGTCGTACGCGGCGATGCGCAGCGGCCAGAATGCGGGCGCGTACACCGTACGGGCCGCGATCTGCACCCCGGCGTGGGTGACGGCGACGGCCCGGCCCCCGGCGGACTTCGCGTACTCGACCCGCGCGACCGCACTCCCGTGCTTGGCGAGCAGTGACCGCCCGAACTCGGTGACCAGCCCGTACCGCCCGTCGAAGAGCCCCGGTACGGCCTCCGCGAGCAGTCGCGCGTACTGCGCGTACGTCGGGCTGGTGACGTCGGAGCCGAAGTTGACCGGCAGTCCGCCGCCGATGTCGAGCGTGTCGATCTGCTGCCGGCCGACGTGCCGGTTGATCTCCTCGGCGAGCGCGTACGTCTCCGCGATCCCCCGCGCCATCAGCGAGAGCGGGATGCCCTGCGACCCGGTGTGCGCATGCAGCCGGGTCAGCCAGGGGCGGTCGGCGTACGCCTGGACGATCCACTCCCGGGCGCCCTCGTCGCGCAGTGCGACCCCGAACTTCGAGGTCGCCGTCGCGGTCGAGAGCGCCTCGATGGAACCCCCGCCGACCTGCGGGTTCACCCGGATACCGAGGGGGGAGGCGGGGCGTGCGGACCCCAGCAGCGCGTCGACGCGGCTGAGCTCCTGCGGATTGTCCGCGTTGACGGCGATGCCCAGCGCCAGTGCCTCGCGCAGCTCGGCGGTCGTCTTGGCGGGGGAGTCGAGCACGGTCCGGGACGGTGACACGCCGGCCGCCCGCGCGAGGGCGAGCTCGCCCGGGCTCGCCACCTCGGCGCCGATGCCGTGCTCGTCCAGCAGCCGCAGCACGGGCACGAGTGGGGTCGCCTTCACCGCGAAGGCGTGCAGCACGGGCGTGCCCGGCGCCGTCACCGCGTCGAAGGCGGCCCGCAGCTCGGCCGCCGAGGCCTTGATGCCGGGGACGTCGAGGAGGGCGATGATGGGGGTCCCGGGTCCCAGCAGTCCCTGCTCCACGGCGGCCCGCACCGCTTCGTCGCGCCGCGAGACGCGATCGGGGCGTGAACGCGAGACGCGGTCGGCGTGCGCATCGGAGTGCGACTCGCCCTCGCCCGGTGGAGACACCTCGGCCCCACTCGCCCAGTCGCCCACCGAATCCCCCGACCTGTGCCTGTCTGCGCCCATACATCCCAGCCAAACATCCATGGCGCGCCCGCGCGTGGCCTACGCACCTATTGACTAGTTCTATTCAAGAGGACAGGATATGAATAGCTACTGCAACAGTCGGCAAAGGACTACAAGGACTACTGCGACAGTCCGCATAGGAGGCAGACCATGTCAGGACCCCGCCCCGTACGAGCGCCGCGCGGTACGGAACTGAGCGCCCTGGGATGGCAGCAGGAAGCCGCCCTGCGGATGCTGCAGAACAACCTCGACCCCGAGGTCGCCGAGCACCCCGACAAGCTCGTCGTCTACGGCGGCACCGGCAAGGCCGCCCGTGACTGGCGCTCCTTCGACGCGATGGTGCGCACGCTGCGGACCCTCAAGCAGGACGAGACGATGCTCGTCCAGTCCGGCCGTCCCGTCGGCGTCATGCAGACCCACGAGTGGGCCCCGCGCGTCCTCATCGCCAACTCCAACCTGGTCGGCGACTGGGCGAACTGGGAGGAGTTCCGGCGCCTTGAGCAGCTGGGCCTGACCATGTACGGCCAGATGACGGCCGGTTCCTGGATCTACATCGGCACCCAGGGCATCCTCCAGGGCACCTACGAGACCTTCGCCGCCGTCGCCGCGAAGAAGTTCAACGGCACCCTCGCCGGCACCATTACGCTGACCGCCGGTCTCGGCGGCATGGGCGGCGCCCAGCCGCTCGCCGTGACGATGAACGACGGCGTCGCGATCTGTATCGACGTCGACCCGCGCGCCATCGAGCGCCGCATCGAGCACCGCTACCTGGATGTGAGGGCCGACTCCCTGGAGCACGCCCTCCAGCTCGCCGTCGAGGCCCGCGACCAGCGCAAGCCGCTCTCCATCGGCCTCCTGGGCAACGCCGCCGAACTGCTGCCCCGCATGCTCGCCGAGGGCGCCCCCATCGACATCGTGACCGACCAGACCTCGGCCCACGACCCGCTGTCCTACCTCCCCGTCGGCGTCGACTTCGACGACATGGCCGCGGCCGCCGCCAAGGACCCGGCGGGCTTCACCACCCGCGCCCGCGAGTCCATGGCCAAGCACGTCGAGGCGATGGTCGGCTTCATGGACGCCGGCGCCGAGGTGTTCGACTACGGCAACTCGATCCGCGGCGAGGCCCAGCTCGCCGGGTACGAGCGGGCGTTCGCCTTCCCCGGCTTCGTCCCCGCCTACATCCGCCCGCTCTTCTGCGAGGGCAAGGGCCCCTTCCGCTGGGCGGCTCTCTCCGGTGACCCGCAGGACATCGCCAAGACCGACAAGGCGATCCTCGACCTCTTCCCGGAGAACGAGTCCCTGCACCGCTGGATGAAGATGGCGGGGGAGAGGGTCCACTTCCAGGGTCTCCCGGCCCGTATCTGCTGGCTCGGCTACGGCGAGCGCGACAAGGCCGGCGAGCGCTTCAACGACATGGTCGCGAGCGGCGAACTCGCCGCCCCCCTGGCCATCGGCCGCGACCACCTCGACTGCGGCTCCGTCGCCTCCCCGTACCGCGAGACGGAGGCCATGCTCGACGGCTCCGACGCGATCGCCGACTGGCCGCTCCTGAACGCCATGGTGAACGTCGCCTCCGGCGCCTCCTGGGTCTCCATCCACCACGGCGGCGGTGTCGGCATGGGCCGCTCCATCCACGCCGGCCAGGTCTCCGTCGCGGACGGCACCAAGCTCGCCGGCGAGAAGATCCGCCGCGTCCTCACGAACGACCCCGGCATGGGTGTCATCCGCCACGTCGACGCCGGCTACGACATCGCCGAGTCGGTCGCCGACGAGCGCGGTGTGCGGGTGCCGATGCGCGAGGGTGACGACGCGTGACCTTCCACAGCATGTGGGCGGAGCTGCTGCCGATCGGCCGCAGCTCCGCCTCCGGGGGGTACCGGAGGTTCGCGTGGACGGCCGCCGACGCCGACTGCCGGGCCTGGTTCCGGGCACAGGCCGAGTCACGCGGACTGACCTACGAACTGGACCGGAACGGCAACCAGTGGGCCTGGCTCGGCGACCCCGCCGCAGGGGACGCCGTCGTCACCGGGTCCCACCTGGACTCCGTGCCCGACGGCGGCGCGTTCGACGGGCCCCTCGGAGTTGTGTCCTCCTTCGCCGCCCTGGACGAACTGCGCGCCCGCGGCGTCGAGTTCACCCGTCCCCTCGCCATCGTCAACTTCGGTGACGAGGAGGGCGCCCGCTTCGGGCTCGCCTGCGTCGGCTCCCGGCTGGCCGCCGGACAGCTCACCGTCGAGCAGGCGCACCGGCTGACCGACGCCGACGGCATCACGCTCCCGCAGGCCATGGAGGCCGCCGGGTACGACCCCGGCACCATCGGCCCGGACCCCGAGCGCCTCTCCCGCATCGGCGCCTTCGTCGAGCTGCATGTGGAACAGGGCCGCGCCCTCGACCTGAGCGGCGACCAGGTCGGCATCGCCAGCGCCATCTGGCCGCACGGCCGCTGGCGCTTCGACTTCCGGGGCGAGGCCAACCACGCGGGCACCACCCGGCTCGTGGACCGCCGTGACCCGATGCTGTCCTACGCCGAGACCGTGCTCGCCGCCCGTCGCGAGGCCCAGCTCGCGGGCGCCGTCGCCACCTTCGGCAAGATCTCCGTCGAGCCGAACGGCGTGAACGCCATCCCCTCCCTCGTCCGCGGCTGGCTCGACTCCCGCGCCGCCGACCAGCCGACCCTCGACACGGTCGTCACCGGCGTCGAGAAGGCGGCCCGCGAGTACGCGGACGCACACGGCGTCGAACTCGACGTCGTCCGCGAGTCGTTCACCCCCGTCGTCGAGTTCGAGCACGCCCTGCGTGACGAGCTCGCCCGCATCCTCGGCAAGGACACCTCTCTCAAGGTGCCCGTCCTGGGAACCGGGGCCGGACACGACGCCGGAATCCTCTCCGGGACCGTCCCGACCGCCATGCTGTTCGTACGCAACCCCACGGGTGTCTCGCACTCCCCGGCCGAGTACGCCGCCGAGGACGACTGCGTGGCCGGGGTGACCGCACTCGCCGACGTACTCGAAGGGCTGGCCAGCAGGTGACACAGACCCACACGCGGACGTACTGGCTGGAACACGCCTGGCTCGACACCCACGTCGAGCCGGGCGTGGCCCTGACCGTGTCGACAAGCGGCTCCGCCGCGGGGGTGGGCGGCCGGATCGCCGCCGTCCGCACGGGCGTCGACACCCCGCCCCCCGGCGCCGAGATCCTCCGCGGACTCACCCTCCCCGGTCTCGCCAACGCCCACTCGCACGCCTTCCACCGCGCCCTGCGCGGCACGGTCCAGGTCGGCTCCGGCACCTTCTGGACCTGGCGCGAGATCATGTACTCCTTCGCGGACCGGCTGACCCCGGAGACCTACCACGCACTCGCCCGCGCCGTGTACGCGGAGATGGCGCTGGCCGGCATCACCGCCGTCGGCGAGTTCCACTACGTGCACCACGCCCCCGGCGGCACCCCGTACGCCGACCCGAACGCGATGGGCGAGGCGCTCATCGCGGCGGCGGGCGAGGCCGGGATCCGGATCACCCTCCTCGACACGGCGTACCTCTCCGCCGGCTTCGGACAGCCGCCCAACCGGCACCAACTCCGCTTCTCCGACGGCACGGCCGACGCCTGGGCGGAACGCTCTTCACTTCTCAAGGACCAGGATCACGCACGGATCGGTGCGGCCATCCACTCCGTACGGGCCGTGCCGGCCGGGCAGTTGGCGACGGTCGCGCGCTGGGCCGAGGAGCGGCGGGCCCCGCTCCATGTGCACCTGTCGGAGCAGACGGCGGAGAACGACGCCTGCCAGGAAGCGCACGGCTGCACGCCCACCCGGCTGCTCGCCGACCACGGAGTCCTCGGCCCGCGCACGACCGGCGTCCACAGCACGCACCTCACGGACGAGGACATCGCCCTGCTCGGCGGCTCCACGACCGGCACCTGCATGTGTCCCACCACCGAGCGCGACCTCGCCGACGGCATCGGCCCCGCCGTCGCCCTCCAGCACGCGGGCTCGCCGCTCTCCCTCGGCTCCGACAGCCACGCCGTCATCGACCTCCTCGAAGAGGCCCGCGCGATGGAGCTGAACGAGCGCCTGCGCACCCGCACCCGCGGTCACTGGACGGCGGCCGCCCTCCTGCGCGCCGCCTCCGGGGACGGCCACGCGGCCCTGGGCTGGGACGACGCGGGCATCCTTGAACCGGGTGCGCTCGCCGACTTCACGACGATCGCCCTCGACTCGGTCAGAACAGCGGGACCGCTGCCGCGACTCGGTGCCGAGACGGCCGTATTCGCCGCGACAGCCGCTGACGTGCGCCACACGATCGTGGGCGGCCGGCATGTCGTACGAGACGGTGCGCACACCCTCGTACCGCAGGTGCCGACAGCCCTTGCGGACGCCATCGACGCCCTGCGTGCCTGACCCGCAGTCCCGCCACCCCTGAGGACGCCATGAGCAGCACCACTACCGTCATCACCAACATCGCCAGTCTGGTCACCAACGACCCCTCCCTCGGTGACGAGTCCCCCCTCGGTCTGATCCAGGACGCGGCCGTCGTCATCGACGGCGACCGCATCGCGTGGACCGGTGAAACAAGCAAAGCACCCGCCACTGACAATCGGGTCGACGCCGGGGGCCGGGCCGTGATCCCGGGCTTCGTGGACTCCCACTCGCACCTTGTCTTCGCGGGCGACCGCACCCAGGAGTTCAACGCCCGCATGTCCGGCCGCGGCTACACGGCGGGCGGTATCCGTACGACGGTGGCGGCGACGCGTGCCGCGACCGACGCGGAACTGGAGGCGAACCTCCTCCGTTACCTCGACGAGGCGCTCCGCCAGGGCACCACCACCTTCGAGACGAAGTCGGGCTACGGCCTCACGGTCGAGGACGAGGCCCGCGCCCTGCGCATCGCCTCGGCGCACACCGACGAGGTCACCTACCTCGGCGCGCACATCGTCTCCCCGGACTACGCCGACGATCCTGCCGCGTACGTGGCCCTGGTGACCGGCGAGATGCTCGACGCCTGCGCCCCGTACGCCCGTTGGGTCGACGTCTTCTGCGAGAAGGGCGCCTTCGACGGCGACCAGGCCCGCGCGATCCTCACGGCCGGCAAGGCGAAGGGCCTGCACCCGCGCGTCCACGCCAACCAGCTCTCGTACGGCCCCGGCGTCCAGCTCGCCGTAGAACTGGACGCGGCGAGCGCCGACCACTGCACGCACCTGACGGACGCGGACGTGGACGCTCTGGCCAACAGCCGGACGGTCGCGACCCTGCTCCCGGGTGCGGAGTTCTCCACGCGCGCCGAGTGGCCCGACGCCCGGCGGATCCTGGACGCGGGCGTGACCGTAGCCCTCTCCACCGACTGCAACCCGGGCTCGTCCTTCACCTCGTCCGTCCCGTTCTGCATCGCGCTGGCGGTACGGGACATGGGGATGACCCCCGACGAGGCCGTCTGGTCCGCCACGGCGGGCGGCGCGGCGGCCCTGCGCCGCGACGACATCGGCCGCCTCACCGTCGGCGCCCGCGCCGACCTGACCCTCCTGGACGCACCCAGCCACGTCCACCTCGCCTACCGCCCGGGCGTGCCGCTGGTCAGCGGTGTCTGGCGGCGGGGCGTACGCGAGGTCTGAGCCCCCTTCCGGTCAGGGGGCGCCCGCTCCCGCCCGCCACCGCTGCTCCGCGCCCCCGCTGAGCGGCAGCAGGGACAGGCCGTCGCCCTTGCCGTCGCCCGGAGTGACCGCGGTGGCGATGGCGATGGCCGGGCGGATCACGCCGTCGTCGTCCACGGTGAATCCCAGGTTCTCTCCGTGGCTGCCGTCGACCGATGCGCACTCCCAGATCCCGACGCCGTTGTCCACGGAGCCGCGGCTGTCCAGGCACAGGTCGGAGTCGGCGTACGACTGAAGGACGCCGCGCCCGGAGTCGACCCGCCACAGCTGGGTGCGGGCCGAGGTGCAGGGGGCGGTGACGACGTCCGTGCCCTGCTCCAGGTAGCCGTCGCGGATGTCCAGGCACCGGCCCGAGGAGACGTTCACCACTTGGGCGTAGGCACCGCTCGGCGGATACGTCGGGGAGAGCGTGGGGGAGGGCGGGGCGGGGCGTGCCGTTTTCGTCGGCGTCGAACTCCTCGTGGGCGACGGGGACTTGGTGGTCGGTGAAGCCGACGGGGCGGAGGGGGTCGCCGAGGGGGTCGCCGAGACCGTCGCCGTCACCGTCACCGGCGGTGGACCGGCCGGGGTGCCGACCGAGCCCGCCGCGCCCGTGGACGGGGACGACGAGCCGCCCGACGGCAGCAGGAAGAGCAGTAGCGGGGCCAGGGCCACGCCGAGCGCCGCCGAGGCCAGGACGACACGGCGGGACGGAGGCCAAGCCCCCGTCACCGCACCTGTGGTGGCCTGCGTGGCGGTGGGCGTGGGCGTGGGCGTCGGTGTGGGCGTAGGCGTCCTTGCCGTGACCCGAGCCGGCGTCGTCCGCGTGGTGGCCCCCGACCCGCTCGCGTCGTTCATGACGTACGCGGTCCCCGCCCACGGCAGCAGCCCCTCGGCCAGGGCGGTGCGCGGGGTGTCCCGCAGCGCGGACAGCTCCTCGTACGCCGTCGTGCAGTGGGCGCAGTGCGCCATGTGGGCGTCAAGATCCGAGCTGTAACGGGGGTTGTCGGGCCGTACCGACTCCTCGATCAGCCGGCGGAAGTCCCCGCAGCGCGGGTCGTCGGAGGCGGCGAGACGGGACTTCAGACAGGCCCGGCCCATGGCCTGGAGCGCCCGGTCCGTTCCGTAGGCCACTGCCACGTCCTGGGCGAGGCCCAGCAGGGTGGCCGTCCGGTCCTCGGACTCCCGTTCCACGACTCGGTACCAGATCAGGCCCTGAGCGCGGGACGGGAGGGACCGGAACGCCGTGAGCATCGGCGGGACGGGACCGTCGGGACCTGCCGTGTTCCGTACGAGGAGCAGACCCGCGTCGAGGCCGGCTGCCCGTTCGTCCGCGGCCCACGACGCGGCCACCCGCTCGGTCAGCAGCAGGAGGTGGTAACGCCACGGGACGCCGGGGTCGGTGCCGCGGGCCGCCTCCCGGGCGGCGAGGGTGAACGCCTGTGCCGCGAGCTGCCGTGCCGTGGTCCCGCTCGTGGTGCACAGGCGGGCGTAGGCGAGGACCGCCGGGCGGTGGCGGCCGCGGAGCTCTCGCAGGGCCGGATAGACGGTGGGCGTGTCGGCGCCCAGCAGTTCGGTCAGCCGCGCGTCGGACGCGCCCGCGAGCACGCGGATACCTTCGGTCTCGGCATCGTTGTCGGCTTGGTCGCCCTGTGCCATCCTTGCGCCTCCTCGCACCCCGTACGGCCGTTCCCTGTACTGACGTACCAGCCAGTTTGGGGTGACCACTGTGATGGAGGAGGACCTTTGAGGAAAGAGGTCTCGAGCAGAGCGGTCCGACCCGGTGGGCCGGACCGCTCTCCGTGCGAAGGTTCCGTCACTCCGTCCTGGAGCGACGGCTTCGTCACTCCTCGACCGTCAGCCCCCTGCGCAGCCGCACCAGCGTCCGCGTCAACAGCCGCGATACGTGCATCTGCGAGATACCGAGCTCGTCGCCGATCTCGGACTGGGTCATGTTGGCGACGAAGCGCAGCGAGAGGATCTGGCGGTCGCGCGGCGGGAGTCCGGCGATCAGGGGCTTGAGGGACTCCACGTACTCGATGCCTTCGAGCCCGTGGTCCTCGTAACCGATGCGGTCCGCGAGCGCGCCCTCGGAGTCGTCTTCCTCGGGCTGGGCGTCCAGCGAACTGGCCGTGTAGGCGTTGGAGGCGGCCATGCCTTCGACGACCTCGTCGTTGGCGATGCCCAGGCGCTCGGCCAACTCGCCCACCGTGGGCGCCCGGTCGAGCTGCTGTGCGAGTTCGTCGCCCGCCTTGGCCAGGTCGAGGCGGAGTTCCTGCAGTCGGCGCGGTACGCGCACGGACCAGGACGTGTCGCGGAAGAAGCGCTTGATCTCGCCGATGATGGTCGGCATCGCGAAGGTGGGGAACTCGACGCCGCGGCTCAGTTCGAAGCGGTCGATCGCCTTGATCAGGCCGATCGTGCCGACCTGGATGATGTCCTCCATCGGCTCGCTGCGGGAGCGGAAGCGGGAGGCGGCGAACTTCACCAGCGCGAGGTTGAGTTCGACCAGGGTGTTGCGGACGTACGAGTAGTCGTGGGTGCCTTCTTCGAGGGACTCCAGCCGCGCGAACAGCGTCTTGGACAGGGCCCGTGCGTCCACTGGCCCCACCTCGTCGTAAGGGGGGATCTCCGGAAGTCCGGCAAGTCCGGCGAGTTCGCCGCTGCCGGCGAGTCCGTCGCTCGCGGCAAGGGGCTCCGGGCGTTCCGGAGAGGGTGCCGACGTCGCCCTCTGGGTCTGCGATTCGTCGAGCCGGGGTGACATGGTGTCCTCCATCGTTCTCGGCATATGGCCGCCGATGCCAATCAGTGCACTGCGGTGTGCGGCGCCTCCGAAGCCGGCCGTGTCGAATAGGTGTCTCTACTACCCCTACCCGCTTTCGTGACGTCATCGCAAGTTCGTTTCATTGTGAAATGTCCAACTCCGGGGGGTTCTTCGGGTGTCGGGGGACGTGAGGAAGGCGTAGTGTTCGAGTGCGTAAATCGGCAGTTGAACCAACAGTCGAATCAGCAGTCGAATCAGCAGTCGCGACGCTCGGGAGAGAGACGGCATGGACCGCGGGACGGTCGGTAGCGCACAGTCGGGCCGGCTTCTTGTCGGGGTGAGGGAAGAGGGCTCGAGTGCCGTCGTGACCCCCGCGGGTGAGCTGGATCACCACACGGCCGATCTGTTGCGTGAGCCACTCGAGGACTGCCTCGAGAAGGGGTACGCCCGCTTGGTCGTCGACTGTTCACGGCTCGAGTTCTGCGACTCCACCGGGCTCAATGTGCTGCTCGGCGCCCGGCTGAAGGCCGAGGCCGCGGGTGGTGGGGTCCATCTGGCGGGGATGCTGCCGGTGGTGGCCCGGGTCTTCGAGATCACCGGGGCCGAGGCCGTCTTCACCGTCCACGAGACGCTCGACGCGGCCCTGTCCGACTAGGTGGGGCGCGTGTCACACATCCCCCGTCGAACAAGGTCGAACAAGTGGGTGTTCCGACGGTTCGGCCGGGCAGGAGACATCCTGAATATGTCGGCAACAATCGGTGGGAACGTCGTAGAAATTCATCCCGAACGTCCTGAGTGCGAAAGCGCCTAGTACGCGTATCACATGCTGAGTACTGAGTCTTGAATCGTGAAATCTTGCACATGGTGAATCGGTGAGGTGAAGCGCTGATGAGCACCACCCGGCCTGACTCGCCGGGCGACCGCGGCCCGGAGTCGGGCGACGGCGGCGCTTCCGGGGCGTCGGGAGACGCCGTGACCGTGCCCGGAGACGGCCCGCCCATGACCGTGTCCCGAGACGGCCTGTCCGGAGGCGCGGGCGCTGACGTGACCGTCCAGTCGGCCGGCCGGCCGGCCCGCAGGCTGAACTTCGACGGCCAGAGCGCCGTCGTGCCGCTCGCCCGTGACTTCGCCCGCCAGGCGCTGCGTGCGTGGGGCTGGCTGCCCGCCGCGAGCGCCGACCAGCGGGCCGCCGCCGAGGACGTTCTGCTGGTCGTCTCCGAACTCGTCACCAACGCCTGCCTGCACGCCGAGGGTCCGGACGAGCTGCGGATCGCCTGCGACAACAAGGTGCTGCGCGTCGAGGTCTCCGACCGGGGCACGGGGCAGCCCGCCCCGCGCACCCCGCACCGCGCCGGACGCCCGGGCGGCCACGGCATGTTCATCGTGCAGCGGCTGTGCCTGGACTGGGGGGTCGTACGGACTCCGGGGGTCGCGGGCAAAACCGTCTGGGCGGAGCTCGGGGCGCCCGCGTAACTCCCACCTTGGGGTTACCCGCGGTTCGAACCCTTCTTCGGCCCTTCTTCGGCCCTTCTTCGTACGTCGCCGTATGCGCGCCGGATCTCCTCAGATCCGGCGCGCATTTTGTCTTCCCTCCACAAGACCCCGGGCGTACCTTGACGGCCGATCTGATGTTCCGTCAGGAATGAGGCCCCGTGGTGTCGTACCGGACGTACCAGAAACGAACCGCCGCGCTCGCGTTCGCCGCGGCCCTGGCCGGCTCGGCGGTGCTGATGGCCGCCCCCGCAGCCCAGGCCGATGTGGTGGACGTCAACTACCAGTGCAAGACGCCGATCGGCGACAAGAGTGCCGTCTCGCCCATCGACATCAAGAGCGTCAAGAGCGGCAGCGCCTACAAGCTCACCATGTCCTGGCAGAAGGGCGTCTCCTCCAGCCCGGTGGAACTGGGCAAGGGTGCGATGAAGCCGAGCGCCGTGATCAAGGTGGGCGGCGCGGACAGCGGCACGGTGGCCGTGACCGGTCCGGCCAACGCGGACGCGATCCCCGCCAACACCCCCATCAAAATCAGTGACTTGAGCGGAACGTACACGCCGAAGGAGACCGGCGAGGTCACCTTCACTCCGAGCGTGCTCACCATCAAGGCGCTCGGCACGACGACCACGTGCACGCCCACGAACGACCCCAAGCCGCCCCTGACCCTCGACGTCACGGCCGCGGGCGGCGGATCCGGTTCGGAGGGCGAGGGCTCAGGTCAGCCCCAGGCGGGCTCGGGCTCCGACGGGCAGCTCCCGCAGACCGGCCCCGAGGACTCGGCGATCGCCCTCGGCACGCTCGGCGGCACGGTGCTGCTCGTGGGCGCGGCGGGCGCACTGTGGCTGACGCGCAGGCATCAGACGATCCGTCGCTGATACGACGTAACGCTTCGCTGATACGTCGCCAATGTGTCGCAGATACGTCGCTGAAGCGAGCTGATCCCGTACGACGCCCAGGAGCCGCCGATGCCGTACGCCCGTGTCCTCGTCGCCGTCACCGCCACCGCTGCCACTGCCGTGCTGCTGTCGGCTGCCGCGCCGGTGGCCGTGGCCGACGGCGGCTGGTCCGTCGTACCGTCGTCGAATGCGTCCGCGACCGCGACGGACGGGCGGCCGTACGTCTACGCGGAGGGCGCGCCCGGCACGGTCCTCCAGGACACCGTGGCCGTACTCAACCCGGGCGCGAAGCCGCTGACGGTCCGGCTGAGCGGCGCGGCAGCCGACAACGTCACCGCACGCGGGGGGTCGGCGGACACCGGCGCGTGGATCGCCTTCGCGGGGGAGCGGGACGGGCGCCGGGTGCCGGTGGGCGAGCTGTCCGTGCGGGTGCCCGCGCGCACCCGCGCCGACGTGCCGTTCACCGTGAGCGTTCCGGCGGGCGCGACACCTGGCGACCATCCCGGCGCGATCGTCGCGAGCGCGGGCGGCCGGTCCTCGACGGTCCGGATCCAACTCCGCGTCGCGGGACCGACGTTGTCGGCCCTCACGGTCGAGCACGTCGCCGTTCGGGCCGGGCGCATCTCGTACCAGCTCGTCAACCGCGGCAACACCGTCCTCACCCCGAAGCTCGCGGTACGCGCCGACGGCATCCGCGGCCGGGTCCTCGACCGCACCCCGCGCACCCTGCCCGTCGAACTCCTCCCGGGCCGCCGCGTCACGCTCACCGAGCCGTGGCGCGACACCCCGGCCCTGGACGCGGTCGACGTGCGGCTGACGGTGACGGCGGCGGGCGGGGCGCACGCCACAGCGTCCGCGTCGGCGCGGTTCGTGCCGTGGGGTGCGGTGGCGGGCGTCGGGGGCGGCCTCGCGGCGGTCGTCGCGCTTCTCGTCGTACGACGCCACAGACGCCGTACGTCGGTCGGCGGGGCGTGTGAACAGCCGCGTACGGAAGTCGAGTGGACGGGAGCGGTGTCGTGAGCGACAAGGTTCGAATGACGGCGCTGGTGGCGGTGGCCGGGCTGGTCCTGGTCGCGTTCATGGGGCCCTTGGGCTCGGCTTCCGCTGCTGACCGACCGAACGTGAAGCTGTCCAAGTCCCAGGCCGGTACCGGTGGTTCGATCACCGTGTCGGGTGCCGGATGGCGGCCGAAGGCGCTGCTGATGATGGTGATCTGCGGGCAGTCCGTGCCGTCCCGGGGTGTGATCGGCGGCACCAACTCCTGTGCCAATGCCGACGGTCGGGCCGTCACCACCGACGCCAAGGGGAACTTCAGCAAGAAGCTGCCGGTCGCCGAGCCCCCCGAACCGTGCCCCTGTGTGGTGCACGTCGCCACGGTCATGGGAGAAAAGGCGGAGGCGGACGCGATCTTCATGGTGGCCGGGCACTCGGTCGAGCCGCTGCCGCAGGAGGAGAACGGCGGTCGGCTGTCGGTACTGACGGACACCCGGCTGGACGGGTCGAGCGGACTGCTCACCTGGTTCGGCTCACCGCCCGCCCGTGAGCTCGTCTTCACCGTCGGCAACGTCGGCACCGCCGCCGTCAAGGACCCCGTCTTCCAAGTCGGCACCTCCCACGGGGTGTTCGCCCCGCAGTGGGAGGAACAGCAGTGGCGGGGCACGATCGCGCCCGGCAAGAAGGCCCGGATCACACTCCCCGTCGAGCTGGCGGCCGGGGCGCACGGCGACTACACGGTCTCGCTGCGGTACGGCGGGAAAGTGCTCGCCGAGCAGCCGTGGGGCGTGGGCCGCCCCTGGGGCGTGACCCTCTTCTGGATCCTGCTCTGCGTGGTCGTACCGGCGGCGGTGTTCCGGGTCGGGATGGCGGTGGTGGACCGGGTACGGCCGCGCCGGTCGGCGGGGCGGGCCGGTCGTCACCGGGGCCTTCGACTCCCCGAACTCACCCTACGGCTACCGAAACTGACGACACAGTCGCAGACGTCACCGGCGGCTACGACGTCCGAGGCCCCGAACCCGTCCCTGCCGTGGTTCACACCGGACAACGATCCGGGGACCACAGCGAACGGTCAGCTCTCCGCACCGCAAGAGAACAGTCCGACGACGAAGGGAAAGGCGTGAGTACGCAACGGAGAGTGGTACCGGCGGCAGGACGAAGAGTGAGCGCGGCCGGGGTCGCGCTGATGCTCGGCGGCGCGGGCATCCTGCTGGGAGTGGCCGTGACCCCGGCGCAGGCCGCTGAGGTGTCGTACCTGACGGAGTGCATTCCGCCCTCGATCTCCGGGCTGCCCCCGGTCGAGGGCACGACGCAGGCGGAGATCACCGCGCCCGCCGAGGCGAAGGTGGGGGACGAGGTCACCATCACCTGGAAGTTCGTCAAGGCGGCGTCCAAGAATCCGGACGTCATCGACCTGGAGAAGGACACGGTGAAGCCGACGGGCACGCTGAAGGCGGCCGGCGCCCAGACGGCGGACATCGCGATGGAGGGGCCCCGGTCGAACCCGGCGATCCCCAAGAACAGCGACATGAAGCTGCCCGACATGACGGGCAAGCTGAAGCTGACGGCGGCGGGAGAGGTGACCCTGACCCCCGACGCGTACAACATCAACGTCAGCAAGCCGGTGTCGACGGACACGAAGTGCGCGCCGAAGGAGACGGTGAAGTCGGCGGCGACGATCAAGGTGACGGGGAGCGGAGGGGGTTCGGGCGGCACGACGGGCGGACTTCCGACGGGGACACCGACCCTGCCGACGGGGCTGCCGACGCTGCCGACGGAGCTGCCCACGGGCACCTCGACGCCGACGCCGAGCGCGAGTGACACCGGAGGCACCGGCGGCAGCGACACGGGTGGCTCCACCGGAGGTGACGACGGCGGTGGCCAGACCGACTTCACCGGCAAGGAAGTCTCCGTCCCCTACGCATGCAAGACGCCCATCGGAGACAAGGACGCCACCTCCCCCGTCCAGATCAACGCCAAGAAGAACGGCGGGAGTTACGACCTCACCGTCCAGTTCAAGAAGTCGGTGATGGACAGCCCGGCCGACATCCCCGCGGACTCCGTCAAGCCGTCGATGGAGGTGGCCCTGGGCGGCTCGGACGACGGCACGGTCCATGTCGAAGGGCCGACCAACGCCGAGCCGATCAAGACGGGCGACCCGATGGAGATCCCCGACCTCACCGGCACGTACAAGCCCGGCGCGAGCGGCCGGTCCACGCTGTCCCCAGGGGTGTTGACGATCGAGGCCCTGGGCACGACGACGACCTGCACCCCGACCACGTCCGAGGTCTCCCTGACCCTGGACACCACCGAACAGGCGAGCGGAGCGTCGGGCGGCGGCTCCTCAGGAGGCGATTCCTCAGGAGGTACGTCGTCCAGCGGCGGCCTCGCGGAAACGGGCGCCGGGAACCGCGGCGGCCTGAAGGCCCTGGGCCTGATCGCGGGCACGGTGATCCTGCTGGGGGGCGCGGTCTTCACCTTCATGCCGGGCCGACGCGTGCGCTGACCTTCCTCCGACCGGGCCCCGGCCCACATATGAGCCCCACACGAACGGGGCCGCCGTATCCCAGCGGATACGGCGGCCCCGTTCGTCGTAAGGCGTGCGTCAGTGCGTGCGTCAGTGCACGTCGCCCATGAGTTCCTTGACCTTATTGCGGTACATCCACACCGCGACACCGGCGACCACGGCGAGCGTGGCCTGGAGGGCGACGATGCCCGTCTTGTTGAGGTCGACCCCGGCGATGGAGAGGAGGCCGGTCGTGGCGTCACCGGCGGTGACGGCCAGGAACCAGACACCCATCATCTGGGAGGCGTACTTCGCGGGAGCCATCTTCGTCGTGACGGACAGGCCGACCGGGGAGACGGTCAGCTCGCCGACGGTCTGCACGAAGTAGATCGCGACCAGCCACATCGCGGCCGCCTTGTGACCGCCCTCGGCGATCGACAGCGGGGCCAGGAAGAGGAAGAAGGACGCGCCGATCAGGAGCAGACCCGAGGCGAACTTCACGGCCGTGCTCGGCTCCTTGCCGCGCCGGTTCAGCGCCAGCCACATCCAGGCGAAGACCGGGGCGAACGCCATGATCATGACCGGGTTGACGGACTGGTACCAGGAGACCGGGAACTCCCAGCCGAAGATCGTGTTGTCGGCAGACGACTCGGCGAAGATCGACAGGGTCGAGCCACCCTGGTCGTAGATCATCCAGAAGATGGCCGCGGCCACGAAGAACCAGATGTACGCGGACATCTTCGACTGCTCGACGCGGTCCAGGTCCTTGTCCCGCTTGATACGTGCGATGACCATGACCGGGATGAGCAGACCGGCGATCGTGATCGGGACCAGCAGCCAGTTCAGCGTGTAGTGGCCCGAGAAGCCGACGATGCAGTAGAAGACCGCGGCGACGGCCGCCCACAGGGCGGACTTGCGCAGCGTGGCGGACTTCTCGGCGGCGGTCAGCGGCGTCGGGACGACGCTGGAACGCGCGCTCAGGTGACGGCCGCCCAGCAGGAACTGCGCCAGACCCAGCGCCATGCCGAGCGCGGCGAGCGCGAAGCCCAGGTGCCAGTTCACGTTCTCACCGACGGTGCCGATGATCAGCGGCGCGGCGAAGGCGCCGATGTTGATGCCCACGTAGAAGAGGGTGAAGCCACCGTCGCGGCGCGGGTCGTCCGGGCCGTCGTAGAGGTGGCCGACCATCGTGGAGATGTTGGCCTTCAGCAGACCGGAACCGATCGCGACCAGGCCCAGACCCGCGAAGAAGGTGCCGGACGACGGCAGCGCCAGCGTCAGGTGACCCAGCATGATGACGAGGCCGGCGACGGCCACGGTCTTGCGGGGGCCGAGCACGCGGTCCGCGAACCAGCCGCCGGGAAGGGCGAGCAGGTACACGAGCGACAGGTACACGGAGTAGATCGCCGTGGCGGAGGCCGCGCTCATGTGCAGGCCGCCCGGTGCGACCAGGTACAGCGGGAGCAGAGCTCTCATGCCGTAGTAGGAAAACCGCTCCCACATCTCGGTCATGAAGAGAGTGGCCAGTCCGCGGGGGTGGCCGAAGAAGGAGCGCTCGAAACCGGGGGTGCCCGGGTCTGTGTCCTTCGTCAGGCTGGACGCCATGGTCGTTCCTTGCTGGTCGGGACGCGCTGCTTGAGCGTCGCGCGCCCGGTGGGGGGCGGCCGGCACCGGCGAATGCTCGACCGTCCACCCCACGCCCACGGGGAGTCCGCTCCGGATTGCGAAGCGGTGGACGCCGACCACCGGGATCCACGCCCGTCACGCGTCGATGCGCTCGGGCCCGGCCACAGGTCATTCCTTTCAAGGCTGGCAAACACCAGCCCGCACACAAAAGAGACCTTTAGCGTCAGATACTCGCCAAAGGTCCCGGTGTGGTGCTACAGGCGTGTGGTCACCATACGACAAGTCAATGCCGCATATGGAAGGACGTGAGAGATGGATCACAGGTAATAATGGAACCATGGACACCTATTCGAAGGTGCGCACCATGATCGCATCGCACAGCCGAAGGTAAGAAACCGTACAGCCGTAAGTAAGAATGGCGGATACGGATCACGCCGCAGGCGTCCTCCGTGGCGGACTACCATCACCCCATGACCCGTGTACTGCTCGCCGAGGACGACGCGTCCATCTCGGAGCCACTGGCCCGCGCCCTGCGCCGGGAGGGTTACGAGGTCGAAGTGCGCGAGGACGGACCCGCCGCGCTCGACGCCGGAATGCAGGGCGGCGTCGACCTGGTCGTCCTGGACCTGGGCCTGCCCGGGATGGACGGCCTGGAAGTGGCCCGCCGACTCCGTGCCGAAGGCCACACCATCCCGATCCTCATCCTGACCGCGCGTGCCGACGAGGTGGACACCGTCGTCGGTCTCGACGCGGGCGCCGACGACTACGTGACCAAGCCGTTCCGGCTCGCCGAACTGCTCGCCCGCGTCCGGGCCCTCCTGCGGCGCGGCGCCGCGGAGCCGCAGCAGCCGCCCGCCACGCACGGTGTGCGTATCGATGTCGAGTCGCACCGGGCCTGGATGGGCGACGAGGAACTCCAGCTCACCGCAAAGGAGTTCGACCTGCTTCGGGTGCTGGTGCGGGATGCCGGGCGGGTGGTCACACGTGACCAGCTGATGCGGGAGGTCTGGGACACGACGTGGTGGTCGTCGACCAAGACCCTCGACATGCACATCTCCTGGCTCCGCAAGAAGCTCGGTGACGATGCGGCGAATCCTCGGTACATCGCGACGGTACGGGGCGTGGGCTTCCGCTTCGAGAAGAGCTGAGCGGGGGGGCTGGTCGGCTTTCCTCGCCCCCGCCGCCCCTACCCGTCCCATCCGTACCTGGGGGCTGCCGCCCCCAGACCCCCGCTTCGGCCTGAACGGCCTCGTCCTCAAACGCCGGACGGGCTGAGATGCCCAGGGGCGCGGGGCTGTGACATCGTGCGGCTCCGCCGCGTGGGCGCGCCAAGCCCCCACCGCACGCCCCCTCAGTCCACCAGGTCCCGCACCACCGCATCGGCGAGCAACCGCCCCCGCAGCGTGAGAACCGCGCGACCGTCGTCGTACGGCCCGGATTCCAGCAGCCCGTCGGACAGGGCACGACGGGCCGCGGCCAGACCCTCCGGGCGGAGCAGCGACAGCGGGCACCCCTCGCGCAGCCGCAACTCCAGCAGGACACGCTCCACGCGCCGATCCTCGTCCGAGAGGAGCTCGCGCCCCGCGCCCGGGGAGCGACCGGAGGCCAGCGCCGCCGCGTACGCGCCGGGGTGCTTCACGTTCCACCAGCGCACGCCGCCCACGTGGCTGTGGGCGCCCGGCCCGGCGCCCCACCAGTCGGCGCCACGCCAGTACAGCTCGTTGTGCAGGCACCGGCCGGCCTCCGAGGTGGCCCAGTTGGACACCTCGTACCAGTCGAAGCCCGCCTTCGCGAACACCTCGTCGGCGATCAGATACCGGTCCGCGTGGACGTCGTCGTCCGTCATGGGAACCTCGCCGCGGCGGATCCGGCGGGCCAGCTGGGTCCCCTCCTCCACGATCAGCGCGTAGGCGGACACATGGTCGGGACCGGCGCCGAGCGCGGCCTCGAGCGAGGCCCGCCAGTCGTCGTCGGACTCGCCGGGCGTGCCGTAGATCAGGTCGAGGTTCACGTGCTCGAAGCCGGCCGCACGGGCCTCGGCGACGCAGGCCTCGGGGCGACCCGGGGTGTGCGTGCGGTCGAGCACCTTCAGTACGTGCTGCCGGGCGCTCTGCATGCCGAAGGAGATCCGGTTGAAGCCGCCTGCCCGCAGGGTCGCGAGGTACGCCGGGTCCACCGACTCCGGGTTCGCCTCGGTGGTGATCTCGGCGTCGGCCGCGAGCCCGAACTCGTCGCGGATCGCCCCCAGCATCCGTACGAGATCGTCGGCGGCCAGCAGTGTCGGCGTACCGCCTCCGACGAAGACCGTGCGGACGGGGCGCGGGTCGTCGCCGAGGACCTTGCGGGCGAGGCGGACCTCGTCGATCAGGGTGGACGCGTAGTTGTCGCGGGAGGCGAGTACGCCTCCGGTGCCCCGCAGCTCGGTCGCCGTGTAGGTGTTGAAGTCGCAGTAGCCGCAGCGGGTCGCGCAGTACGGCACATGGAGATAGAACCCGAGGGGGCGCTCGGCGGCTCCGGTCAGGGCGTGCGCGGGCAGCGCCCCGTCGTCGGGGACGGGCTCACCGTCGGGAAGTGCGGAAGGCATGCGTTCCATTGTCCCGTACGCGGCCGAGTGCCCCTCCTCTCCCGTTTCTCTGGCCCTTTCCCGTTCCGGCTACTCGGCCTGCAGCACCAGCAACGCCAGGTCGTCCTCCGGCGGCTTGCTGCCGAACTCGTGCACCAGTCGCCGGATCCTTTCCGCGACGAGCTCGGCGCTCAGCCCCACGCAGCTCGCGAGGGCCTCCGCGAGCCCGTCGTCGTCATCGAACTGGCGCGGCCCGCTGCGGCGCTCCGTCACTCCGTCCGTGACACACAGGACGGTGTCGCCGGGGTACAGCTCGAACGTCTCGGAGGTGTAGGTCGCGTCCTCGAAGACGCCGAGGAGGGTCCCCGGCTCGGCCACTTCTCGTACGTCGCCATCGGGGCCCAGGATCAGCGGCAGCGGATGTCCGGCGGAGGCGAGGGTGCAGCGGACGCCGCCTTCGAAGGGCACCAGCTCGCCGTACAGCATGGACAGGAAGCGGGTCTGCGGGCCCTCGTCGGGGCCCAGGCCCGGCCCGCCCGCGGCGACCAGCGCGCGGGCCGCCGCGTCGGCCGCCTCGGTCGCGTCGTCCAGCAGAAGCTGGTTGAGGCGGTCCAGGACATCCGCGACGTGGTAGCCCTCACGGGCCAGCAGCCGCAGCCAGGGCCGGGCGAGGCCGATCACCACGGCGGCCTCGGGCCCCTTGCCCTGCACGTCGCCCAGGACGAAGCACCAGCGCCCGTCCCCGGCCGGGAACAGGTCGTAGAAGTCGCCGCTGGGCCCGCCCTTGTCCAGCGGTTCGTACACGAGGGCGCTGCGCACCCCAGGGATCTCGGCGACCGCTCCGGGCAGCAGACCGCGCTGGAGGACCCGGCTGATGGTGGCCTGGCGCGCGTACTGGCGGGCGGCGCCGATGGCGAGGGCGATGCGGCGGCTGAGATCCTCGACGAGCCCGGTGATCTCGTCGGGGAAGGCGGTCGGCCCGGCCCGCCCGATGACGAGGGTGCCGAGTGGGCGCCCGCCCGCGATCAGCCGGTACGCGAGCGCGGCCCCACTGGACCGCCTCCCGTCACTCACCCCGCCGGCCCGGCTCGGCCCCTCCGCCCGGCCCGGTCCGGGCGCCTCGTCGCCGAGAATCTCCGAGTGCGCCCCGCCCATGGCGCCGGCTCCGTGTGGCCCGCCCAACGCGCCGGCTCCGTGCGCCTCGCCCACGATGCTCGCTCCGTAGGTCCCGCCCACGATGCTTGCCTCGGGCGTCCTGCCCGGCTCGTGGGCCCCGTCCATCACACGAGCCACGTACATCTCGCCGGCCCAACACTCCTCACCGTCCCCCAGCACCTCGCCCGGCCAGGGCACCGGCACGGCACGGGATCGCACCGAGTCCGGCAGTCGTGGCGGATCCTTCTCCAAGGCCCGGCGTAACTCCTCGATGCGGTTCTCACTGCCGTGCCAGACGCGGGCGAGCCGCGGCCCCAGGGCCAGGCCGAGACCGCCCGCCCGGTCGGTGGCCTCGTCCTCCAGCCACACCGCGCACCAGTCCGCGAGCCGTGGCACCAGAAGCTGTCCGGCGAGCGCGGCGACCAGGTCCTCGTCGAGCTGTCCAGCGAGCAGGTCGGACGCCTCGGCGAGGAAGGAGAGGGCACCGCGGTTGAGCCAGTCGTGGTCCCGCCGCGGGCTACGCCTCGGTTCGGAGGCCCGCGTTTCGGCGCCTCGCGGCCCGGTCGTCAGGGCGAGCTCATCGACGTACACCTCCGCCCTCTCGTCGACCGCCTTCTCGTCGACCGCCCCCTCGTCGACCGACCTCTCCTCAACCGCCCTCTCGTCGACCGTCTTCTCGTCGACGACAAGCCCCCCAGCCACGCCGAATCCCTCATCCGCAGCCGGCGCCCCAGCCACCACGCCAAGCTCTTCGTCCACCGCCAGCCCCCCATGAACAGGCAGCCGCGCCCAGACGGTCTTGACGCCGGTGCGGTAGGTGATCCCCCAGGCGTCCGAGAGCGCGGAGACGAGCCGCAGCCCGCGCCCGTACTCCGGTGTGCCGTACTGCCGTTCGACCACTTCCTCCCGTACCGCCCTCGAGGGGTGGTGGTCGGAGACCTCGACGACCACCGCGCCCACCGCCCCGTCGGCGGTGATTTCCAGCCGGCACAGCAGCTCGACGTCGGTGCCCGCGTGCACCACGGCGTTGGTGACGAGTTCGCTGGCGACCACGACAGCGTCATCGGCCAGCCGCTCGCCGACGATCTCGGCGCCGGGCAGCGCGAGTTCGGACCAGCCGGCGAGCGCCTCCCGCACCAGCCGACGGGCGGCGCCGGGCGCGAGAGGAGTGCCCGGCAGCGCGGCGCGCGCCATTGTTTCCTGGCCCGCGCGGTGGTGCGCGGGCGTATCAGGGGCAAGCGCCATGGAGTCCGGTTGTGACTCCCGTTGCGTCGGAATGGCCCCCACTGTGCGGCTCCCTGAGCAGTTCGGACGATTACGCCTCAGGCGACATGGACAGAGTGACAGACTGGCCGCGCCCATAAGCGCCGAGTTACCGAAGTGGGCTGCCATGAGTGAGAACAGTGCTACGCGTGCGCCCGAAGACGGACAAATTCGGGCATCAGATCTGCGTCCTCTGCTCGCCGCGATGACCGCCGCGCGCGACGGTGACTTCACCAAGGTGCCCGAGACGGGGCACGGCCTGGTGGCCGAGCTGAGCACGACGTTCAATCAGATCCTCGACCGCAACACCCACTTCAACACGGAAGTGCAGCGGGTCCGGAGGGAGTTGGTGCGGCACGGCCGACTCGACGAGCGACTGTCGGCGAGCCCGGGCCAGCGCAACTGGACGACCCGCGTCAATGACGTGAACCAGCTGCTCGACGCCCTGGTGGCACCCGCCGCGAACGCGACGCGCGTCCTCGACGCGGTGGCCGGCGGCGACCTCACCCAGCGGGTGGACCTGCACGACGGTAACCGTCAGCTGCGGGGCGACCTGCGCAGACTGGGCCGGGCCGTCAACAAGATGGTCGACCAGCTGTCCCTCTTCACCGGCGAGGTGACCCGGGTCGCCCGCGAGGTCGGCACCGAGGGCCGACTCGGCGGACGCGCCAAAGTGCAGGGCCTGTCGGGCAGTTGGCGCGATGTGACCGAGGCGGTCAACACGATGGCCTCCCGGCTCACCGCCCAGGTGCGGGACATCGCCCTGGTGACCACGGCGGTGGCGCGCGGCGATCTGACCCGTACGGTGACGGTCGAGGCGACCGGCGAGCTGCTCGAGCTGAAGCTCACCGTGAACACGATGGTCGACCAGCTCTCCGCCTTCGCCGACGAGGTCACCCGCGTCGCCCGCGAAGTCGGCACCGAAGGCCAATTGGGCGGCCGTGCGCAGGTCCGGGGCGTCTCCGGCGTCTGGAAGGACCTCACCGACAACGTCAACTTCATGGCCTCGAACCTGACCTCACAGGTCCGCAACATCGCCCAGGTCACCACGGCCGTCGCCAACGGCGACCTCAGCCAGAAGATCACGGTCGACGCGCAGGGCGAGATCCTCGAACTCAAATCGACCATCAACACCATGGTCGACCAGCTCTCCGCCTTCGCCGACGAGGTCACCCGCGTGGCCCGCGAGGTCGGCACGGAAGGCAACCTCGGCGGGCGCGCCCAGGTCCGCGGCGTGTCCGGCGTCTGGAAGGACCTCACCGACAACGTCAACTTCATGGCCGACAACCTGACCTCACAGGTCCGCAACATCGCCCTCGTCTCCACGGCCGTCGCGCAGGGCGACCTCGGCAAGAAGATCACGGTCGAGGCGAAGGGCGAGATCCTCGAACTCAAGTCGACCATCAACACCATGGTCGACCAGCTCTCCGCCTTCGCCGACGAGGTCACCCGCGTGGCCCGCGAGGTCGGCACGGAAGGCAACCTCGGCGGCCAGGCCCAGGTCCGCGGCGTGTCCGGCGTCTGGAAGGACCTGACGGACAACGTCAACTTCATGGCCCTGAACCTGACGTCGCAGGTCCGCAACATCGCCCAGGTGACGACGGCGGTCGCGAACGGCGACCTGTCGAAGAAGATCACGGTCGACGCCCGCGGCGAGATCCTCGAACTCAAGGACACCGTCAACACGATGGTGGAGCAGCTGCGCGCCTTCGCCGACGAGGTGACCCGCGTCGCCCGCGAGGTCGGCACGGACGGCCGGCTCGGCGGCCGCGCCCAGGTGCTCGGCGTGTCCGGCGTCTGGCGTGATCTGACCGACAACGTCAACTACATGGCCGACAACCTGACGTCGCAGGTACGGAACATCGCGCAGGTCGCCACCGCCGTGGCCCAGGGCGACCTCTCGAAGAAGATCGACGTGGACGCGCGCGGCGAGATCCTCGAGCTGAAGACGACCATCAACACGATGGTCGACACCCTCTCCTCCTTCTCCTCGGAGGTCACCCGGGTGGCCCGCGAGGTGGGTTCGGAGGGTCAACTCGGCGGCCAGGCAAGGGTCGAGGGTGTGTACGGCACCTGGAAGCGTCTGACGACGAACGTGAACGAGCTGGCCTCCAACCTCACCACGCAGGTCCGCGCGATCGCCGAAGTGGCCTCCGCGGTGGCCCAGGGCGACATGTCCCGCTCCATCACCGTGGAGACCCAGGGCGAGGTCGCCGAGCTGAAGGACAACATCAACCTGATGGTGGCCAACCTCCGCGAGACGACCCGCGCGAAGGACTGGCTGGAGTCGAACCTCGCCCGGCTCGCCGCGCTGATGCAGGGCCACCGGGATCTGATGGAGGTCGCCGACCTGATCCTGCGCGAGCTGACCCCGCTGGTGAACGCGCAGTACGGCGCGTTCTTCCTGGCCGACCCGGAGGAGGACGGGGCGTCCCTGCGTACGGCCGTGCCCACCAAGGGTCTCGCCTTCATCGCCGGGTACGGCTCGGCGCAGGGCGCGACCGTCGACACGGGCAGCATGCCGGTGCACGGGCTGGTCCGGCAGGCGGCGCGCGAGAAGAAGCGCATCCTCGTCGAAGAAGCCCCACCGGACTACATCAAGATCAACAGCGGGCTGGGGGAGGCTGCCCCGGCGAGCGTCGTCATCATCCCGATCCTCTTCGAGGACAAGCTGCTGGGCGTCATCGAACTCGCCTCGTTCTCCCGCTTCTCCGACGTCCACCTGGCGTTCTTCGACCAGTTCGTGAACACCATCGGCGTCGCCATCAACACCATCATCGCCAACTCCCGCACCGAGTCCCTGCTCGGCGAGTCCCAGCGGCTGGCCATCCAGCTCCAGGACCGCTCCGACGAACTCCAGTCACAACAGGCGGAGTTGCAGCGCTCGAACGCCGAACTGGAGGAGAAGGCCGCGCTCCTGGCGACCAGCTCCCAGTACAAGTCGGAGTTCCTGGCGAACATGTCGCACGAACTGCGCACGCCGCTCAACTCGTTGCTGATCCTCGCCCGCCTCCTCTCCGACAACCCGGACGGCCGTCTCTCCGACCAGGAAGTCCAGTTCGCGACGACGATCCACCGCTCGGGCTCCGACCTCCTCCAGCTCATCAACGACATCCTCGACCTGTCGAAGATCGAGGCGGGCCGTATGGACGTACGACCGAAGCGGCTCCCCCTCATCAAGCTGCTGGACTACGTCCACGCCACCTTCCGCCCGCTCACCCTGGACCGGGGGCTCGCCTTCGAGGTGGCGGTCGGCGAGGCCGTACCGCGCGAGATGTACTCGGACGAGCAGCGGCTTCAGCAGATCCTGCGCAACCTGCTCTCCAACGCGATCAAGTTCACCGCGACCGGCCGGGTCGAGCTGCGCGTCAACCGCCTCAAGGACCCCGACCACACCTTCACCCGCGAGAACAGCGACGACGTGATCGCCTTCGCCGTATCCGACACCGGCATCGGCATCGCCGCGGAGAAACTCCCGGTGATCTTCGAGGCGTTCCAGCAGGCCGACGGCACCACCAACCGCAAGTACGGCGGCACCGGCCTCGGCCTGTCGATCAGCCGGGAGATCGCCGGCCTGCTCGGCGGCCGCATCATCGCGGAGAGCGCCCCCGGTAAGGGCTCCACCTTCACGCTGTACGTCCCTGTCATCAGCCCCGGTCACGCGGCGACCGGACCCGTGGCGGAGAACCGTCCGCTGCCCGTACCGGAGCAGCTGTCCACCGAGCCCTACACCGCCCACGACACCGACGACTCCTGGCCGACACCCACCAAGTTGGAGGCCTGGAAGTCCGGCCGTGCGGGCCAGGTCCTGCCGGGGCGACGGGTGTTGATCGTGGACGACGACATCCGCAACGTCTTCGCGCTCACGCACGTCCTGGGCCGCGTCGGCATGCCCGTCCTGTACGCGGAGAACGGCCGCGAGGGAATCGAGACACTGGAGCGCAACCCCGACGTCGAACTCGTCCTGATGGACATCATGATGCCGGAGATGGACGGCTACGAAACGATCTCCGCCATCCGCCGCACCCCCCGCTGGACAGGCCTGCCCATCGTCGCGCTCACCGCGAAGGCGATGCCGGGAGACCGCGAGAAATCCATCGCGCGCGGTGCCAACGACTACGTACCCAAGCCGGTGGACGTCGACCAGCTCCTGACCGTCGTCTGCGCCCTCCTCGACCCGGAGGGCACAGACCTCGACGAACAGGGCGACGACGTTCCCGAATCCGTTGTTCCGGGACCGGGCATACCAGGGGAGGCCTCGGTCCCGCCGACGACCGAGTGAGGCACAGTCACCATGAGCGCTGAGGAAACGACCGACGAGCGCGCCAGCATCCTCCTGGTCGACGACATGGAGGACAACCTGATCGCGCTGGAGGCCGTCCTGGGGTCCCTCAACGAGCCGCTGGTGCGCGCGCGTTCGGGCGAGGAGGCGATGAAGGCCCTGCTGCGGCGGCGGTTCGCCGTCGTCCTGCTCGACATCCGGATGCCGGGCATGGACGGCTTCGAGACCGCCGCCAACATCAAGCGGCTCGACCAGACCAAGGACGTCCCCATCATCTTCCTGACCGGCACCGACGCCGACGCGGGCTACGCCTTCCGCGGCTACGCGACCGGCGCCGCCGACTACCTGACGAAACCCTTCGACCCGTGGGTGCTTCGCGCCAAGGTGACGGTCTTCCTGGACCTGCACCGCAAGAACCAACAACTGGAACGCATACTCACCCAGGAGCACACCCACGCGGCCCAGGTGAGCACCCTCCTGGCGGCCCTGGAGAAGCAACTGAGCGTCGACGACCAGCCGGACCTCCCGGACCTGCGCAGGCAGGTCCGGGAACTACAGAGGCTGGTGACCGCCTTGAGGGACAACCGCGCCCCGTAAGGGGCTTAAGCCTCCCGCGACCCGGCGTACATCTCCTCGATCAGCTCCTTGTACTCCCGCTCGACCACCGGCCGCTTCAACTTCAGACTCGGCGTGATCTCCCCGTGCTCCACATCAAGATCCCGCGGCAACAACCGGAACTTCTTGATGGTCTGCCACCGCTGAAGCCCCCCGTTGAGCTCCTTGACGTAGCCGTCGATCAGCTCGACGGTGGCCGGCGCGGTGACGACATCGGCGTACGACTTGCCCTCCAGTCCGTTCTCCTTCGCCCAGTCCAGAATGGACAGCTCGTCGAGGGCGATGAGCGCGGTGCAGAAGTTCCGGTCGGCGCCGTGCACGAGGATGTTGGAGACGTACGGGCACACGGCCTTGAACTGACCCTCGACCTCTGCGGGCGCGATGTACTTGCCGCCGGACGTCTTGATCAGGTCCTTCTTCCGGTCGGTGATCCTCAGATACCCGTCCGGGGACAGCTCGCCGATGTCACCGGTGTGGAACCAGCCGTCCGCCTCCAGAACCTCGGATGTCTTCTCCGGCAGCCCGTGGTAGCCCTCCATGATGCCGGGGCCACGCAGCAGGATCTCGCCGTCGTCCGCGATGCGCACCTCCGTGCCGGGCAGCGGCTTGCCGACCGTGCCGGTGCGGTACGCCTCCCCGGGGTTCACGAAGGAGGCGGCGGAGGACTCCGTGAGGCCGTACCCCTCCAGGATGTGGATGCCGGCGCCGGCGAAGAAGTAGCCGATCTCGGGCGCGAGCGCGGCGGAGCCGGAGACACAGGCCCGCAGGTTGCCGCCGAAGGCCTCACGGATCTTGGCGTACACGAGCGCGTCCGCGACCTTGTGCTTGGCGCCGAGCGCGAAGGGGACGGAGGCGGTGCCGGTGCGGCGGAAGTTGTCCTGGCTGGCCTTCGCGTACTCACGGGAGACCGCGGCGGCCCACTGGAAGATCTTGTACTTGGCGCCGCCGCCGGCCCGCGCCTTGGCCGCGACCCCGTTGTAGACCTTCTCGAAGATGCGGGGGACGGCCGCCATGTACGTCGGCTGCACCACCGGCAGATTCTCGATGATCTTGTCCACCCGGCCGTCGACGGCGGTGACGTGCCCGATCTCGATCTGGCCGGACGTGAGCACCTTGCCGAAGACGTGGGCGAGCGGCAGCCAGAGGTACTGCACGTCGTCGGGGCCGAGCAGTCCGGTCGCGGCGATGGCCTTCGCCATGTACGACCAGTTGTCGTGCGGGAGGCGGACGCCCTTGGGGCGGCCCGTGGTGCCGGAGGTGTAGATGAGCGTGGCGAGCTGGTCGGCGGTGATCGCGCCGACCTTCTCCTTGATCAGGTCGGGGTTCTTCTCCAGGTGGGCGGCACCGCGGGTCTCCAGCTCGGCGAGGGTGAGCACCCAGTCGCCGGTCTCCACGCCCGTGGGGTCGATGACCACGACATGGGTGAGCTCGGGCAGCTCGGCGCGCTTCTCCCGCGCCTTGGCGAGCTGGGCCGCGTCCTCCGCGATCAGGACCTTGCTGCCCGAGTCGGAGAGGATGAACGCGGACTCCTCGGCGTTCGTCTGCGGGTAGATCGTCGTGGTGGCCGCGCCCGCGCACATGATGCCGAGGTCGGCGAGGATCCACTCGACCCGAGTGGAGGAGGCGAGCGCTACGCGCTGTTCCGGCTGGACACCCAGTTCGATCAGTCCGGCCGCGATGGCGTAGACCCGCTCGGCGGCCTGCGCCCAGGTCAGCGACTTCCAGTCGTCGGGACCCTCGCCCGAGGCAGGCGGGGCGGGGTAGCGGTACGCCTCGGCGGCCGGCGTGGCCGCCACACGCTCCAGGAAGAGGGCCGCCACGGACGGCGGACGGTTCTCGATCAGGGTCTGTGTGTCGCTCACGACATCCTCCGGGGGCCCGCAACAGTGCGGCTGGCTCAATTTGCGGCTGTTGTTTAACTCGCGAGTAACTATCGAGTGATCAGAGTAGAGCGCGACCGGCCACTGCGTAAGAGGCGGCGTACTGTCGCTTCCTACAGCACTTCCCCCCGAGAAGGCCCCGGGAACGCCCCGAGAACGCCCCGGGAACAGAGACAGGGCCCGCCGCGCCGAAGCGCAACGGGCCCTTGAAATCGACGAAGTCGTCGTGCCGTGCGTGACTACTTCTTGCCCTTGGCCGAGCCACCGCTGTCGTCGCTGGACAGCACGGCGATGAAGGCCTCTTGCGGAACCTCCACAGAGCCCACCATCTTCATCCGCTTCTTGCCTTCCTTCTGCTTCTCCAGCAGCTTCCGCTTACGGGAGATGTCACCGCCGTAGCACTTGGCGAGGACGTCCTTGCGGATGGCGCGGATGGTCTCGCGGGCGATGACCCGCGAACCGACGGCGGCCTGGATCGGCACTTCGAAGGCCTGCCGCGGGATCAGCTCGCGCAGCTTGGCGACGAGCCGCACACCATACGCGTACGCCGCGTCCTTGTGGGTGATCGCCGAGAAGGCGTCCACCTTGTCGCCGTGCAGCAGGATGTCGACCTTGACCAGGCTGGAGGCCTGCTCGCCGGTGGGCTCGTAGTCGAGCGACGCGTATCCGCGGGTCTTGGACTTCAGCTGGTCGAAGAAGTCGAAGACGATCTCCGCGAGGGGCAGCGTGTAGCGGATCTCGACCCGGTCCTCCGACAGATAGTCCATGCCGAGCAGGGTGCCGCGCCGGGTCTGGCACAGCTCCATGATCGAGCCGATGAACTCGGAGGGCGCGAGGATCGTCGCCCGCACGACCGGCTCGAAGACCTTGTCGATCTTCCCCTCGGGGAACTCGCTCGGGTTGGTGACGGTGTACTCGCTGCCGTCCTCCATGTCGACGCGGTAGACCACGTTCGGCGCGGTGGCGATGAGGTCGAGCCCGAACTCGCGCTCGAGCCGCTCGCGGATCACATCGAGGTGCAGCAGCCCCAGGAACCCGACTCGGAAGCCGAAGCCGAGGGCGGCGGAGGTCTCCGGCTCGTAGACGAGCGCGGCGTCGTTGAGCTGGAGCTTGTCGAGGGCGTCACGCAGCTCGGGATAGTCCGACCCGTCGAGCGGATACAGCCCGGAGAAGACCATGGGCTTGGGGTCCTTGTACCCGCCGAGCGCCTCGGTCGCCCCCTTGTGCAGGGTGGTGATGGTGTCACCGACCTTGGACTGCCGGACGTCCTTCACCCCGGTGATGATGTAGCCCACCTCACCGACGCCCACGCCGTCGGCCGGCGTCATCTCGGGCGACGAGACACCGATCTCCAGCAGCTCATGGGTCGCCCCGGTGGACATCATCCGGATCCGCTCACGCTTGTTGAGCTGCCCGTCGATGACACGTACGTACGTCACGACGCCCCGGTAGGAGTCATAGACGGAGTCGAAGATCATCGCGCGCGCGGGGGCGTCCTGGACGCCCACCGGGGCAGGGATCTCGGCGACGACCTTGTCGAGCAGCGCCTCGACACCCAGCCCGGTCTTGGCGGAGACCTTGAGCACGTCGTCGGGGTCGCAGCCGATGAGGTTGGCGAGCTCCTCCGAGAACTTCTCCGGCTGCGCCGCCGGCAGGTCGATCTTGTTCAGTACGGGGATGATCTTGAGGTCGTTCTCCATCGCGAGGTACAGATTCGCGAGGGTCTGGGCCTCGATGCCCTGGGCGGCGTCGACGAGCAGGACGGTCCCCTCGCAGGCGGCAAGCGACCGGGACACCTCATACGTGAAGTCCACGTGCCCGGGGGTGTCGATCATGTTGAGGATGTGGGTGTTGCCCGGGTCCTCAGTCGGGGCCCAGGGCAGTCGGACCGCCTGGGACTTGATCGTGATGCCGCGCTCGCGCTCGATGTCCATACGGTCGAGGTACTGAGCACGCATCTGCCGCTGCTCGACCACCCCGGTCAGCTGAAGCATGCGGTCGGCGAGCGTGGACTTGCCGTGGTCGATGTGCGCGATGATGCAGAAATTGCGGATCAGAGCCGGGGCGGTACGGCTCGGCTCGGGCACATTGTTAGGGGTCGCGGGCACGCAGGGTCCTGTCTCTTGAGGCGCCTGTCGCCTCGGGTCGGATCGATACGTAGGCTCCATCGTCCCACGGGTGGGGAACTGCGACCGGTTTGGGCCGGTCGCGCGACGGCTGGTAGCCTGGGTGGCTGTGTCTCATGCCCTCTCTGCAGGAGGCACACCCCAAGGAAATCAAACGGCGTGTGAGACGTGCTGTCTCGCGCGCCTGAACCTGTAAAGGCTCATTCGTGGCGAACATCAAGTCCCAGATCAAGCGGATCAAGACCAACGAGAAGGCCCGGCTGCGCAACAAGGCCGTCAAGTCTTCCCTGAAGACCGCGATCCGCAAGGCCCGCGAGGCTGCTGCCGCGGGTGACGTCGAGAAGGCCACCGAGTACCAGCGCGCCGCGGCGCGCCAGCTCGACAAGGCCGTCTCGAAGGGCGTCATCCACAAGAACCAGGCCGCCAACAAGAAGTCGGCGCTTGCTTCCAAGGTCATCTCCCTCAAGGGCTGAGTCCCACTCGACTTGACCGCCGGAAGGGACCCAGCGGGCCCTCTCATCCGCTCCTGACCGGCACCCCCGGGTCTGTGCGCGGCCTGCGTTCGCCACGCGGGCACGGACCCAACATCTTGAACCGAAGGCCCCGCTCCCCCTCCTTCCCCAGGAGGAGGAGCGGGGCCTTCGTCATGGAAACGCCCCCGCCGCCCCTACCCGTCCCGTCCATACCTGGGGGCTGCCACCCCCGAGGCGGAGGTCCAGGGGGCGCAGCGCCCCTGACGGAGGTTTGGGGGCGGAGCCCCCAAGGTTGGGACGGGCGAGGGCGGCGGGGGCGAAAACCCAGTGCAGGCCGCCCCCCGGGGACTAGGGCCTGTCCGGCGGATCAGGTCGGAGGGAAGCAGCGGCACCTTGTCAGCGCAGGTGAGCGGGGTCTGGCGCGTCGAGCTGCAAGGCGGAGGAGGGCGTCGACGCGATGGGGGTCCCCCCGCTCGAGCGAAGCCGAGAGTGGGGGAGTCGGCAACCGACGACAACGCCGCAGATCGGCGTACCAGACCCCGCGCCTCCGGCATGATCCGCCGGACAGGCCCTAACCCCGTCGGGACCGAGCCGCCCGAGCAATGGCAACAACCGCCTTCTCCAGGGCGAACGCAGGATCATCCCCACCACCCTTGACACCGGCATCCGCGTCAGCGACAGCCCGCAACGCGACAGCAACCCCGTCCGGCGTCCACCCCCGCATCTGCTGGCGCACCCGATCGATCTTCCACGGCGGCATCCCCAACTCCCGCGCAAGATCAGCCGGACGCCCCCCGCGCGCGGACGACAGCTTCCCGATCGCCCGCACCCCCTGCGCCAACGCACTGGTGATCATGACGGGCGCGACCCCGGTCGCCAGGGACCACCGCAACGCCTCCAATGCCTCCGCGGCCCGCCCCTCCACGGCCCGATCGGCCACGGTAAAACTCGAGGCCTCGGCCCGCCCGGTGTAATACCGTCCGACCACGGCCTCGTCGATCGTCCCCTCGACATCCGCGGTCAGCTGAGACACCGCGGCGGCCAACTCCCTGAGATCACTCCCGATGGAATCGACGAGCGCCTGACAGGCCTCAGGCGTGGCAGACCTCCCGAGCGCCCGGAACTCACTGCGCACGAACGCCAGCCGATCCGCGGGCTTCGTCATCTTGGGGCACGCCACCTCCCGCGCCCCCACCTTGCGCGCGGCATCGAGCAGCCCCTTGCCCTTGGCCGCACCCGCGTGCAGCAGCACGAGGGTGATCTCCTCGGCCGGCGCCCCCAGATACGCCTTCACGTCCTTGATGGTGTCGGCCGACAGATCCTGCGCATTGCGTACGACCACGACCTTGCGCTCGGAGAAGAGCGACGGACTCGTCAGCTCGGCAAGCGTGCCGGGCTGCAACTGGTCCGGGGTGAGGTCCCGTATATCCGTGTCGGCGTCGGCGGCCCTGGCAGCGGCCACCACCTCCTGCACGGCACGATCGAGCAGGAGATCCTCCTGGCCCACGGCAAGCGTGACGGGGGCGAGAGGGTCGTCATCAGCAGTCTTCCTGGCCATCTCGACAAGCATCCCACGCGCCACTGACAACGCCCGACGAGTGGGCGGACCACCCGCCCCTCAACCCACGAATGCCCAGCAGCTCACGAACCACCCGCGGTCTCCGGCCCCCTCCCCCTCCCCCCTTCCCCTCCCCCACGGAGCCCTACGGCTCCTCGCGCCAGCCGTCCCACTCCCCCGCGAACTCGTCCAGTTCCTTCGGATCGAGCCGCTCCCGGGGATCCGTCAGGACCACCAGCCACTGCGCGTCCTCGGCATCGTCCTCGCCGGCCAGCGCGTCCCGTACGAGCTGCGGTTCCTCGTCGAGCCCGAACCGGTCACCGATCGCCTCCGCCGCCTCTTCCGCGGCATCGCGGTCCGGCAGCACCAACACATGTCTCACATCGCTCACGAGGACATTTTCCGCTACGCCCGACAGTCCCGACGCCCGGGTCGGTCATGACGCAGCCCAAGCCGAAACCCACCACTGCGCCCCATGGCGTCACTGACCGCGGACTTCGCGTGTGGCACCGGCTCATTGACCGCAGCGAGCACCCGGCAGCTCAGCACTCCGGCGGTGGGCGGCATCTGCACCGCGGCGAGAGGACCCGTCCGCTGCTCCCGATTCGTTCGGTTTCCCCACCCGTGGCCGATCAACGACGAGACGCCCCCCACGCGACGTGAAAACACCCCATGTGACCGCTCCGGTCAGGCTTTCCGCACCTCCGGCACCCGGTCCAACTCGATCCCGAAGCGCTCCCGATAAGTGACCAACACCTCCTCGTCCGTAGTCAGATCCGACACCTCCTTCACCCCGTCGGCCGTCGTCACCGTCAAGCTCCGACCGCTCAGCGTGATCCGTCCTCCGCCCTCCGTGACCCGCGAACAGACCAGCGACCGCACGAAATGCGACACCGGCGAAGTGCTGTTCCACCAGGCCCCCGCCACGAAGTCCCCAAGCACCCGCGGCCGCACCTCCAGGCGGTACTGCGGCCTGCCGTCCCGGATGACGTCCAGATCCTCCGCCTCGCGCCTCCCGCCGACGCCCCGCACCCCCGCCGCGTCCGGCCCCGCCTCGAGGACCCTGAAGGTGCCGCCCGGATCCGCCTGTTCGGACCGCTCCCCGAAAGCCAGCGGATAGTGGCTGTGCGCCCCGAACCCGACATCCGCCAGCCAGTCACCCCCGTCCACCGTCCGCACCCGCAGCGCGAGATGGTCGTACGGAATCCCGAGCCGCCCCTCCTCGCCATACACCCGCGCCGCGAGCAGCGTCACGTCGAATCCCAGCGCCCCCAGCAACGCCCCGAACGCACCGTTCAGTTCGTAGCAGAAACCACCCCTGCGTGCGCCCACCACCTTGTCCAGCAGTCGCTTCTCCTCCAGCACGATCTCCTCACCCAGATGGATCGACAGGTTCTCGAACGGCACCGTCTCCAGATGGCGAAGGTGCAGCTCACGCAGCACACCGGAGGTGGGCCACGCGGGGTGCGGGGCCCCGATCCGACGAAGGTAGGCATCGGCCTGTGCGGAATTCATGTCTTCAGTCTCTCGCCACGCTCAGCCCTCCGCTCCCACCGACGACGGCCAGCGCCCCGTCCTCGTCCGTGCGCAGCACCACAGCACCCCCGGCCCGCAGCGCCGCGACCGTGCTGGGCGCGGGATGCCCGTACGGGTTGTCCCTACCGCAAGAAATCAGGGCAAGCCGCGGGGCCACTGTGCGTATGAGCCCCGGATCCTGGTAGGCCGAGCCATGATGGGCGACCTTGAGCACGTCCACTCCCGCCACCTCCGCGGCCGCGGGCGATCTCAACAGCGCCTGCTGAGCCGGTGGTTCAAGGTCGCCGAGCAACAGCAGCCGCAGTCCCGCCGACCGCACGAGCAGGGCGACACTGGAGTCGTTGGGACTTTCCGCCGTCGAGGCCGGGTTCGACGGCGGCCACAGGACCTCCCAGTCGAGATCTCCCGTGCGCCGCCGTTCCCCCGCCACGGCCTGTGTCATCGTGATGCGCCGTGCGGCCGCCTCCCTCCGAACGAACTCGACCTGGTCCGGCGGCTCCTCGAAACCGGTCGTCTCGATCGCCCCCACCGAACGCCCACGCAGCACGCCCGGCAGCCCCGCCACATGGTCGGCGTGGAAGTGCGTCAGCACCACGAGCGGAATCCGGGTGATGCCGAGCGCGCTCAGACAGCGGTCGACCAGCATCGGATCGGGCCCCGCGTCCACCACCACTGCCGTGCCGTCGCCCGCCGCGAGCACCGTCGCGTCGCCCTGCCCCACGTCGCACATCGCGAGCCGCCAGCCGGGCGGCGGCCATCCCGTGATCACCTTGGTGAGTGGTGCCGGCTGCACCACGACCAGCAGGAACACGACAACGCAGGCACCGCTCAACCATGGGTGTCTCAGGAGCCGTCGGCCGACGAGCACGACGACCGCCATGACAAGGGCGAGCAGCAGGGCCCCCGTCCAGCTCCCCGGCCAGTCCACTCCCCCACCGGGCAGCGCGGCGCCGCCACGAGCGATGTCCGCGATCCACCCAGCAGGCCAACTCGCGCTCCACGCAAGCCCCTTGGCAACCGGCAGCGCCACCGAGGCAGTCGCGAGTGTCGCGAAACCCAGCACGGTGGCCGGCGCGACGGCGAACTCCGCGAGCAGATTGCAGGGCACCGCCACCAGACTCACCCGGGCCGACAGGACAGCGACGACCGGTGCGCACAGGGCCTGCGCGGCTGCCGCGGCGGCGAGTGCCTCGGCCAGACGCGGCGGCACTCTGCGCCTTTGGAGTGCCGCACTCCATCGTGGGGCGAGCGTGAGCAGGGCGCCGGTCGCCAGGACGGAGAGCAGAAAGCCGAAGCTACGGGACAGCCAGGGGTCGTACAGCACCAGGAGCAGGACGGCCGTGGCCAGCGCGGGAACCAGCGATCGGCGGCGTCCGGTCGCGATGGCCAGCAGTGCGATCCCTCCGCAGGCCGCGGCCCGCAGCACGCTCGGGTCCGGCCGGCACACGATCACGAAGCCGAGCGTGACCGCGCCACCGAGCAGTGCGGTCGCCCGCAGCGGAACACCCAGCCGCGGTGCGAGGCCACGCCGCTCAACACGCTGGGCAAGACCCGGCGGTCCAATGAACAGGGCCAACAGAATCGTGAAGTTACCCCCACTGACGGCGAGCAAATGAGTCAGATCCGTCGCCTTGAACGCCTCGTCCAGCTCCGGTGTGACCCGTGAGGTGTCCCCCACCACCAGCCCCGGCAGCAGCGCCCGCGCGTCCGCGTCCAGCCCCTCGGTCGCCTCCCGCAGCCCCTCGCGCAAGCGACCGGCGAACCGCTGCGCCCCGGACGGTTCCCCCACCACCTTCGGCGGCCCACTCCCCCGCACCCGCAACACGGCCGCGATCCGATCCCCTCCCGACAAGGCGGGCGCCAGCCGCGCGGCCACCCGCAACCGCGTGGACGGCAGCAACGACAACCAGGGCGAACGCCGATCAGGCAGCCGAGGCGAGCCCCTCGGCGAACTCGCGTCGACGATCACCAGCACCGGCGTACGCGTCTCCACACTCGCTCCGCCTCCGTCCGCGCGCGTCACGCGCCGGACCTCCGCCTCCAGCAGCACGGCCGTCGGAGTCGCGTGGTCTCCCTTGATCCGAGGACGGGTGAGCCGCGGGTCGGAGGTGACCTCCACCTCGGCGGTCACCTGGGCATACTGCCGCGCCAAGGAAGGGATCGGTCCGCGGCGCAGATCCGCCCCGTGCAACCCCGCGGAGGCGGCGGCCGCTGCCACACAGAGCAGCACGGCGGCGACGGAGACCCACGGCCACGTGGGCGACTGCCGTTCACCGTGCTCCTCCGCGGTGCGCACCCTTCTCCGCCCGGCAGCCAGCAAGGCGCCCCCCAGGATCAGGCCGCCCACCACCACACCCGTGACCCATCCGGGCGGGGCGCCCAGCGCCACCGCCGCCGTCACCCAGGCCGCGAGAGCGGGCGGCACGAGCCGCAGATCCGTTGGTCCTTCCGCCCGCGGATGCGCGGCGCCCAGACGCTTGCCCGAGGCCACGTGCACGGCACGGCGGCCCGCCGCGGCATCCACGGAAGCGGAGGGCACGGCAGGCACGGAGGGCACGGAGGGCACCGGTGCCGACGCCGAATACCCCCGCGCCACCCCGAACCCGACCCGGGTGGACCCGACCGCCCCGACCGCCCCGACCGCCACCACCGAGCGCACCCCCTTCGCCCCGCTCATAGCCGTACAAGGTTCTGCAGATCGGCGAACCGGCGGTCGCCGATTCCATTGACCTCGCGGAGTTCGTCGACCGAGCGGAAGCCCCCGTGCTGGGTGCGGTATTCGATGATGTGCTGGGCGAGGACGGGACCCACGCCCGGAAGGGTGTCGAGTTGGTCCACGGTGGCCGTGTTGAGGGGGACAGGAGCGGAGGGTGCCACCCCGGAAGCGGATCCGCCGGTGCCAGTGACCCCAAAGCCGCCACCCGTGCCTGTTCCCGCCACGGAAGCGGGAGCGCCGACCACGACCTGTTCGCCATCCACGAGGAGGCGGGCGCGGTTGAGCCCCTCCGTGTTCGCGCCCGGCCGAACCCCGCCGGCGGCCCGCAGCGCATCCTCGACCCGGGAGCCGGCCGGCAATCGTTGGAGCCCAGGACTGCGCACCTTGCCGCTGACGTCCACCACGATCACGGTCCCGGCCGAGCCGACCGGATTGAGCGCCCCGGCCGAGGTACCAGGCTGCTGAGCCGCCTGCCGCCCCGCCTCTCCGTCCTGTCCGCCCGCTCCGTTCTCCCCGTCTTCCCCGTCCTGTCCATCCTGTCCGTCCTGTCCGCCGTACGGAGCCACTGCCCGCACCACCTCGGGAGCCCGCACTGATTGCGTCCTGCCGGCCCAGAAGTGCTGCAGGGCAAAGACCGCGGCGACCGAGAGCAGCACCAAGAGCGCGACCACGCTCTTGCGCTCGAGGCCACACCTCGACTGCAACCACAGGGGCATCCGCTCCCGGACGGCAAACCCGGCCCGCTCCCGCCACACCCCCGCCGCATTGCGCGCGGGGACGTCTGATGGGGCGTCGCCTACCGCCCCCGAACCCGAAGCGTCACGCTCCACGGCCCCGTCGAGCGGAGGCGCGACGCTCCCCCACACATGGGCGGCCCCGACTCCCGCCGAGGTTCTCGCCCTTGGAGCTCCCACATCACGATCCACCCCCGGCGGACTGTTCCCCAACTCCCCGCGCACCCCGCCCGTTTCGGGGAAGAGTGCCTGCGCGCGCAAGCGGAGTGCCTCGGCCGAGGCCTCGTGACGTCGGGTGCGGCTGCCGACGCGGCTCCGCGGGTGGTTACGACGATGGCGGGTGCGGCCGTCGGAAACGGGACCGCGGCCCGGGCCACTGGTCGGAGTGGCTGTGCGTGAGCGTGATCGAAGTGCCATGCGTCGAGGATCGGGCAACCCACCACTTTCGCGATGATCTTGCTCAATTCCCGTGGACTACCTCCCACTTGTGGATAACCCGGTCACCCACACGAGTCACAGCCGACACAGCCACCCCTGTCGGCCCCTTCGGCCTCACCCGGCCCACGCCCCGAGCCTCATCGAGGCGAGACAACCGCCCCCAACAACCCAGGCCCGGTATGCGCCCCGATCACTGCCCCGACCTCACTCACATACAGATCGGCCAGGCCCGGCACCCGCGCCCGCAACCGGTCCGCGAGGGCCGACGCCCGCTCGGGAGCGGCAAGATGGTGCACGGCGATGTCGACCTGGGCACTGCCCGCGCGTTCGGCCACGATCTCCTCGAGCCGGGCGATCGCCTTGGACGCCGTTCGTACCTTCTCCAGGAGTTCGATGCGCCCGCCGTCGAGTTGCAGCAGTGGCTTCACCGCGAGCGCGGAGCCCAGCAGTGCCTGCGCGGCCCCGATGCGGCCGCCGCGGCGCAGATAATCGAGGGTGTCGACGTAGAAGTACGCGGAGGTGTCGGCGGCCCGCTTCTCGGCGGCCGTAACCGCCTCGTCGATCGTGCCCCCGGCCTCCCCGGACTCTGCGGCGGACAGCGCGCAGAACCCGAGAGCCATCGCGACCATCCCCGTGTCCACCACGCGCACGGGCACCGGAGCCTCCCGGGCCGCGAGGACCGCGGCGTCGTACGTGCCCGAGAACTCGGCGGACAGGTGCAGGGAGACGATGCCGGTCGCGCCCGACTCGGCGACCTTGCGGTACGTCGCGGCGAAGACCTCGGGGCTGGGACGCGATGTGGTGACGGGGCGCCGCTTCTGGAGCGCCTGGGCCAGGGAGCGGGCCGAGATCTCCGTGCCCTCTTCGAGTGCCTGATCGCCGAGAACCACGGTCAGGGGCACCGCGGTGATGCCGTGGCGCTCCATCGTCCGGGGCGGCAAGTAGGCCGTTGAATCGGTGACGATCGCGACATGGCGGGACATGAACTGGAGGTTACCCGGCGGGGGGCCCGGACGGCAGCCCGCCCCCTCTCACCTGCGGTCGAGGTCCGGTCAAGTCGTGTTCTCGGGACGGGCCTTCTTCTGCCAGGGGTAGCTGGGCCGTCGACCCGGCGGGGTGATGGCGGGAGGCGTCGGCTCGTCGGCGGTACGGGACTCAGCAGGCCCCGGCCAGGTCTGGCCGGAGGAAGCGGCCGCGTCCGGTGCCGGTGCCTCGGGCCAGGAGGCCGCGGACTTCGGCTCGGTCGTCCAGTGCCGCAACGCACCTGCCTCGACGTCAATCTGCGCGCTCAGCGAGTCCAGGTCGTCGTCCGCGAACCGGCGGGCCCGGTCGCGCGCCGCCCAGCGCAGCGAATCCGCGGACTGCGTGATCCGCTCCGTACGCGCACGCAGCCCGGGCAGCCGCGCGATGAGTGCACCCCTGTCAGGTTCGGACTCCAGGCGCTTGAGCTCGTCGTCCAGCTCGCGCCCGTGCGCACTGAGCCGCTCGAAGAGCCCCAGGGATTCCTTCAGGGACTCGTCGTCGGTCACGCCCGCCTGCAACGCGTCCTGTGTGGCCCGCATCGACGTGCGCAGCTTCAGCCTCAACTGGGCGATCTCGCCCGCCGGGCCCGGTTGGGCGAGGGTCTTGGCGCGCAGAGTGGTGTCCTCGACGGTGCGGCGGGCCTGCGAGATCGTGCGGTCCACGCCACGCTTCGCCGCGCCGACCACCTTCACCGTGGCATACGCGCCCAGCACCACGAACAGTAGGAAGAGCAGCGCGATTACTGCGATCACGGCTTCCACACGCTCCTCCTCGGGCCCGTCGCGGCTGTCGCCGCGGCGCTCTTCAACGGTAAACGCAACGGGCAGGTCCGGAGTTCCAGAAGAACCCCGAACCTGCCCGTAGGGGACTACCCCGACGTCCCGCCCGAACCGGGCGAGGGCGCTCGGCCGCCCCACGCGATGAACGCCGGAACCACCCCACGCGACCTCCGCGGGAGCCACCCACCTGATCTTGGCCGGAGTGACCCCACTCGATCTTGGCCGGAGTGACCCACCCGATCTTCGCCGGAGTGACCCCACCGACTTGAGGGAGCCACCCCATCCGATCTACGCGGGAACGATGTTCACCAGCTTCGGCGCCCGCACGATCACCTTGCGGATGCCGGCGCCGTCCAGCGCGGCCACGACCTTCTCGTCGGCCAGCGCGATCTTCTCCAGCTCCGCGTCGGAGATCGACGGGGAAACCTCCAGCCGCGCCTTGACCTTGCCCTTGATCTGCACGACGCAGGTCACGGCCTCGTCCACGACGTACGCGGGGTCGGCCACGGGGAAGTCCTGGTGGACCACCGAGTCGGTGTGGCCCAGCTTGCGCCACAGCTCCTCGGCGATGTGCGGGGCCAGCGGCGCGACCAGCAGCACCAGAGCCTCGGCGACCGTGCGCGACACCTGGCCGCCCGCCTTGGTCAGGTGGTTGTTCAGCTCGGTGACCTTGGCGATGGCCGTGTTGAAGCGCAGGCCCTCCAGGTCCTGACGTACGCCGTCGATCGCCTTGTGCAGGGCCCGCAGAGTGTCCTCGTCGGCCTCGGCGTCGACCACCGTGACCTCGCCCGTGGTCTCGTCGACGACGTTGCGCCACAGCCGCTGCAGCAGCCGGTACTGGCCCACCACCGCGCGCGTGTCCCACGGACGCGACACATCCAGGGGACCCATCGCCATCTCGTACAGGCGCAGTGTGTCCGCGCCGTACTCGGCGCAGATCTCGTCCGGAGTGACCGCGTTCTTCAGGGACTTGCCCATCTTGCCCAGCAGTCGGGAGACCTTCTCGCCCTGGTGGTAGTACGCGCCGTCGCGCTCCTCCACCTCGGCGGCGGGCACCGCGATGCCACGGCTGTCGCGATAGACGTAGGCCTGGATCATGCCCTGGTTGAACAGCTTGTGGAACGGCTCGGGGGACGAGACATGGCCCAGGTCGAACAGGACCTTCGACCAGAAGCGCGCGTACAGCAGGTGCAGCACGGCGTGCTCGGCGCCGCCCACGTACAGGTCGACGCCACCGTGCGGCTGCCCCTCGCGCGGGCCCATCCAGTACTGCTCGATGGCCGGGTCGACCAGCTTCTGGTCGTTGTGCGGGTCCAGGTAGCGCAGCTCGTACCAGCACGAACCGGCCCAGTTGGGCATGGTGTTGGTCTCGCGGCGGTACTTCTGCGGGCCACGGCCGTCGCCCAGGTCCAGGGTGACGTTCACCCAGTCCTCGTTGCGGGACAGCGGCGTCTCCGGGGACGTGTTGGCGTCGTCCGGGTCGAAGGTGCGCGGCGAGTAGTCCTCGACCTCGGGCAGTTCCAGGGGCAGCATCGACTCGGGCAGCGGGTGCGCGACACCGTCCTCGTCGTAGACGATCGGGAAGGGCTCGCCCCAGTAGCGCTGGCGGCTGAACAGCCAGTCGCGCAGCCGGAAGTTGACGGTGCCTTCGCCGATGCCGGTCCGCGCCAGCCACTCGGTGATGCGCTCCTTGGCCTCGGTGACACCCAGCCCGTCCAGCGCGACGGCGTCACTGGAGGAGTTGACGATCTTCGCGTCGTACGAGGCGAAGGCGTCGTCCCACGTCGAGGTGTCGGTGCCCCTGTCGTCCGAGGGTTCGACGACACAGCGCATCGGCAGCTCGAAGGCGCGCGCGAAGGCGAAGTCGCGGGTGTCGTGCGCCGGGACGGCCATGATCGCGCCGGTGCCGTAGCCCATCAGCACGTAGTCGGCGATGAAGACCGGGATCTTCTCACCGCTGACCGGGTTGGTCGCGTACTCGCCGGTGAAGACGCCGGTCTTGTCCTTGGCCTCGGCCTGGCGCTCGACGTCCGACTTCGAGGCGGCCTGCGCGCGGTACGCGGCGACGGCCTCGGCCGGCGTGGCGTGGCCGCCCGTCCACACGTCGTGGGTGCCCTCGGGCCAGGCGTCCGGGACGAACTTGTCGACCAGCGGGTGCTCGGGCGCCAGCACCATGTAGGTGGCGCCGAACAGGGTGTCCTGGCGCGTGGTGAAGATCGTGATGGCTTCGCCGTCGATCGGGAAGTCGACGCGGGCGCCCTCGGAACGGCCGATCCAGTTGCGCTGCTGCAGCTTGATGGCCTCGGGCCAGTCCAGCGCCTCCAGGTCGTCCAGCAGGCGGTCCGCGTAGGCCGTGATGCGCATGTTCCACTGGCGCAGCTTGGCCTTGAAGACGGGGAAGTTGCCGCGCTCGGAGCGCCCGTCGGCCGTGACCTCCTCGTTGGCCAGTACGGTGCCCAGCCCGGGGCACCAGTTGACAGGCGCGTCGGAGGCGTACGCCAGCCGGTAGCCGCTCAGCACGTCGGCGCGTTCGGCGGCGGTCAGCTCGTTCCACGCGCGCGCGTGGCCGTCATCGCGCGGTACGGCGCGCTCGCCGCTCTCGAACTGAGCGATCAGCGCGGAGATCGGACGGGCCTTGTTCGCCTCGTCGTCGTACCAGGAGTTGAAGATCTGCAGGAAGATCCACTGGGTCCACTTGTAGTAGTCCGGGTCGATCGTGGCGAACGACCGGCGCTTGTCGTGGCCCAGGCCCAGCGCGCGCAGCTGGACCTTCATGTTCTCGATGTTGGCCTCGGTGGACACGCGCGGGTGGGTGCCCGTCTGCACGGCGTACTGCTCGGCGGGCAGGCCGAAGGCGTCGAAGCCCAGGGTGTGCAGGACGTTGTGGCCCGTCATGCGCTGGAACCGGGCGAATACGTCGGTGGCGATGTAGCCCAGCGGGTGGCCGACGTGCAGGCCCGCACCCGAGGGGTACGGGAACATGTCCATGATGAACTTCTTGGGCTTGGCGACCAGCGCGGGGTCGCCCGCCAGGTCACCACTCGGGTTCGGCGCCTCGTAGGTGCCCTCGGCGTCCCAGAAGTCCTGCCAGCGTGCCTCGATCTCCGCGGCCATCGCGGCCGTGTAGCGGTGCGGCGCTGCCACCTCGGAGGCGGCAGCGGGGTTCGTCTCGCTCATGATCCTCAAAGCTCCATCGATCGTCTCTGCCAGCGGCTTAGAAATGAAAAATCCCCTCGCACAGGAGGGGACGCCGCGCCGATTCCGACCACGAATCGTCAGTGGTCGGGACTCATCAGCGCGGCTCGCTAAGCAGAAGGCGTACGGCACGCATGGCGTCAGGGTACCGCAGCCGCCGCGCACGCCGCGACGAGCTTCCGGCCGCGCCGAAACACCGCGCGCCACCGTCGCGATCACGCCAAAAAAACTGAACAATATTCAAATGTTACTTCGCGTAACAGAATCTAAGGGACAACACGAGGCGCTCGCAGCCCGTTGATAACAACGCAATAACTCAAACCTGGTACCCATCGGTATGGCTCGACTTAGAGTGCGGCTTCGGGACCGCTTCCCCGAACCGTTGGGAGTAACCCCCCATGAACCCTCGTCGCAACACCGGCTCGCTACCCCGAGCGGGCCGCTCGGCCTACGGGGCGGCCACTGGTGCCGCCCTGCTCCTCATACCCATGGTCGTGCTCGTAGGAGGTGACAAAGTCCGTGACTTCCTCAACTTCGGCGCCGGCGTGCTGTCGCTGGTCGCCCTCTCCTGCTCCGTGATCTGGGGGCTGGTGGCGTCCGACCGGCTGTTCCTCGACACGCGCCAGCGGCTGATCGCCCAGGCGGTACACCGGACGACCGCGGTGTCCTCGGTCGCCTTCCTGCTGTTGCACATCTCGGTCAAGCTGGCGCTCGACCACACCACCGTGATCGCCGCGCTGATCCCCTTCAGCCTGGGCGTCACGGGGACCGCCGGGCTCATCGGCTTCGGCTCCCTGGCCGGACTGCTCATGATCTTCACGGCCGTCACCGGGGCGTTGCGCAGCGCCTTCGCGTCTCCGGCACCCGTCGCGGCGCGCTGGCGCGCGATGCACATGCTGGCGTACCCGGCCTGGTGCTCCGCGCTGGTCCACGGCCTTTACGCCGGACGCGAGGCAAAGCCGATCTTCGTGATCCTGTACAGCCTGTGCCTGGTCGCGGTCATGGCTGCCCTCGCGCTGCGCATCGCGCCCGCCCCCTTCAAGCGCACGGTCGCCGACCGGGTCCTGGCGATCCTCGGCGAAGGCAACGGCCTCGGCGCCAGCTCGGCCCGCGATGACCTGACGGCATCCCGTGCCGCCCTGGCGGACACCTCCCTGCCGGGCTTCGCCCCGCGCCCCGCTCCGCAGTCCGCGGGAGACTCGTTCGTACCCCCGCAGCGCACGCCGTCCCCGGAACAGTCGCTCTACCAGACCCCGGTCGACCCCGCTGCCGCCGCGGGCGCGGGCTCCGGCTTCGCGGCCGCCTACCGGGCCGTGTCGGGCACGCCCGGCGGGAATCCCACGGGCCCCGACCCGACGGAGCGCTTCCAGATGCCCATGGACATGCAGCCCACGGAGACGATGCCCCGCATGGACGGCGGCGGCAGTACGTCGGGCAGTTGGCCCATCCCCTCCCCGCCGCCCGTCGGCGAGGCGCCCCGCTCCGCGTACGACCCGCTCGCCGACACGGGATACAACATCCCTGTCTATGACAATTCGGCCGCCAATGGGTACGGCACGAGTGACGTGTACAACACCGGTGAGACGAACCCCGCCTACGGTACGTACAACCCCAACGACACGTACGACAGCGGTCCCACGACTGACGTACTGCCGGGCGCCTTCGACGCTCCTGGCTCCGGTGAACCATGGAATGCCCCTTCCGGAGGCTTTAAGTGAACGAGGCCCTGCCCGACGTCCCGGAGGTCCGCGTCGTCGGACTTCCGCAGCTCACGTCGGGTTTCGACCTGGTTGAACGACTCGATCTACCCATGCACCTCAAGGTGCATGGGCCGCTCGAACCGATGGGCGGCGAACAGCTCGCGGGCCTCGCCGAGGCGATCTCCCTGAAGGGCCGTGGCGGCGCGGGCTTCCCCTTCGGCAAGAAACTGCGCTCGGTCGCCGAGTCGGCCATCAAGAAGGGCATCCGCCCCGTGGTGGTCGTCAACGGAAGTGAGGACGAACCCGCCTGCCGCAAGGACACGGTGCTCATCAACCGTGCCCCGCATCTCATCCTGGACGGAGCCCTGCTGGCGGCCGAGGCCATGGGCGCGCGCACTCTGGTCATCGGGGTGACCCGCGAGTCGACCCAGCGGTCCATGGAGGCCGCCCTGGCCGAGCGCGGGCTGAGCGACCGGCGCGGATCGCCCCTCCGCGCGCGCGTGCAGCGCAATCCGGTGCGGATGGTGACCGGCGCGGCCGCCTCGCTCATCCGCTCCATCGACGGCGGCCCGGCCATCCCACCGGGCCGCAAGATCAGCGCCTCGCAGAGCGGCGTCGGCGGTGCGCCGACGCTGTTGTCGAACGCCGAGACGTACGCCCAGCTGGCCATCGCCGCCCGCATCGGCCCGGACCGCTACCGCAACACCGGCCTGTACGACGAGCCCGGCACCGTCATGCTCACCGTCTCCGGTGCGGTCGCCCGCCCCATGGTGATCGAGGTCCCGACCGGTGTACCGCTGCGGTACGTGCTCCAGCTCGCGGGCGCCCCGCCCATGCCGCAGGGCGTGCTGACCGGTGGCTACCACGGCAAGTGGCTGGACGGGGCGACGGTCAACGAGGCGATCGTCTCGCGCAACTCCCTGGACGCGGTGGGCGGCGCCCTCGGTGCCGGCGCGATTCTCCCGATCAGGCAGGAGACATGCCCGCTCGGCGAGTCGCTCCGGGTGGCGCAGTGGCTGGCCGAGGAGAGCGCGGGACAGTGCGGTCCCTGCTACCTCGGCCTGCCCGCCGCGGCGCGCGGCCTGGAGGACATCCTCAACGGCGGCGGCCCTGCCGCCCTGGAGGCCGTGAAGCAGGTCGCCAAGTCCGTCAAGCGGCGCGGCGCGTGCTCGCACCCCGACGGCTCCTCGATGTTCATCGAGTCGACCCTCAAGGCGTTCACGGACGACCTGGCCGCACATGTCCTCGGAAACGGCTGCGGAAGGCCCGTGGAGGGCGTTCTGCCGCTCTTCGAGGGCGGCCAGCTCCCCACGGGCATCCCGGGCGGCCAGGCGCAGGAGGAGGCCGGTCCCAGCCGCCAGAAGATCTACGTCGACTGGACCCTGTGCCGCGGGCACGGCCTGTGCGCGGACATCCTTCCGGAGGTCTTCGAGCTGGGCGCCGACGGCTTCCCGACCGTCGCGCAGGCGCAGGTGCCCCGGTACGCGGAAGCAAAGGCACTGCGGGCCGTACGCCGCTGCCCGGCGCTGGCCCTGCGTATCGAGGAGGAGTCCTCCGCCCCCTCGCGCAACAACCTGCCGGTCCTCTCCCAGCGGCGTGGCCGTCGGGCACTCGGCAGCGGCCGCTGAACACGACGAAGGCGGGCCACCCTGATCGGGTGGCCCGCCTTCAACTTCTGTGGAGCTAAGGAGAATTGAACTCCTGACCTCCTGCATGCCATGCAGGCGCTCTACCAACTGAGCTATAGCCCCTTGTGGCCACGCGGCGGAGCCGCATATTGACCGCGTCGCCCGGTCTCCCCGGCGGCGACGCCAACATTACACGGTCCTCCCGGTGCACCACCAAATCGATTCCGCGCTGTGCTGACATTACGGACATGGGGGATAGTGTCGGCTGCCGTGACCGTGATCGCGCTTCCCCGTGTCCGCCGCTGTGCGCCCATCGCCCTGGGAGCGTGCCTGTTGTCCTTCGCGGCCTTCTGGTGCGCGCAGCGGGCGGCACACGTGTCGATGATCGACCTGATGGTGTACCGGGCGGAGGGCGAGACGGTACGCACGGGCGGCGACCTCTACGCGCTGCGCACGACCGAGGCCCATCTGCCCACCACCTACCCGCCGTTCGCGGCGCTGCTGTTCACGCCGCTGACGCTGCTGGACACCGCGAGCATGCGGACGCTTGCGACGGCCGGAAATCTGGCCCTTCTTGTGGTGTTCGTGACCCTCTCGCTGCGCCTCGTCGGCCACACGCGCGTGGAGAGCGTCTGGTGGGCGTCGGCGGCGGCCGTGTGGTGCGAGCCGGTGTGGACGACGCTGCGGTACGGGCAGGTGAATCTGCTGCTCGCCGTGCTCGTGTTGTGGGACCTGACGCGGCAGCCCGGGCACCGCTGGGCCGGAGTGGGCATCGGGATCGCGGCGGCGATCAAGCTGACGCCGGCGCTCTTCGCGGTGTTCCTGCTGCTCACCGGTGTCGTGGAACACGCGCGGCGGCGCCATGGAGGAACCTGGCTGCGGCACGCGCGCGGGGCGGCCGTCGCGTTCGCCGCGGCAACGCTGGCGGCGGCCGTCGTCCTGCCGTACGACTCATGGCGCTTCTGGAGCCGCAAGGTCTTCGAGGCGGGCCGGGTCGGGCTCGTGGAGGACACCGCGAACCAATCGCTGCGCGGGGTGCTGGCCCGGCTGCTGCACACCACTCAGCCCGGCTTCTGGTGGATCGCCGTGGCGGCCGTGGTGGGGTCTGTGGGCCTCGCGGTCGCCGTGGCCGCGGAGCTGCGCGGGCGGCGGGCCTGGGCGGTGATCGCCTGCGCGGTGGCGGCGCTGCTGGTCAGTCCGGTGTCGTGGTCGCACCATTGGGTGTGGTGCGTGCCAATGGCGATGGTCCTCGGGACGCGCGGTCGAGCGGCCGCCGGCGGTACGGCGCTGGTCTTCTGCTCCTACGCGCTGTGGTGGGTGCCACACGGCCCGGGACGGCTCGAGTTGCACCAGAACGGCGTCGAGTTGACGCTGTCGGCCCTCTACGGAGGGGCCGGTTTCGCCGTCCTGGCCCTCGCCGCGGCCCGGGCCGGCATCGTCCGGCCGCGGACGGGTCGGGTCCGGCCGCGGCGGGCTCAAGCTGTCGCGAACGAATAGAACCGTTTGAGCGTGCAGTGTTCGTCGAGGAGCCGGCCGTAGATCGGCTCGCCCTCCAGCTCGCGGTACGTCTCGATCGGGTCGCCTTTTATGATCAGCGCCCGCGCGCATTCCTCGCACCAGTACTGATAGTCGTGATTGACCGGTTCCATGTCGCGGACGATCGGCGTGCCACTGCCGCACCAATCGCATTTCCGCCTGTGTGCACCCATCGATCAGCTCCAGCTGTGGCCGCAGGCCGTGCACACGTAGGAGATCCCGCCGTTGTCGCCGAGGACCTGGGCTACGTGGACGGATCCGCAGGAAGGGCAGTCGAGGAGGGTGGCTGTTCTCCGTTTCCGTGCCGCATCGAGGAGATCGTCGACCTCCTCGAGGATGCTCGCAGGCATCGCATCTCCCTCCCGTCGGGCCGCGCCCCCTTCCGGCCGTTTGATTCTGCCACGGCCGGAGCAATACGGTCAGCGACGCCTTCGTACCAGTCCGGACACGGCACCCGACGTGGCCGTCGCGGCCAGCGCATACGTGCACAAGAGGAGCGCGTCCGCAGAGGTATACGCCCCGGGAGCCCCAAGTGACTCAAGCCGGTTCAAGAAGAGTGTGACCGCACCGTGGCCACCGAGCACGAGCGGGACGGTGAACGGCGAGACGGCGGCGGCGACATCCTGGCCACCAACTCCCCTTACCGTGACCTGTTCTTCGTGCCGTAGACCATCGACATCGCTGTGCCCAACGCGCTGTGGCCACCGCCACCCTGCATGGGGCGCACAAAAAATCCCGCCCCCCTGAAGGGAACGGGATCCTTGTCACTCGTCTTCGACGACTCAAGAGAGACGACTCAAGAGAGACGATCTGTGGAGCTAAGGAGAATTGAACTCCTGACCTCCTGCATGCCATGCAGGCGCTCTACCAACTGAGCTATAGCCCCTTGCGTTCTTCCCGCCCGGCGGGGCGAACAAGAAGAACTTTAGCCTGCGACCAGCCGGAAAGTGAAATCCGGTCCCGCCGGGCCCGCGGGACCGGACAGGGGCCGCTCAGTCGTCGTCGCCGAGCACTGGCTCCGGCAGCGTGCCGGCATTGTGCTCGAGCAGCCGCCACCCTCGCGCGCCCTCTCCGAGGACGGACCAGCAGCAGTTGGAGAGGCCGCCGAGGCTCTCCCAGTGCTGGGACTCCAGGCCGAGCAGACGCCCGATGGTCGTGCGGATCGTGCCGCCGTGGCTGACCACCACGAGGGTGCCGTCGTCGGGGAGCTTGTCGGCGTGCCGCAGCACCACCGGGGCGGCGCGGTCGGCGACCTCGGACTCCAGTTCGCCACCGCCGCGGCGCACCGGCTCACCGCGCTTCCAGGCGGCGTACTCGTCGCCGTAGCGGGTGATGATCTCCTCGTGCGTCAGCCCCTGCCAGACGCCCGCGTAGGTCTCGCGCAGGCCGTCGTCGTGCGTGACGTCGAGATCGGTGAGCGCGGACAGCTCGGCGGCCGTGCCGGCCGCACGCCGGAGGTCCGAGGCGACGATCGCGTTCGGCTTCAGCGAGGCGAGCAGCCGGGCGGCGCGGCGGGCCTGGCCGACGCCGGTCTCGGTGAGCTCGACGTCCGTGGTGCCCTGGAAGCGGCGCTCCACGTTCCAGGAGGTCTGGCCGTGCCTCCAGAGGATGACGCGGCGGCCCCGGCCCGGCTTCTGCTCGGCCGCCGCCCCCGCCGCGGTCACCGCAGTTCCTCGAGTTCGGCGGAGTCCTCCTCGGCCTGCAGCTTGGCGTGCTCGGCGGCCTTGCCGCGGGTGGCCTTGGCGTCGGCGGGCAGGTCCAGCTCCGGGCAGTCCTTCCACAGCCGCTCCAGGGCGTAGAAGACGCGCTCCTCGCTGTGCTGCACGTGCACCACGATGTCGACGTAGTCGAGCAGCACCCAGCGGGCCTCGCGGTCGCCCTCGCGGCGCACCGGCTTGACGCCGAGCTCTTTGCTCAGCCGCTCCTCGATCTCGTCGACGATCGACTTGACCTGGCGGTCGTTGGGGGCGGACGCCAGCAGGAAGGCGTCGGTGATCGAGAGAACGTCGCTGACGTCGTAGGAGATGATGTCGTGCGCGAGCTTGTCGGCGGCCGCCTGCGCGGCGGTCTTGATGAGCTCGATGGAGCGGTCCGTGGCGGTCACTACGCGGCTTTCCGTCGGCGGTCAGTTATGACACAAGGGTCTCACGGACCGCCGACGACACCCCACGCGTTTCTCCGACCACGCCCCGGGGTGCGGTCGGGACGTGACGGCTGTCACCTCCCGACCATCACTGGATCACCCGGTGGAAGTGCTCACCTTGTAGTCCTGGCCGAGGACCACGGACACGTCCGCGTTGGAGGTGTCCTTGCCCTTCTTCACGGTGCTGGTCGGTAGACCCAGGGTTTTCGCGACCTCGACGGCGTCGTCCTTCTCGGCGGCGTCGGTGTACGTGATCTGGGACACGCTCTGGGCGGTCGCGGCCGTGCCGGAGTCCAGGAAGGTGTAGCCGCCATTGACCAGGACGACACGGGCCTTCTCGGTGGCGTCCTTGTTGCCGGTGGCGTTCTTGATGCCGACGCGGACGGCGGCGTCGGCGTCGGGACTCGTCGCGGTACCGCCGAGCACCTCCTTGACCACGCTGTCGGTGGCGCTCTCGCTCAGAGTGCCGTCCTGCTGCACGGGCAGCAGCGCCGTCTTGTAGTCGCCGCCCTTGGCGAGGTCGGCGAGCTTGGCGAGGAAGGCGCCGAGGTCCTGGTCGGTCAGCGACGGGTCGAGGATCTGCGCCAGGGTCTGCACGGTGGTGGTCGCGGCCTCCTTGTCGGAGGACAGCTTGCGCAGCACGCCCTGCATGACCTGTCCGAACCGCTCCAACTGCGCGTTCTGGGACTCGCCGGAGGCCCGGTAGGTGGCATAGGCGACGGCCATCTTGCCGCTGAGGGTCTGGTTCTCGCCCTTCTTCACGAGGGGCGACTCGCCCTTCTCCTTGGAATCGGGGTCCGGCACAGCGGTGTTGGTGGTGATGTCGATGTTGCCGACGAGTTCGACGAGGTTGTTGAGGTACGGGGTGTCGAGGCGCCAGGTGCCCTGGACTTCGGTCCCGAGGACCGTGTCGATCGCGTCCCGAGTCCCGGAGGAGCCGTCGTCGTCGACGGACTTGGCGAGCGTGGTCGTCGAGCCGTTGGCGTCCGTCAGGGCAAGGGAGTTGGGCAGCAGGACCGTGGTGCCCTGCTTGGTGGTGGTGTTGTCGACGAGCAGCGCCGTGGCGGTGTCGCCGCCCTTCGTGTTGTGCAGGTGGACGACGATCACGTCACGCTTCTGGGCGCCTGTGGCCGTCGTCGCCGCGGACTCGCCCTCCGAGGACGTGCCGGGCAGCTTGCCCGCGTACCAGAGGTAGCCGACGCCGCCGACCGCGACCAGGGCGAACACCACGACCAGGGCGACGATCCTGCTGCGGGCGCGGCGCTTGGCCTCCTCACGGCGCTCGGTGCGGTTCTCGGTGAAGTTCAGCCAGTCGATGACGTCTTCGGGTTCGCCTTCCTGCTCCTCGACGAAGGCGAACTGCTCGGTGCGGTAGTCCCGGTCGGCCCGGGGCTCGCTCTCCTCCGCGGGACGCGCCTGCTGCGGGATGTAGGCGGTCTGTTCAGCGACCCGCGGCTGCTGCCCGGTGCTCGTGCTCCCGGGGCCGGCCGCGCCCGGGGTCTGTCCGCCCCACCCCGCCCGGCCGGTCTGCCCGACCTGCCCTGTCCGGCCGGTCTGCGCCGTCTGCCCGTAGGGGTCGTACGCGGTCGCCGTCCCGGCGGCTCCGGGTGCTCCGTTGCCGTACGGGTCGTAGGGGTCGTGCTCGGGGACAGCTGTTTGCCGGCCGGTGTCGTAGGACGACACGGGCTGCTGCTGACCGGTGTCATAGGACGACACGGGCTGCTGCTGACCGGTGTCATAGGTCGCGCCGGCCGCGTACGGGTCGTAGCCGTAGCCCTGATGCTGCTGTGGGGGCTGCGCATAGGGGTCGTAGCCCTGCTGGGGCTGTTGGGGCGGCGCCTGCCGGTACACAGGCTGCCCGAACTCGTCGTAGCCGACGAGCTCGTACTGGTCGCCGCCCGCGTATCCGTCGTATCGGTCGTTCACCGGTGCCCCTCTCGGCTCATGCGCCGCGGTACAGCTCGCGCTTGTCGATATAGCGCACAACACCGTCCGGCACCAGGTACCAGACGGGATCACCCTTGGCGACTCTCGCACGGCAGTCTGTGGAGGAGATGGCGAGCGCGGGAACCTCGACGAGCGAGACGCCGCCCTCGGGCAGCCCCGGGTCGGTCAGGGTGTGGCCGGGCCGGGTGACCCCGATGAAGTGCGCAAGGGAGAACAGCTCTTCCGCGTACCGCCAGGTGAGGATCTGGCCGAGCGCGTCGGCGCCCGTGATGAAGAAGAGGTCGGCGTCGGGGTTGAGCGCGCGCAGATCGCGCAAAGTGTCCGTGGTGTAGGTCGGGCCACCGCGGTCGATGTCGATGCGGCTCACCGAGAACTGCGGGTTCTCGGCGGTGGCGATGACCGTCATCAGATAGCGGTCCTCGGCCGGGGAGACCTTGCGGTCGCTCTTCTGCCACGGCTGCCCGGTCGGTACGAACACCACCTCGTCGAGGTGGAACTGGGCGGCGACCTCGCTGGCCGCCACGAGGTGCCCGTGGTGGATCGGGTCGAACGTTCCGCCCATGACGCCGAGGCGGCGCTTGCCCGGATTCGAGGGGCCGCTTCCGGGGCCGGTCGACAGACGGCTCGCCGCGCCGCTCACTGTGTTGCCCGGCGCGCCGGTCCCTATGCCGCCGAGCGCGCCGCTCGTCGTGTTGTCGGGCGCGCCGCCCTCGGCGGCGCCGTCGGCGCCGCTCTCCGTGTCACTCGCCGGACCGGTAGGCATGTCCTGCTCTCCCATGCGTGCAGACCCTACCGGCCCGGTCGACGGGCTCTGCCGGACAGGGGTCCCTCGGGACGGCTCGGGGCGGCCGAAAATACTCAGCGGTCGCGGTTGAAGCGGGTGGTGATCCACAGCAGCAGAAGCAGGATGAAGAAGGCGCCACCACCGGTCAGGTACGGGCTGAGGCTCTCGTGGTTGCCGCCTTCCTCGCCTTCGGCGGCAAGGGCGACCAACTGTGCGGCGGTGCTGTGCAAGCTCATCTCGGCAGGACCTATCCGGTGTGGGCGGGATAAAGATGTCGGCTCATCGTAAGCGGGTGCCTCGGCCGCGATCACGCCGACTCCGCCGTTGGGGACGCCGGTGGCCGTGTACGCCGCTCAGGGGCGCGCCGCTGCACGGCGACGGAGGGAGTCTCAGTCGTCGCGCTTGTACCCGCGCAGCAGGAACCAGGCGGTCAGGACCACCCCGACGACCATCACGATCAGCACGACACGCAGCAGATTGCCCGGGCCCTGCTTGTCTGCCGCGCTCGCGGCCTCGGTGAGCCAGGCGGCTGCGGGGATGTGCTCCATGGCGTACGACTCCTTCTCTGTACTGCCCGTCCACGGTATCTCCGCCTAGGCTGGACCGTGCCTTGGGGGCACATAGGGCACTCAGACGCACATGGGGGAAGACATGTCCGACGGCGACCACGAGCAGAACGGGCACGAGAACGTGCCGAGCAGGCAGCGCAGGCGCTTCGAGGGGATCTCCTCGCGGGCGTACGAACATCCGGCGGACCGCTCGGCCCTGGTGGCCCTGCGCAGGCTCAGCGGCTTCGACACGGTCTTCAAGGCGCTCAGCGGGCTGCTGCCCGAGCGCAGCCTGCGGCTGCTGTTCCTGTCCGACTCGGTGCGCGTCTCGGACGCCCAGTTCGCGCACCTCAATGCCATGCTGCGGGACGCCTGTTACATCCTGGACCTGGAGAAGGTCCCGCCGATGTACGTCACCCAGGACCCGCAGCCGAACGCGATGTGCATCGGCCTGGACGAGCCGATCATCGTCGTGACGACCGGACTGGTCGAACTGCTGGACGAGGAGGAGATGCGGGCCGTCGTCGGGCACGAGGTCGGCCACGCGCTGTCCGGCCACTCCGTCTACCGCACGATCCTGCTCTTCCTGACCAACCTGGCGCTCCGGGTGGCCTGGATCCCGCTGGGCAACCTCGCGATCATGGCGATCGTGACCGCGCTGCGCGAGTGGTTCCGCAAGTCGGAGCTGTCGGCCGACCGGGCGGGGCTCCTTGTCGGGCAGGATCTGAAGGCCTCGATGCGCGGCCTGATGAAGCTCGCGGGAGGCAACCACCTGCACGAGATGAACGTGGACGCGTTCCTCGCGCAGGCCGAGGAGTACGAGGCCGGGGGCGACCTGCGCGACTCCGTGCTCAAGATCCTCAATACCCTCCCCCGCACGCACCCCTTCACCACCGTGCGCGCCGCCGAGCTGAAGAAGTGGGCCGAGTCCCGCGACTACCAGCGGATCATGGACGGTCACTACCCGCGGCGCAGCGAGGACAAGGACACCTCGGTCTCGGACTCCTTCCGGCAGTCGGCGAGCAGCTATGCCACGGAGGTGAAGAACTCCAAAGACCCGCTGATGAAGCTGGTCAGCGACATCGCGGGCGGTGCGGGCGACCTCGGCGACCGGGTACGGCGCGGCTTCGGCGGCTTCGCGAGCGGCAGCTCGCCGAACGACCAGGCCTCACCGAAGGACCAGCCGCCCAGGGACAGCGCCCCCGGAGACGAGAGCTGACGGTCGGCGCCGCAAGGGCAGCGGGCGGTAGGAACAGGGCGGCGGGCGGTAGAAAACCGCCGGTCACAGCTTCGGCTGCGCGCTCGTCGCCAGCGCCCCGCACAGCGCCGTCGCGCTGCCTGTCGCGTAGGGGTCGGTGCCGGCCGGGCCGCCCGCCTTCGCCGTCTGTCCCGCGAGCAGCGGACGCAGCCGGCTGACCGAGTCGTCGGCGCAGGCGAGCGGCCCGGCCTGGGCGTAGGAGACGACCAGCTCGGCCTGGTGCAGCCGTAGGTCGTCGCGGTCGAAGCGGAAGTGCAGCTCGCGCCGGACGGTGAACAGCGAGGCCTCCGCCTTCGCGTCCGAGCCCGCCGGCTTCAGCGCGTACACAAAGGTGTGGTCGGCGACGACCTCGAGGGTGTTCGAGTCGAATTCGGCGGCCCGCAGGGTGCCCTGCACCCGGATCCCGGGTTCGGCGAGCTCGGTGCGGGACGGATCGAAGCGGACCAGCCAGCCGGTCGGGGCGTGCCTTCCGTCGGCGGCCGGATGATCGAAGCTCTGGTCGAACTGTTCGAGCTGCTGCGGGTCGAGCAGGACCCGTACCGGCCGGTTGGTGCCGCCCGTGAGTACCTCCGGGTCGAGGGAGGACTTCACGAGGTAGTCCTTGGCGGTGGTCAGGGCGGTGACGACCTGGCTGTCGGAGAAGTGCGCGGTGCGCCGGGAGGCGGGCAGCGCGATGCCCTCGGCGCCGACGCCGAACTGTGCGGCGGGACTGTGCGTGTACAGCTCGTCGACGTTGGCGGACCCCGGCACGGCGGTCCGGGGCGCGAGGGGTATGACCGTCATCCGGACCGGCTCGGGGGGCTGGGCGGCAGGGGTCTGGTACGGGTGTCGTACGCCCATGTAGATCGCGGTGCCGAAGGCGATGGCGATCAGCAGGACCAGGATCAGCGCCTGCCGGGACAGCCCGCGCTGCAGGGCGGGACGGCGCCGTACGGCCGGGGCGTGGTCGGCCATGCGCTCCCGCGCGGAGAACTCCTGGAGGCGGGCAGCACGGACGAACGACTCGTCGAAGACGACGGATCGGTACTCGTCCTCTCCACCAGCGGGAGCGCCCTCGGGTGTCCCCTCCGGTGGGTCTCCAGGCCGGCCCATACCTTCAGAGTAGGTCTCCCGGAGCTCCGGTAAACGCCCTGGTACACGACAAGTTCTGACAGGTTCTCACCAGGATCGACCCCGGGTTCGTCAGGGTGTTCGAGGGACCGCCGACACCGCTGGCTGGGAGTAGTCGGCCGAAGCGGAGGGGCCCGTGCCGGTGACTTCGTCCTGACCTTGTTCAAGCCCTGTGGAGGCGGGTGGCGGGACCTGGTCCTGGCGGCCCGAGGACGCGCCTCGGTAGACCGCCGTGAAGGCCAGGGCGACCATGCCGATGCCCATCACGAGGGCGAGCACCCAGGCGACGGGGCGGTGCCAGCGGGCCTGTTTTCCGTAGGCCCTGCCGTACCTGCCGCCGTACCTGCCATACGATTCCAGCGCTCCGTAGCGGCCTTCCAGGACTTCGGTGTCGTCCAGATCGTCCGCATCCGGGTCGTGGTCGAAATCGCCACGGCCGTCGGGCCCGAACCCGTCCTCATAGCGCTCGTCGTCGCCGCGGGCGCCCCGGGGGCGCGCTCTGCGCGCCTCGGCTTCGGATGCCTCTGCACGGGCCTCGGCGGCGGCGAGCAGGCGCTCCACGGCGGTCGGCTCATGGATCACCGCCGCCCGTACGAAATCCTCGTCGAAGACCACGGAGGCGAACTCTTCGTCCGCGCCCCCGCGGTCGTGGTCGTCGTCGGGCTCCCAGCCGTCAGGGAACGGCGTGCCCCCCACGTCCTCCGGCACGGATCCAGAGTAGACCTGGGGGGTCATTTTGGGCAGACGGTATGGAAATTCATCCACCTGACGAGACGCGTCTCACGCGCTCCGCACGTCAGCGCCGGATGTGCCCGTCCCCGGTGACGATGTACTTCGTGCTCGTCAGCTCCGGCAGCCCCATGGGCCCCCGGGCGTGCAGCTTCTGCGTGGAGATGCCGATCTCGGCGCCGAAGCCGAACTGGCCGCCGTCGGTGAACCGGGTCGACGCGTTCACGGCGACCGTGGTGGAGTCCACCAACTGGGTGAAGCGGCGGGCGGCCTGCTGCGAGGTGGTGACGATGGCCTCGGTGTGACCGGAGGTCCACAGCCGGATGTGCTCGACGGCCTTGTCGAGCGAGTCGACGACGGCGGCGGCGATGTCGTACGAGAGGTACTCCGTCTCCCAGTCCTCGGGCGTGGCCTCGACGACGGTGGCCTTGGAGTCCTTGGCGTAGGCGAGGACGCGCTCGTCGGCGTGCACGGTGACCCCGGCGTCCGCGAGGGCCTCCAGGGCGCGCGGCAGGAACTCGGGGGCGATGGCCTGGTGCACGAGGAGCGTCTCGGCGGCATTGCAGACGCTGGGCCGCTGGGCCTTGGAGTTGATCAGGATGTCGATCGCCATGTCGAGGTCGGCGTTCGCGTCGACGTACACGTGGCAGTTGCCGGTGCCGGTCTCGATGACCGGGACGGTGGACTCCTGGACGACCGTACGGATCAGTGAGGCGCCGCCACGCGGGATGAGGACGTCGACCAGGCCGCGGGCCCGCATCAGCTCGCGTACGGACTCCCGGCTCTCGCCGGGCACGAGCTGGATGGCGTCGGCGGGCAGCCCCGCCCCGCCCACGGCGTCGCGCAGGACGCGGACCAGCGCGGTGTTCGACTCGAAGGCCGAGGACGAGCCGCGCAGCAGCACGGCGTTGCCGGACTTCAGGCAGAGGGCGGCCGCGTCGACCGTGACGTTCGGGCGGGCCTCGTAGATGATCCCGACGACGCCGAGCGGGACACGGACCTGGCGCAGGTCGATGCCGTTGGGAAGGGTCGAGCCGCGGACGACCTCGCCGACCGGGTCGGGCAGGGAGACGACGTCACGGACGTCCGAGGCGATCGCACGCACCCGCTCGGGCGTGAGCGTGAGCCGGTCGATGACGGTCTCGCTGGTGCCGGCCTCGCGGGCGCGCGCGATGTCCTTGGCGTTGGCCGCGACGATTTCGCTCGTACGGACCTCCAGCGCGTCCGCGATCGCCAGCAGCGCGTCGTCCTTCTCGGCCCGCGGCAGCGGCGCGAGGTCGGCGGCGGCGGACTTCGCGCGGTAGGCGGCCTGGGTGACCGGGGACATCGAGTCGTACGGCGAGAGCGTGGTCATGTCGGCAGCGTAATGCTCCGAACGGGTCCGTCCACCCGCTGTCCCAAACTCCAAGACAGCACCCTTTTGCGCCTAAACCGGCGCCGCTCTCGCGGACCTGGTTGCTCGCCGTAGGGGTTCCTCAATCAATGGTGACGGTGTGTGGTCGTCAAAAATCAAAAGGGATGTACGCCTACGGGAGTCGCCGGCAGCGGTCCGTAGCCCTCCGCGATCCGCTGGTGGTAGGTCCCGCGGTCGATGACCTCCAGGCCGACGATCTCCCAGGGCGGGAGCTTGGCGGTCTGTCGGTGCTCACCCCACAGGCGCAGCGCGACGGCCGCGGCGTCGTGCAGGTCACGGGCCTCTTCCCAGTAGCGGATCTCCGCGTGATCGTTGGCGTACCGGCTGGTCAGCAGGAAGGGGTGGTCGTGGGCCAGCTGTTCGAGGGCACGCCGGACCTCCTTCAGCGGGGCCTCGTCACCCGAGACGCTGAGCGTGACGTGCCACAGCCGGGGCTGCTCCACCGGCTCCCCGCCCTCGTAGGTGTCGCCGGCCGCGACGCTGGTCAGGGCCCGTTCCTCGCCCGCTCGAGCGGAGCCGAGGGTGGGGGAGGCACCACCGCGGGACGCCGCCGCCCCAGGGCGCACTCGTCTCACGACGGCCTCCTTTTCGCAATGGTCGTACGGAATCTCGGGGTCTCCCTGCAACAAAGTTGAGCAGGTGGTGAGCCTCCGCGTGGCGGTTTTACGGAACGTCCCCCGGCGGGGGCAGGGGAATCGGCCGTTTACGGGCGCAGCGGACAGCTCCAGGGGGCTGCGAGCGCCCCCGGGCCGACAGCGGCCTCGGGAGCAGCCCGGCGGTGGTCTCCGGAACAGCCCGGCAAGGCTCCCCGGAACAGCCTGCCCGTGGTCTCCGGCAGTGGCCTTATGGATGCAGGATCACGAGGTCGTCCCGGTGGATGACCTCGCGTTCGTACGCGGGGCCCAGCTCGCGGGCCAGCTCGCGGGTCGAGCGGCCGATGAGCTGCGGGATCTCCTTGGCGTCGAAGTTCACCAGGCCCCGCGCGACCGCCCGGCCGGCGCTGTCGCGCAGTTCCACGGGGTCGCCCGCGGTGAAGTCGCCCTCGACGGCCGCGATGCCCGCCGGCAGCAGCGACGTGCGCCGGTCGACGACCGCGCGCACGGCCCCGTCGTCCAGCGTGAGCGCGCCCTGCGGCGTCGAGGCGTGCTGCAGCCACAGCAGCCGGTCGGCCGAGCGCTTGCCGGTGGGGTGGAAGTACGTGCCCGTGTCCCTGCCCCCGAGGGCGTCGTCGGCGTGGACGGCGCTGGTCAGCACGACGGGAATGCCGGCCGCGGCGGCGATCCGGGCCGCCTCGACCTTGGTGACCATGCCGCCGGTGCCGACGCCGGCCTTGCCCGCGCTGCCGATGTCGATGCCGTCGAGATCGGCGGGCGCTTGCACTTCCGCTATCCGCGAGGTACCGGGCCTGCCGGGGTCGCCGTCGTACACGCCGTCCACGTCGGAGAGGAGGACCAGCAGGTCGGCGCGTACGAGATGGGCTACGAGCGCGGCGAGACGGTCGTTGTCGCCGAAGCGGATCTCGTCCGTGGCGACCGTGTCGTTCTCGTTGACGACCGGCAGGGCGCCCATCGCGAGGAGCTTGTCGAGGGTGCGGGAGGCATTGCGGTGATGGGCGCGGCGGCTGGTGTCGTCGGAGGTGAGGAGTACCTGTCCGACGCGGATGCCGTAGCGGGCGAAGGAGGCGGTGTAGCGGGCGACCAGGAGGCCCTGGCCGACGCTCGCGGCGGCCTGCTGCCGGGCGAGGTCCTTGGGGCGGCGGCGCAGCCCGAGGGGGGCGAGCCCGGCCGCGATGGCACCGGAGGAGACGAGGACGATCTCTCTCTCGCCACCGCTGCGGTGCTTGGCCAGGCCGTCGACGAGGGCATCGACGCGGTCCGCGTCCAGGCCGCCCGCGGCCGTGGTCAGTGACGAGGAACCCACCTTGACGACGATCCTGTGGGCCTGCGCCACAGCCCGCCGTGCCTCTGCCGCCTGCCCTGCCACCTGCGGTGTGTCCCCTCGCGTCGGTCCGGCTGTCCCGCCCGGCAATCTACGCGAAGGAGGCGGCACGACGCCCGTCGGTCCAGCAGGCGGACGCCTCCACGTAACCGCTCGCTCACGTCTTGCGCATGCCGGAAAGGTTGTACAGGTTCCTCATATGAAATAAAGAGCATGCAAATATAAGTTGAACGCCGTGGCATCTATTGTTCATCCCGTGAAGCGCATACTCCTGAGATCAGGGAAAAGCCCGTACGACGTCGTCCCTGTGGAGCAGGCTCTCCACCAGGACGTCATCGCCACCAACGCCGGCAACCTGATCTTCAGCGACGCCGCGCACAAGATTCTCGAGACGCCGACCACCGAGGTCGTGTCGAACGGCATCCGCACCGACGTCTCCGCCGCGGGCCGGATCAACGAGGAGTTCGACGCCTTCGTCATTCCGCTGGCCAACGCGTTCCGGCCGTCGTTCGAGCCCCAGCTCAGGCGGCTGACCCAGCTCATCAGCAAGTTGAAGATCCCCGTGATCGTGCCGGGGGTCGGCGCGCAGACCGGACTGGACTACAACCCGGCGCGGCTGAAGCCCATGGAGCCGGCCGTCCGGGAGTTCGTCGGCGCGGTGCTGGAGCGCAGCGCGTCCATCGGCGTGCGCGGCGAGTTCACCGAGCGGTACCTGAAGGACATGGGCTTCAGCGATGTCGAGGTCATCGGCTGCCCGTCGATGTTCATGTACGGCAAGGATCTCGACGTCCGCAAGCGGGTGGACGCGCTCGGCCCCGAGTCCCGGATCGCGATCAACGGGTCGCACAGCGCGGTGAAGTCCCAGGGTCTCGACCGGGTCATCCGCCGAACGCACGCCCGCTACCCGCACCTGCGCTTCATCGGCCAGAACCTCAGTGACGCCCGTCAGCTGCACTGGCGCGACCTGTCGGATCCGAACGGTTCCGTCACCGCGATGCCCACGCACCCGGACCACCCGATGTACGGCGAGGACAAGGTCCGCGTCTACATCGACCCCCTCACCTGGATCGACGACCTGCGGGACTTCGACTTCTCCTTCGGTTCCCGCATCCACGGCAACATCGCGGCGCTGCTGGCGGGTACGCCCGCGACCGTGCTGTGTGCCGACTCGCGCACCCTGGAGCTGTGCCGCTACTTCGGCATCCCGCACCGCACCATCAACTCACTGCCCGAGGATCTCGATCCGGCCGAGCTGTTCGCGGACGCGGACTTCGGCGCGCTGACGGGCGGTCACCAGGAGCGCTTCGAACGCTTCACCGGGTTCCTGGACCGCAACGGCCTGCAGAACACGTTCACGCACGGGGACGGGGGCGCCGCCCACGAGGCGCGCCTCCGCTCGCTCACCTTCCCGGCCGGCGTCCGCCCGTGGAACGATGCCGATGTCGCCGCGCTCACCACTCGGTTCGGCTGGCTCCAGACCCGTATCACCGAACTGTCCACGGACAACGCGAAGTTGAAGCGCGAGCTCGATCGGGCCCGGAAGTCCGCGAAGTCCGCAAAGGCGGCGAAGCCCGCGGTGACGGCCGTGCCGCCGCGTTCCGTCTACCGCATGGCACGCCGCGTGGTGGGACGCCCGCTGCGCAAGGCACTGCAGTCGGGGCGCCAGTAGCACCATCCCATCAGCGTGTGCTCGCCCCTCAGCGCGTGCTCACCTCGTGAAACGCCCGCTCCGTGCGCCTCTTGGGCGCAGGAAGCGGGCGTTCCCGTTCACCCCGGGCGCCGCGGCCCCAGCACCTTGCGGGCCACGCGGCGCGCGGTGCGCATGCCGGGGAAGTGGCTGCCGGGCGCGAAGTGGAAGCTCTCGATGGTGACCGTCTCGCGGGAGGTGGGGATGAACCAGCTGTCCGGAATGCCCGCTTCCCGGTCGCGGAAGTGCGGGTAGGCGAGGTAGGCCTTGCGGCTGCGGGCGTCCACGTGGAGCGTGGGCGCCTTCTTCTTCTTGATGAACTCCAGGACGTCGACGAGCAGATCGGCCCGGCCGTGACCGGCCAGGTTCACCCGGAGCCGCTCGTTGACCTTGAGGCGGCCCGCGACGCCCTCGGTCCAGTGCGCGTCGATCAGCGGCTTGGCCAGCTCGAGCTTGTTGCGCCTGACCTCGTCGCTGTCCTTCAGGAAGACGGGGCCGAACTGCGGGAGCAGGGTGACGAGGAAGGGGCGGACCATCAGGGCGTCGCGGCGCGTACCCGCGGGCACGTGCTCGGCGATCAGGCCCATCAGGGCGCGGGCCGAGTCGAAGCGCAGCGTGTAACTGCCGCTCTTCGTCACGTGCTTGCCGTCCTCACGACCGACCAGGTGGTAGCAGTCGTAGTCGGCGACCACGGAGACGCCGTCGGCGCGGAGGTAGGCCTCCATGGTGAAGAGGGCGTCCTCGCCGGTCTTCAGCGACTCGTCGAAGTGCATGCCGTGCCGCGTGAGCAGCTCGCGCCGGAAGAGCTTCTGTGCGCTGAGCGTGAACTTGATCTGCGAGGAGAAGACGTCGGTACGGGGCTGGTTCTTGCCCCACATCGACTTGGGGGCGTTGCGGTTGACCCCGATGACCTTGCCGAGTACCACGTCCGTACCCTGCGCGTCGGCCATGGCGACCATGCGCTCGAGGGCCTCGGGGCCGAAGTAGTCGTCGGCGTCCAGGAAGAAGACGTAGCGTCCGCGGGCCTTGTCGAGGCCGACGTTGCGCGGGCCGCTGGGGCCGCCCGAGTTGGCCTGCCGGATCACCGTGACGGTCATGGCCGCACGCTGCGCGAACTCTTCGAGGTACTCCCCTGTGCCGTCCGTCGACCCGTCGTCGACGGCGACGACCTCGATACGGGCGGGATCGAGCGTCTGCGCGTCCACCGACTCCAGGCACTTGACCAGGTAGGGCATGGCCTCGTACGCCCCGATGATCACGCTCACATCAGGCTGCGTCACGGTCACGTTTCTCCAGTGTCATCCGAATATTTCCCCCGTTTCACCTCAAGGGCTACCTATAAGACGGTTGGGCGCACTATCAGGTTGCCTGACGCCGCCCTCCCTGTGGCGCATTTCACAGAAAGGGGCTGGTTTGCTCACAGCGAAAAGGGCCCGGCCCCGAGGATGTTCCTCGGGGCCGGGCCCTGTCGCGGGTCGGGCGGAGTTGATCAGCCCTTGACCGCGGCACCGTCCGTCGTGTCGGCCGTGCCCACCCGCTGAGCGGGGAGCGCGTTCGCCAGTTCCACGGCGGCGGCCGAAGTGCCGGTCTCCTGGCCGTGGTTGCGCGCCCGGGACTTCTTCGCCAGGTCCCGCACCGCGGCGTTGAACTGGTCGATCGACGCCGGCTCGTCGGGACCGAGCAGGTACTCCTTCAGCTCCCGGCGGTCGGCGGCCAGCGCGTCGCCCGCCGGGTCGGTGACCTGGGCGAGCAGCTCGCCCAGCTCGCTCGCCGAGTTGGAGAGGATCACGGCGGCGCGCACCGCGGTGTTCTGCCGCTTGAACTCCTCGACGCCCAGCTCCGCGGAGTCCGTGACCGCGTACGGCTTGCCGCTCGCGATGAAGTCGGAGACCACGCTGGAGATGTCCGAGACCATGGCGTCGGAGACGTTGAAGCAGTCGTACAGGCGCGGCTCGGCGCCCGTGATGACGCGGTGTTCCCAGCTGCCGAAGGAACGCCAGTAGGCGTCGTTCCACTCGGCGCGCAGCCGGGCGACCTCGGCGTGCGCCGCCGTGTCGACGAGGCCGTCGCGGGTGGCCTCGGCCTCGTCGCCCTTCTCGGCGACGCCGGTCAGCTCCGCGATGCGGGCCTCGATGCGGGCGAGTTCGGCCTTGGCCGCGCTCCGGTCCGCCGCGTCGGCGGTGAAGCTCGGGTCGGCGGCGCGCTCGGCGGCCGCCTTCTCGACCAGCGCGACGATCTTCTGGTGCGCGGCCTTGGCCTGCGGGCTGCGGGTGCCGGTGAAGGGGTGGGGCTTGTAGAGAACGCGGACGGGCTGCTCGGCCGTCAGCAGCGCGTGCACGATGTTCGCGCCCGCGAGCAGGATCGAGGTGTTGCCCGGGTTGTCGTCCCAGCCCTCCCAGGTGGGGGCGTAGAGGACCGTCGGCATGCGCCCCTCGGGCGCGCCGCGCCAGGTCTGGATCGGGGCGAGCTGCGGGCGGCCGACCTCGACGATGTCGCCGTCGCGGACGCCGACGTCGGCGATGGCGTAGCGGTCACGGCCGGCCCGGCCCGCGGTCCACACCTCGTCGTACGCCTTGCTGAACGGATTCACGCTGGCGAGCTTGTCGCTGTCGCCGTGGCCGATGAAGACGTGCTTCATGGTCGGAACGCGCAGCATGTGGATGTTCTTGCCGACGTTCGCCGCGTACAGCGCGACGCGCACCGTGGACAGGTCCATGTTCATCAGGTGCACCCCTCCGGGCACACAGATGACCGGCACGGTGGTGGGTGCCATGCGCTCCAGGATGGCCCGCTCGCGGAGGATGATCAGCGGCCGGGTGTCCAGCTGCTCCATCGTCTCCAGCCACATGTTGACCTGGTAAGCCGAGTCCTTGGAGCCGGAGAAGTACAGCACGGTCTCCGGGCGGTACTCGCGCAGCCAGTCGTCGACGGACTCCAGCACGAGTTCCACGTTCGGCGGGGTCTTCTTGCCGCGGACGTACGGGACGAGCGCGATGACGTAGACGAACGCCAGCGCCAGGGTGACCGCGATGCCCGCGAAGCCGTACACGTCGGAGTCGGTGGCCCCGGTGACCAGCACGCCGGCGACGGCCACCAGGTCGAGGTGGAGCATCTTCTCGGCGGCCCGGTTGAGCAGGCCGCGCGGCGGCGCGTCGGGGATGCGGATGCGCGAGGCCAGGTCGACGTTGCGGGTGGCGACGGGCATTCTGCGGCGCGAGCGGATCATCGCGACCAGCGCGCTGTGCGGGGCCTGGAAACCGTAGAAGGCCAGGAAGCACGCGATCGCCGCGTAGAAGACCACGCTGTCGGACAGGTCGAGCCGCGCCAGGAGCAGCACGAGCAGCAGCTGCCGTACGAGGAACCTGATGGACAGACCGGCACGCACCTTGCTGAGGCGGTTGATCAGATAGCTGCCACGCCGGTGCAGATAGTGGTCCGCCAGGTACGTCACGGCGGCCGCGGCGGCGAAGGCGCCGACGCTCGGGAGGAGCGCGGCCAGCATCAGGCAGGGGAAGCCCAGCATCATGAGGGCCGCCGCGGCCAGCTCGGCCCCACTGCCCACCCGGGCAACGCGTATAGCGGTGGAAATCACGGAGAAACCTGCTCTTGAGGGAGTGCCGGTTTGGTACAGAAAATAACCTTGACGCAGAAAGCGTGTAAAGCGCAGAAGGTGCAGAAAAGGTATGTACGGATTCAGGCCTCCGTGAATGCGCGACAAACACGCAGCCACAAAGGCCTGAATTACCGGAAGCTAATTGATGTAATTATGCCACGCCGTCCTGACGGTCCAGGACGCTGGCCAGGGCCGCCTCGAAGCCGGAGGCCCGGCCCGCGCCGGCCGTCGGGTCCTGCTGGCGGACGTCGATGACGTGACCGGTGAGCTCGGAGAGGAGGACGTCGAGCGAGGTGCGCGCCACGGCCTCGGAGGACAGCAGCGAACCCGAGGGCTCCTGACCGAAGGCCTTGGTGCGCATCGGGGTCGCCGTGCGCTCCGGGTTGATGCAGTTGACGCGGATGCCGTCGCCGGCCCACTCGTCGGACAGGGCCTGGGTGAGGTTCACCATGGCGGCCTTGGTGGAGGAGTAGAGGCTGTACTCGGCGCGGCCGCGGGTGTAGCTGCTGGAGGTGTAGAGCAGCAACTGGCCCTTGGTCTCGGCCAGGTACTTGTACGCGGAGCGGGCGATCTGCACCGGGGCCAGGTAGTTGACCTTGAGCGCTTCCTCGATGGTCGCGTTGTCGGTCTCCGCGAGCTTGCCTATGCGCAGCACGCCCGCGGTGTTGATGACGTAGTCGATGCGCCCGGTCTCGGCGTACGCCGTGGACAGCGCGTCGTCGACCTCCTCCGGGTTCTCGACGTGGGTCCCGGTGGTCGAGCGGCCCAGCGCGTAGGTCTTCGCGCCGTACCCCTCGGCGAGTTCGGCGATGTCCTTGCCGATGCCGTACGAACCGCCGAAGACCACCACGGTCTTGCCGGTGAGCAGCTCGCGGTAGGCGGCCTCGTCGGCCTGCTCGGGCGCGGCGGTGGAGGCGAGCTGGAAGAGCTTGTCGGCGATGAAGACGTCGACGGGCTGGGTGACCTTCATGTTGTACTCGTCGCCCGCGACGACGTGGATCGGCACGTCCGGCAGGTACTTGAGTACGACCGAGCAGTCGTCGGTGGCCTGGAAGTTGGGGTCGCCGGCCGCGACCTCGTACGCCCGGCGGATCGTGGACAGCTTGAACGCCTGGGGCGTCTGGCCGCGGCGCAGCCGGGAGCGGTCCGGGATCTCGGTGATGAACTCCCCGTCCTCGCCGTGGGTGCGGGTCACGATGATCGTGTCCGCGGACGGGATGGCGACGTCGACGGCCTGGTAGCGCTCGAGCGCCGTCACGCAGTCGTCGATCACGCGCTCCGACAGCAGGGGGCGTACGGCGTCGTGGAAGAGGACGTTGGCGTCCTCGCCCTCGGCCAGGCCCTCACCGAGGGCGGCGATGGCGCGCTCGGTGGTCTCGTTCCGTGTCGAGCCGCCCTCGATGACCCGGGACACCTTGGTGAAGCCCGCCTTGGCGACGATCTTCTCGACGTCCGGCACATAACCGGGGGCCATCAGCACAATGATGTCGTCGATGGATTCGGCCTGCTCGAAGGTGGTCAGCGTGTGTTCGATGACCGCCTTGCCGGCGATCTTCAGCAGCTGCTTCGGAATCGACAGACCCACGCGCTGACCGGTACCCCCGGCCAGGATCACTGCGGTGGTACGGGGCTTGGCAAAGTGCTCAGACACAGGTGACCTACCTTGGGGCGACAGGGAACCTTGGAATGCTCCCACTTACGGTTACCGAGGTGCAAGGTGAGCGCCCTCTGCTGCATATGTGCGCGCAACCCACTATTCACCTTGCACGCAGGCGACCCCCAGGAATCCGGACCGGATCACGACCGAATTGTCCGGATTTGCTGTGAGTAACTCCACACGGTTTTTGTACGTTTTCTCCTCGCCTCCACAGCGGAAGCGAGGCCCGTCCGTTACTTACTACTTCCGCTACTCGCGCTTCAGCCGCTTGAGGACCCGGTGGCCGAGCACCCGGACGAGTTCCTTGGACGGGGTCTGGTGAACCGAGCGGACAGCGGCGGCGCGCACGGCGGGAGTCGCGGCCGCCACGGCGAGCGCCCCGTACAGCGCCTGGGCCGCCACCTCGGGATCGATCCGCGGGGCCGCCGTCCCCTCGGCACCGCCCGCGACGGGTACGGCGGACAGCAGCGCGGGGTCGCCGAGTACCCGTACGCCCATGGTGCCGATCCGCTCGGCCATCTCCGCGCCGATGCCCGCGGCCGCCTCCAGCGCCCACATCGGCGTGTGGATCCGCGCGTCGTCCGCCGCGGGACGACAGGCGTTCTTCATATGCATGACCGCGCCATTGCGCACCAGCTTGGAATACACCTCGTCGGGCAGCCCATTGCCGCGGAACTCCATATTGAGCTTTCGCAGCATTTCGGTCTCGGCGAGGGTGAGTGAGCGATTCGCCGTGTCCGGAACCGGCACCAGGAGACCGTCCGGCAGACCGAGGAGGGATTCGAAGGTGCGCATGAGGCCGCCGCGGTCGCTGTCGTCGACCACGACGACGGTGACGTTCTCGGCGCCGACCACCCGCACCCAGCGCTCCACCAGCCGGTCGTGGCGGTGGCGGCGCCAGAAGCTCGGGTTGGGCTTCTCGTAGGGGGCCTTGCGCAGCATGTGCGTCAGCCAGTCCTCGTAGCCCATGCGCAGACCGTTCTGCACGTACTGCTGCCACTGCGAGGGCATGATCTTCGCCAGCGGGCGGAGGGTGACCAGGACGTGCACCCGGTCCCGGCCGAGGTCGTCGACGATCCGGGCGATGGTCTCGTCGTCGGGCGCGTCGGCGAAGAACTCGCTGCTGACCACCGAGGTGCGCTTGCCGGTCGCGTGCACCGCGTCCACGAGCCGCTTCCAGTGGCCCTCGGTGGGCCTGGTGTCGCCCATCATGCCGGGCCGGGCGCAGACGCCGAGGGCCGCCTCCATGGGATGCCTGCTGCGTGCCGGGAAGTCGACGCCGTGCCCGGCCATCGCCTCCTTCGCCGCGAACAGCGCGCCCTGGATCGACGTGGTCCCGGTTTTGTGCGGGCCGATGTGCAACAGCCGGGTGCCTACGAGGAGGGCGCCGGGGGCACCCTTCGCGACGGTTTGCGCCACTTCCTGGACGGCTTCTGTTTCCGTCCCGGTGGCTGCCGCGTCATGAGTCGTACAGTCGGTCTCCATGGTCAAGGGAGGTTAAATCTCTTACCTGAGTATTAACTGAGAGTGCTCTGGGACTCATATGAGCTCCAGAGCTCCCCCAGTTGGTCCCGGGTGATCAGACCAGTCGCACTCCCGGCGCCCCCGCCTCGACCCGCAGCCGGGCCAGCGTGCTGGAGGCGGCGTCGGGCTTCAGGACGGTCTCCGGGACGCGCACCTGGGCGTCGATGCCGTCGCGCCGGATGTCGAAGAGGTGGTAGCCGCGATGGGCGTCGATGAACTTCCAGTGCGGGTTGTCCGCCATCCGCGGGTCCCAGTCCTTGTGGAAGGCCGCCTGGTCCTGGTCGCCGCCGCTGGAGATGGAGGTCCCGACGAACTCGGCGCCGACGACGTCGGAGTCCGGGTCGGCGAAGTCCTTCTTGAGGTCGCTGATCATGCTGAGGTGGCGGTCGCCGGTCAGCACGACGGGGTTGCGGATGCTCGCGAACTCCCCCATGAGGGCGTTGCGTTCGACCTGGTAGCCGTCCCAGGCGTCGTAGTACCAGAGCTTGCCCTCGCCGACCTGGAGATCCGTCTCGGCCATCATGATCTGCGAGGCGATCAGGTTCCAGCGGGTCGGCGACCCGTGCAGGCCGTCGAGCAGCCACTCCTTCTGCTCGGCGCCGAGCATGGTGAGCGCGGGGTTCGCGGCGCCCGCCTGGCTGGTCGCCTGGTCGCTGCGGTACTGCCGGGTGTCCAGGACGTTGAGGCGGGCCAGCCGGCCGAAGTCGAGCCGCCGGTACATCTGGATGTGCGGCCCGTTCGGGATCGCGCTCGCCCGGACCGGCATGTGCTCGTAGTACGCCTGGTAGGCGGCGGTCAGCCGGGCCACGAAGGCGTCGTGCGACTGACTGGCCGGGTCCTGCGGGATGTCGCCCGCGAAGTCGTTGTCGACCTCGTGGTCGTCGAAGGTGACCACCCAGGGCGCGGCCGCGTGCATCGCCGCGAGGTGCGGATCGGTGCGGTACTGCGCGTAGCGGTTGCGGTACTGGACGAGGGTGTACGGCTCGTTGCTGCCCTCGTGCGTACGGATGGCCGTGGCCGACGGCCTGGTCTCGTAGATGTAGTCGCCGACGAAGACGACGACGTCCGGATCCTGGTCGCGCATGTCGGCGTACGGCGTGAAGTAGCCGTTCTGCCAGTTCTGGCAGGAGGCGAGGGCCACGCGGAGCGTGCCGCCCGAGCTGCGCGGGTGGGGCGCGGTGCGGGTGCGGCCGGTCGGCGAGAGCTGTCCGGAGGTGCGGAAGCGGTACCAGTAGGCGCGGTCCGGGCGCAGTCCGCGTACGTCGACGTGAACGCTGTGCCCGTACTCGGGCAACGCCTGCGCGACACCCCGCCGCACCCGCTTCCTGAACCGGCTGTCCTCGGCGAGCTCCCATTCCACCGGCACCGCGCGGTCGGGCATACCGCCGCCGTTGAGTGGGTCGGGGGCGAGCCTGGTCCACAGCACGACGGCGCCCGGCAGCGGATCGCCGGAGGCGACACCGAGCGCGAACACACCGTCAGGCAGGGGTGTTTCGGCGGCTCCCGCGGTGGCAGGCAGCCACAGCTGCGTGGTGGCCGCGGCACCCAGCACCCCGGCACTGGCGGTCAGAAAGCGGCGACGATCGCGTGAGACAGCTCCGGACATCGGTGAACTCCCTTGCGTCGGTGGCCCCTTGAACACCGGGAAGCTCACACGGCGCAACGGCCCGCTCGCTGAACGGGGTCCATCACGAACATGACAACTGAGCGAGCAAAAAGAGACCCGCCGCGGTGCGGGGAAAATCCCTGCACCGCGGCGGGCCTGACGTTCTTTCAGTACGGGGCCACCCAGCCCGTCCGGCGTTTAAGGACGAGCCTTTCGGGCGAAGGCGGGGTCCGGGGGGCGCAGCGCCCCGAGCGGGGGTCCAGGGGCGCACCGCCCCGAGCGGAGGTCCGGGGGGGGCGCAGCAGCGCCCCTGGCGGGGGTCCGGGGGCGGAGCCCCCGGGGACGGGACGGGTAGGGGCTGCGGGGGCGCGAAACCCCTCAACCCCCAGCCGGCCCTGGACGCCCGAGCCGCCCCTAGAACGGCTCGAAGTCGTCGTACTCCTTCTCCGACTCGTCCCGCTCCGCCTGCTTGTCCCGGCGACGCTGCGTGGCAGGCCGCGGCGCGTCGAACCGGTGGTCCTCACCACGCCGCCCCAGCATCTCCGCACCAGCCATCACCGTCGGCTCCCAGTCGAAGACGACCGCGTTCTCCTCGGGCCCGATGGCAACGCCGTCGCCCGAGCGGGCGCCCGCCTTCATCAGCTCCGCCTCGACGCCGAGGCGGTTGAGGCGGTCGGCGAGGTAGCCGACGGCCTCGTCGTTGCTGAAGTCGGTCTGGCGGACCCAGCGCTCGGGCTTCTCACCGCGCACCCGGAAGAGGCCGTCCTCCTCCTGGACCACGGTGAAGCCCGCGTCGTCGACCGCCTTCGGGCGGATGACGATCCGGGTCGCCTCCTCCTTGGGCTTGGCGGCACGCGCCTTCCCGATCAGCTCGGCGAGGGCGAAGGACAGCTCCTTGAGGCCCATGTGCGCGACCGCCGACACCTCGAAGACGCGGTAGCCGCGAGCCTCCAGGTCCGGGCGGACCATCTCGGCGAGGTCCTTGCCATCGGGTACGTCGATCTTGTTCAGGACGACCATGCGCGGGCGGTTGCCGAGGCCGCCGTACTGCTTCAGCTCCTCCTCGATGATGTCGAGGTCGGTGACCGGATCGCGATCGGACTCCAGGGTCGCCGTGTCCAGGACATGGACGAGCACGCTGCACCGCTCGACGTGGCGGAGGAATTCAAGGCCGAGGCCCTTGCCCTGGCTGGCGCCGGGGATGAGTCCGGGCACGTCGGCGATCGTGTAGACCGTCTCGCCCGCCGTCACCACGCCCAGGTTGGGGACGAGGGTCGTGAACGGGTAGTCCGCGATCTTCGGCTTGGCGGCGGACAGGACCGAGATCAGCGAGGACTTACCCGCGCTCGGGTAGCCGACGAGGGCCACGTCCGCGACGGTCTTCAGCTCCAGGACGATGTCCTGGAGATCCCCGGGCACCCCGAGCAGCGCGAAGCCGGGCGCCTTGCGGCGGGCCGAGGCCAGCGCCGCGTTGCCGAGGCCGCCACGACCGCCCTGCGCGGCGACGTACGACGTGCCGTGGCCGACGAGGTCCGCGAGGACGTTGCCCGCCTTGTCGAGTACGACCGTGCCGTCCGGCACCGGCAGGATCAGGTCCTGCCCGTCCTTGCCGGACCGGTTGCCGCCCTCGCCGGGCTTGCCGTTGGTCGCCTTGCGGTGCGGGGAGTGGTGGTAGTCGAGCAGCGTGGTCACGGACTGGTCGACTACCAGCATCACGTCACCGCCACGGCCGCCGTTGCCGCCGTCCGGGCCGCCGAGCGGCTTGAACTTCTCCCGGTGAACGGAGGCACAGCCGTGGCCTCCGCTACCCGCGGCGACGTGCAGCTCGACGCGGTCCACGAAGGTGGTCATGTGGGGTGCCTCCAGCACTTGGGTTACTTTTCAGCGCGTACGGAATGTCTCTCGTACGGGGGGTCTCTTGTACGGAATGTCTCTTGGGTAACAAACGAAAGGCGGACCCACTTCCCGACCGGGAAGTGAGGTCCGCCTCGCGAAAGAACCGGTCAGGCGACCGGAACGATGTTCACGACCTTGCGGCCACGGTGGGTACCGAACTCCACCGCACCGGCGTCAAGGGCGAACAGCGTGTCGTCCTTGCCACGGCCGACGCCGTTGCCCGGGTGGAAGTGCGTGCCGCGCTGGCGGACCAGGATCTCACCGGCGTTGACGACCTGACCGCCGAAGCGCTTCACGCCGAGCCGCTGAGCATTGGAGTCGCGACCGTTCCGAGTGGACGATGCGCCCTTCTTGTGTGCCATCTCTCCTCAGTCCCTTACTTCGCAGCCGCGGGGATCTCAGTGACCTTGATCGCCGTGTACTGCTGGCGGTGGCCCTGACGACGGCGGTAGCCGGTCTTGTTCTTGTAGCGAAGGATGTCGATCTTCACACCCTTGTGGTGATCCACGACCTCGGCCTGGACCTTGATGCCGGCCAGGACCCACGGGTCGCTCGTCACGGCTTCGCCGTCGACAACGAGCAGGGTCGAGAGCTCGACCGTGTCGCCAACCTTGGCAGTGGAAATCTTGTCAACCTCAACGATGTCGCCGACAGCAACCTTGTGCTGGCGGCCACCGCTGCGCACGATGGCGTACACGCGGATCTCACTCTCTCGCTCGGGAACGGCACCCCCGCAGTCCAGCCGCCACGCATATGAACGCGGGCGGCCTCTCCCGGCCGTGCCTGGCCCGGGAGGATGAGGTTTACGGGGACGTGGCGGGTCAGTCGACACGCCGACGGTCAAGGTTACGGGGCCCGGCTTGAGGGGTCAAACCGGGCCCCGCTCCCTCACTCGCCATCGCCCGGCGAGAACCGGGCGGGCCGCCAACTGCCTTGTGCGGTAAGGGGATCAGCCGATCAGTCCTCGGCCGAGACCGAGACGGTGGACTGAGCCTGCTCCGCCGCCGCGGTCTTCTTCGCCGTCGACTTGGCAGCCGTCTTCTTCGCGGTCGCCTTCTTCGCCGTGGTCTTGGCCGTGGCCTTCTTGGCGACCGTCTTCTTGGCCGCGGTCTTCTTGGCGGCCGTCTTCTTGGCCGTCGCCTTCTTCGCCGTGGCCGTCTTGCGCGCGGCCGTCTTCTTGGCGGGGGCCGGAGCCTCGGCGTCGACCTCGGTCACCGTGTCGGTCACCGTCTCGGCGACCGGCTCCGCCGAGACCGACGGGACGACCACGACGGCCGCCTCCTCGGACGCGGTGGGCGCGGTGGCCTTGCGGACGGCACGGCGCCGCGGACGGGCCGGCGCGGCGCTCTCGGCGGCAGGCTCAGCCACGGGCTCGGGCTTCGGCTCGACGACCTCGACGACCTCTACGACCGCCTCGGAGGGCACCGCCGCGACCGGCTCCGTGACCGTCACCACGGCCTCCTCCGCCGCCTTCGGGGAACCGGCCGGGGCCGACACCTTCCGCGTCGCACGACGGCGTGCACGGCCCTTGGGAGCGGCCTCTTCCTGCTGTACGGCGGCCTCGGGGACCGCCACGGCCTCGGGTGCCTCGACGACCGGCGTCTGCACAACCGGCGCCTCGACGACCGGGTCCTCGACCGCGACCGGCTCGGACTCGGCGGCCTCACGGGACAGCAGAGTCCGCTCCGCCCGCTCCTCACGCCGGCCCCGGGGAGCCCGCTCCTCGGTCCTCGGCGCACCCGCCGGAGCCGACGCCCGCCGGGTCGCCCGGCGCCGCGAACGGCCACGGGAAGCCGCGGCCTCCGCCTCGGCAGCGCTGCTGTACAGCTCCTCGTCCGGTACGAACTCGGGCACGGCGAGCGCCACGGGCGCGGCGACCTCGGCGGCCACCTCGGCCTCGCTCTCGACCGTCTCCAGCTCCTCCTCGACCTCGTGCACGAGCTCGTGCTCGTGCTCGGGGGCCAGCTCGACGCCGCCCCGGCCGCGCTTCTTGCGCTTGCCGCCGCCTCCGACGGAGGTCGGCTGCTCCATGTGCACGATGACGCCACGGCCGTTGCAGTGGACGCAGGTCTCGGAGAAGGACTCCAGCAGACCCTGTCCGACGCGCTTGCGCGTCATCTGCACGAGGCCGAGCGAGGTGACCTCGGCGACCTGGTGCTTCGTCCGGTCACGCCCCAGGCATTCGAGCATCCGCCGCAGCACCAGGTCCCGGTTGGACTCCAGGACCATGTCGATGAAGTCGACGACGACGATTCCGCCCAGGTCGCGCAGCCGCAGCTGGCGCACGATCTCCTCGGCCGCCTCCAGGTTGTTCCTGGTCACGGTCTCTTCGAGGTTGCCGCCCTGGCCGGTGAACTTGCCGGTGTTGACGTCGATCACGACCATGGCCTCGGTCTTGTCGATCACCAGCGAGCCGCCGCTGGGCAGCCAGACCTTGCGGTCCAGCGCCTTCATCAGCTGCTCGTCGATCCGGTACGTCGCGAAGACGTCGACCTCGGAGGTCCACTTCGACAGGCGGTCGGTCAGGTCGGGCGCGACGTGGGAGACGTACCCGTGGATGGTCTCCCATGCCTCGTCGCCGCTGACGATGACCTTGGAGAAGTCCTCGTTGAAGATGTCGCGGACGACACGGACGGTCATGTCCGGCTCGCCGTACAGCAGCGACGGTGCGTTGGAGCTGCCGCCGCTCTTCGCCTTCTTCTCGATGTCCTCCCACTGCGCCTGCAGTCGCTCGACGTCACGGCGCAGCTCGTCCTCGCTCGCACCCTCGGCTGCCGTGCGCACGATGACGCCCGCGTCCTCGGGGACGATCTTCTTGAGGATGGTCTTCAGACGCGCGCGCTCGGTGTCGGGCAGCTTGCGGCTGATGCCGGTCATCGAACCCTCGGGCACGTAGACCAGGTAGCGGCCGGGGAGGGACACCTGGCTGGTGAGGCGGGCGCCCTTGTGACCGATCGGGTCCTTCGTGACCTGCACGAGGACCGACTGGCCGGACTTCAGCGCGCTCTCGATGCGGCGCGGCCCGTTGGCCATGCCCAGCGCCTCGAAGTTGACCTCACCGGCGTACAGCACGGCGTTGCGGCCCTTGCCGATGTCGATGAAGGCGGCCTCCATCGAGGGCAGGACGTTCTGCACCTTGCCGAGATACACATTGCCGACGTACGAGGTCGCCTGTTCCTTGTTGACGTAGTGCTCGACGAGCACGTTGTCCTCGAGGACGCCGATCTGGGTGCGCTCGCCGCTCTGGCGGACGACCATCACGCGCTCGACGGCCTCACGGCGGGCCAGGAACTCGGCCTCGGTGATGATCGGAACGCGCCGACGGCCCTGCTCGCGACCCTCGCGACGGCGCTGCTTCTTCGCCTCCAGGCGGGTCGAGCCCTTGATGGACTGCACCTCGTCCGTGCCATCGCCGGGCCGCTCGTCCTTCTTGCTGCTGCGGGGCTCGCGGACCTTCACGACGGTGCGCTCGGGGTCGTTGTCGCCGGGCTCGACGTCGGTGCCGGAGTCACCGGCGCGACGCCGACGGCGGCGCCTGCGACGGCTGCTGCTGGAGCCGGAACCACCGGACTCCTCGTCCGCCTCCTCGGCGTCCTCCTCGGCCTGCTCGGCGGTGTCCTCGGCATCCTGCGCGGCCTGCTCGGCGGCATAGTCGTCGTCGCCGGACTCGCCGTCCAGCTCGGCGGACTCACCACGGCGACGACGACGGCCACCACGGCGGCGACGACGGCGCGACCCGGCCGACTCCTCCTCGGACTCGTCACCCTCGACGACGTCCTCGCCGGACTCCTCGGGCTCCTCGACCTCGTCGACGGCCTCCGCGGTCACAGCCGCGGGCTGCTCCTCCTCGACGGCCCGGCGACGACGGCGCCGACGCCCGCCGGTCGCCTCCTCGACGACCTCGACAGCCTCAGGGGCCTCGACGACCTCAGGAGCCTCGACGACCTCCGCCGCCTCGGCGGCAGCCGCGGCAGCGGCCCGCTCCGGGGTCTGGAACATCGGCTCGGTGAACACGGGCGCCTGGAACACGGCGACAGCCGGACGCCCGGGACGCCGCCCGGACTCGTCGGTCTCCTTCGGCGCGGGGGCGGAGAAACCGCCGGCGGCCTTACGGGTGGCACGGCGGCGGGTGGCGCGACGCGGGGCGCCCTCCTCGGCCTGCGCGACCTCGGCGGTCTCACTCTCGGGGCTCGCGGCAGGCACAGGGGGCTTGTTCTCGCTGGTCACGGGCGCCTCCACACGCTCGTCGACGGTGTCGCCCTCGGGCGCACCGGCGGGTGCGGAGACGCGCCGGGTGGCGCGACGGCGGGCGGTACGGCGCGGTGCGGCTTCCTCGGCGGGCTCGGCAACGGCACTCGCCGACTCCTCGACGGCCTTGGTGACCTCAGCGGCCTCAGCGACCGCCGCAACCTCCGCGACCTCAGCCGTCTCGACGGTCTCAGCCGCCGCGGCCGCCTTGGGGGCCCCGGTCGGCGCGGAGGCGCGACGGGTCGCACGGCGGCGCAGCCGGGCAGCGGGCGCGGCCTCCTCGACGGACGGAGCGGGAGTGTCCTCCTCAGCCCCGGCCTCGACGGGCGCGGCCGCGGGCACGACGGTCTCCGCCGCTTCGGCCGCCACCGGCGCACCGGCGGGCGTGGACACCCGCCGCGTGGCACGACGACGCGCACGACGCGGAGCGGCGTCCTCGACGGCGGCCTCAGCCACCGCCTCCACCGCTGCCTCTTCGGTTTCTACGGTCTCGACGACCTCTGTGGCCTCGGCGAGCTCTGTGGCTTCGGCGAGATCGGCGGACGCCACCGGCGGTATGGCCGGAGCCGTGGTCTCAGCCACGCTCTCGGCCGCGCCCGTGGGCGGGCCCGCCGGGCGCGACGCTGCGCGGCGGCGGCGCCGCGGCGGCAGGGTGTCGCTGGGGGTGTTGTTGGCTTCGGAGCCCCTGGAGGGCTCAGCGGGTTCGGTTGACTCGAGCATGCGGGTGGATCTCCCGTCAGGCTCCCGGGCGCCGCACCTGGTCCGGATGATCCGGTGACGTCCGCGGCTCGCGCGATGCGCGGTGCCGCCGTCCGGGGCGCGGGCGCCGCACGGGAGCTCTCTGTGTCCTGTCCCACCGGTTCCGTACGCCATGTGTGCGTACGGCCTGGCGAAAGTCTTCTGGTCGGTGCGCTGCCCGACCCAGGTGGCTCCCGGATACGAGGGCGGCGCTACGACATCCGTCCTTACGCGGGACCTACGCCGACGCCTTCGCGGCGGCAGATGCGGCGGCCCCTGTGCGATCGGCTGGGGCGGCCGTGACTGCCTCGCGGTCGGGCGCGAGCGGGTCGGTCACCGTGCCGGTCTCTTCATCGAACAGCCCCTGCGCCAGCCTGGTCACCGCTGCGGGGACCGGCGGCGCCAGGTCGGCCACGGCGCGAAGACCGGACAGGACGTCGTCGGGTCGTACGGCAGGCGTCACGTGCCGAACAACCAGCCGCAGTATCGCACAGGGCTGGTCGGTCGGCCTATCGGCCTGCGGACTGTGCGCCTCGAGGCTCGCTACAGCACTGCGGGCGTCGAAGGTGCGCATCCCGTTCTTGGTCCTGCGCTGGACCTCCACCGTGTCGGCCGACTTGAAGGCGTCGACCGCGCGCGACACGTCCTCGAGCGCCACGCCGTCGAGGCGCAGCTCCCACACGGACGCGGTGAGCCGGTCGGCGAGCCCGGACGTCCGGGCCTCGACCGCCTCGATGATGTCGAGCCCTACAGGCATCGACTCGTCGAGAAGCTCGCGCAGCTTCTCGGGGTCACGCGCCGCGGTGAGCGCAATCTCCAGGTACTCCGCCTCACTGCCCGTGCCGGTGGGTGCGGCATTGGCGTACGACACCTTCGGATGCGGCGTGAACCCCGCCGAGTACGCCATCGGCACCTCGGCGCGGCGCAGCGCACGCTCGAAGGCGCGCTGGAAGTCACGGTGGCTGGTGAACCGGAGGCGGCCGCGCTTGGTGTAGCGCAGTCGGATGCGCTGCACCGCGGGTGCGGGCGGCGGGCCTTCGGGCTGTCGCTTGCCCAGTGTCGTTCAGTCCTTCGTGAGAGCGGTCTTACTGCTACCAAGACTACGTGTCGCGGCGGCTCCCGGTTCCCGCTGGGCCACGGGCTGTGGCTCGCGAGGCGCGCCGAAGAGCATCCGGCGGACGTCGGCACGCGCCTGCCGCGCGGACTCACGGGCGGCGGTCAGGGCCTGCCGCGTCACCCGTCCCACGCTGCGCGCGGCCTCGGCGGCGGGCCGCAGAACGGTGTCCCGTACGACATGCCCGAGGGGCGTCAACAGGCTCCGGTACACCCAGCGCACCGGCTCCACGAAGATCCACCGGAAGAGTCGCCCGAGGAACCGCCCGACGGTGTGCGAGATGTGCCCGGCCACCCGCCACGCGTGCCCGAGCGCCCCGCCGACCTCCCGCCCGATGACGGCGAGGACGCGCCCGACCGGCACCAGCACCCAGCGCCACACGGCGAGCGCGGGCAGCACGAGCAGGATGCGCAACGTCCAGTAGAGCGCCGCACCGATCCCGGTGAAGATCATCCGTACGAGCCACACGAGTCCGCGCGCCGCCCACGCGATCGCCCGTCCGACGGGCGCGAGGATCCACTCGTACAGCCACACCGCCGGTACGACGATCAGATACCTCACCAGCCAGGCCACGGCGTTGTACACCCCGATCCCGACCACCGCGAGCCCGATCCCGACGCCCTTGAGCAGCCAGGCGACCGCGTGCCCGAGGGGCGCCAACAGCCGCGCGTACACCCAGCCGAGCCCGGCACCGATGCCGCGGCACACCCAGCCGAGCCCGGCACCGATGCCGCGGCACACCCAGCCGAGCCCGGCGCCGATTCCTCGCGCCGCCCAGGCGATGGCGTGCCCGACCGGTGTCAGCAGGTTCCGGTACAGCCACACCAGGGGCACGACCAGCAGCACGTACCCGAGCCACCCGAGCCCCTTGCCGACCGGCACGACGGCGTACCGCCACAGCGTCACCCACGGCCAGACGAACAGCGCCCACGCCACCCACCCCAGCGCACGCCCCACCGGCCGCAGCACGGTGTCCCGCAGGAACCGCCCGCCGACGACCAGCGCGTCCCACACCATGCGCACGGGCACGACGAGCACCAGCACGACGATCCGCACGGGCAGCCGGATCGCGACCGTGAGGCACCCTTCGGCCCGCGGTACGGGTCGCTCGGCAGGCGGCTTTTCCAGGTCCATACCGACATAGACGCATCAGCGGGCCTCTTGGATGCAGACGGCCACGATCCTGATGCCCAAGGCCAGAGGACCACTTACGCTGAAATAAGGGGCCCGATTCAGGAGATGGCCCTATGACAGCATCATCCGAGACTCCTGTCCTTGACACCCTGGCCGCCATGACTCTCGACTCGATCGAGCGGTGCGGGCTGCCTTTGGACACGCTCATCCTGACGCGCATCGCCGCCCTCGCGGCCATGGATGCGCCGCCCGTTTCCTACGTCGCCCACATCGGTCCCGCCATCGAGAACAACGTGACCGTGGAGCAGATTCAGGACGTACTGGTCGCCGTGGCACCCGTCGTGGGCACCGCCAAGGTCATGGCCGCGGCCACGAACATCACCGAGGCTCTCGGATTCGCCATCGCCGTGGTGGAGAGCGAGCCAGAAGGGTAGTCGCACTCGCCAAGGTGGCCGAGGCTCAACCGGCCCCGCCCACACGACAGAAAGGGGTGTCCGGCAGGTCGACAACAGACCCGTCGGACACCCCTCGCGGCACCCCACAACGGGTTGCCGCCGACACTCAGTGGCTGTGCCCACTCCCCGTCGGCTGCTTCACCGACAGCGGCAGCAACTTCTTGCCCGTCGGGCCGATTTGGATACTCGTGTCCATCTGCGGACAAACACCACAGTCGAAGCAGGGCGTCCACCGGCAGTCCTCGACCTCCGTCTCGTCGAGGGCGTCCTGCCAGTCCTCCCAGAGCCAGTCCTTGTCGAGGCCGGAGTCGAGGTGGTCCCAGGGGAGGACTTCCTCGTAGGTGCGCTCGCGGGTGGTGTACCAGTCGACGTCGACCCCGAACTCCGGCAGCGTCTTCTCGGCGCAGGCCATCCAGCGGTCGTACGAGAAGTGCTCGCGCCAGCCGTCGAAGCGGCCGCCGTCCTCGTAGACCGCGCGGATGACCGAACCGATACGGCGGTCGCCGCGCGAGAGCAGGCCCTCGACGATGCCGGGCTTGCCGTCGTGGTAGCGGAAGCCGATGGAGCGGCCGTACTTCTTGTCGCCGCGGATCTTGTCGCGGAGCTTCTCGAGGCGGGCGTCCGTCTCCTCGGCGGAAAGCTGGGGCGCCCACTGGAAGGGGGTGTGGGGCTTGGGGACGAAGCCGCCGATCGAGACCGTGCAGCGGATGTCGTTCTGGCCGGAGACCTTGCGGCCCTCGGCGATCACGTTGACCGCCATGTCGCCGATCTGCAGGACGTCCTCGTCCGTCTCCGTGGGCAGGCCGCACATGAAGTACAGCTTCACCTGGCGCCAGCCGTTGCCGTACGCCGTGGAGACCGTGCGGATCAGGTCCTCTTCCGAGACCATCTTGTTGATGACCTTGCGCATGCGCTCGCTGCCGCCCTCGGGGGCGAAGGTCAGACCGGAGCGGCGGCCGTTGCGGGTCAGCTCGTTGGCCAGGTCGACGTTGAAGGCGTCCACGCGGGTGGAGGGGAGGGACAGGCCGATCTTGTCCTCCTCGTACCGGTCCGCCAGGCCCTTCGCGATGTCGCCGATCTCGCTGTGGTCCGCGCTCGACAGCGAGAGGAGGCCCACCTCCTCGAAGCCCGTCGCCTTCAGGCCCTTCTCCACCATCTCGCCGATGCCCGTGATGGAGCGCTCGCGGACCGGGCGGGTGATCATGCCCGCCTGGCAGAAGCGGCAGCCGCGCGTACAGCCGCGGAAGATCTCCACCGACATGCGCTCGTGGACGGTCTCCGCGAGCGGGACCAGGGGCTGCTTGGGGTACGGCCACTCGTCGAGGTCCATGACCGTGTGCTTGGACACGCGCCACGGGACGCCCGACTTGTTGGGGACCACGCGGGCGATACGGCCGTCGGGGAGGTACTCGACGTCGTAGAACGCGGGGATGTAGACCGAGCCCGTCTTCGCGAGACGGAAGAGGACTTCCTCGCGGCCTCCCGGGCGGCCCTCCGCCTTCCAGGCGCGGATGATCTCGGTCATGTCGAGCACAGCCTGCTCGCCGTCGCCGATGATCGCCGCGTCGATGAAGTCGGCGATCGGCTCGGGGTTGAAGGCGGCATGCCCGCCGGCCAGCACGATCGGGTCGTCGATCGTGCGCGCGCGGGACTCCAGCGGGATGCCCGCCAGGTCCAGCGCCGTCAGCATGTTGGTGTAGCCCAGCTCCGTGGAGAAGGACAGGCCGAAGACGTCGAACTCACGCACCGGGCGGTGGCTGTCCACCGTGAACTGGGGGACCTGGTGCTCGCGCATCAGCGCCTCCAGGTCCGGCCACACGCTGTACGTGCGCTCGGCGAGGACGCCCGGGCGCTCGTTCAGTACCTCGTAGAGGATCATGACGCCCTGGTTGGGCAGCCCGACCTCGTACGCGTCGGGGTACATCAGCGCCCAGCGGACGTCACAGGCGTCCCAGGGCTTGACCGTGGAGTTGAGCTCGCCGCCGACGTACTGGATCGGCTTCTGCACATGCGGGAGCAGAGCTTCGAGCTGCGGGAAGACCGATTCGACAGACATCTCGCGAACCTTCGTGAGCTGACAGGGGTGACCATCTAGCCTAACGCGGCCGAAGAGGCCCCCCGCACCCGTCCAGGGCCTGTCGTTTGGATCACGCCGCGGACGCGGGGTCTGGCACGCGCATCTGCGCCGACAAGGCATCGTCGATCCCCCGCGACCTGATCCAAACGACAGGCCCTAGCCGTCAGACCGCGCCCTGCCCTTCGATCGCCTCCCAGGCGTCCGGCAGCTCCGCCTCGTCCGCCGCCGCCCGCTGCTCCTCCCTCCCGTACAGCACCCCGTACGTGAACGCGCTCTCCCCCGCCGCGTGCGCCTGCGTCGCCAGGTCCCGCAGGGCCTCGCGGGCCATCACGGAGTCCTGGTGGTCGCCGAGCAGGCTCTGCAGCGACTTCATGGACTTGACCAGGCCGGCGGCGGGATCGCCGAGCGCGGGGGTGGCCGCCTCGGCCGCGTACCGGGTGCGCTTGGCCTTCTTGCGCGCCTCGTGCATCGCGAGGCTGCGGTCCTCGCCGGGCGGCTGGTCGAGCGCCTCCGCGATCAGGTCGGAGACCTTCTTGAAGTCCTTCCGTACGGCCTTCGCGAGCGACTTGGACGGGTCGGCCGACGCCGCCTTCAGGAGCGGTGGGTCGGCTACCACCGCGTCCAGCGTCGCCAGCAGGTCCAGGTAGCGCTTCCCGTCCAGTACGGCGATCAGGCGGCGCCGGGAGCCGCCGCTGCGGGCGGTCGACCAGGTGCGCAGGCGGGTGCGGACGGGACCCGCGAGCACGGTGCGTGGCAGTTCGTCGAGCGCCGCCGTCAGGCGTTCGGTGAGCACTTCCTGGTCGCGGTCGACGCCCAGTTCACCGGCCAGCCACTTCAGTTCGTCACCGATCGGGTCGGTGACGGTGCGGTCCAGGACCTCGCCGTACGAGCGGAAGGTGCTGCGCATGCGACGGGTGGCGACGCGCATGCTGTGCACGGAGTCGTACGCGTCGCGGCGGACGGCGGGGTCCAGCTCGACGATCGCGTCGCGCTGGGCGCGGACATAGGCGAGGACGTGGTCGCCGGCGCTCTCCGCGGCCGGGGCCGACTCCGTGGCCTTCTTCTTGCGCTTCGGGCCGGTCTCGTCCAGCGCCCGCGCCAGCTTGGACGCCGAGGACGACCGGTTCAGGCCCGCCTTGCGGAGCTTCTTCTCCACCTTGTCGAGAAAGGCCGGATCACCGTCGTCGGCGAGCTCCACCTCGATCTCGGTCCATTCGGCGGTGCCCACGCCGCCGCTGAGCCGCTCCGCGCGGACACGGTCGACGCTGACCTCGGCGAGCAGGGCGCCGGAGGCGTCGACGAGATGGCGGATGTCGCGGGCCGACCGCAGCCGTACGACCGGGACGAGCTCGGCCTCGCGCACCCGGGAGCGCACGAGGCCGCTCAGGTACCGGGGCACGGTGTCGGAGAGCGGGGCGTGTATCTCGTCGCGGACGCCCTCGGCGACCGGCAGTTTGAGGTGCCAGCCCGCGTCGTCGCCGCCGGTGCGGCGGCGCAGCGTGAGGGAGGCGGCGGCGAGCCGCTGGTCGGCCGTGTCGTAATAGGTGGCGTCGAGTTCCGCGACGCCCTTGTCGACGACGCCCGAGACGCCGGAGACGCCCGTCAGGTCGGGAAGCTCGCCCGCGGCCGGGGCTTCGTACTTCCGCTCGATCTCGCGCTTCGTGTCCGCCATGAACCGAATCTAGTGGCTGCGCGCCCGGGATGGCAGGGCCTGGCCGGGAACAGCCGCTATCTCCTCGCCACCCGGACGTCACCCGGAGGCCACCGACAAGCCACCTGACGGCCATCAGGGCATGATCGGAGCTCGCGTTCCCGGCCCTCGCCTACGCCGACATCGGCCGCTGCACCCTGATCGACTGCAACAGCCCCACCGCCACCCACACCGCGAACATCGACGAGCCGCCGTACGACACGAAGGGCAGGGGGAGACCGGCGACCGGCATGATGCCGAGGGTCATGCCGATGTTCTCGAAGGACTGGAAGGCGAACCAGGCGATGATGCCGGCGGCGACGATCGTGCCGTACAGCTCGGTGGTCTCGCGGGCGATGCGGCAGGCCCGCCACAGAACGACGCCGAGCAGGAGCAGGATCAGTCCGGCGCCCACGAAGCCCAGTTCCTCGCCCGCGACCGTGAACACGAAGTCGGTCTGCTGTTCGGGAACGAACTGGCCGGTGGTCTGCGAGCCCTGGCCGAGGCCGGTGCCGAAGAGGCCGCCGGAGCCGATGGCGATGCGGGCCTGGTTGGTGTTGTAGCCGACGCCGGCCGGGTCGAGCTCCGGGTTGGCGAAGGCGGCGAAGCGGTTGATCTGGTACTCGTCGAGGATCTTCAGCTGCCAGACCGCGATCGCGCCGAGCGCACCGGTGCCGAGCAGGCCGAACACCCAGCGGTTGGAGGCGCCGGAGGCGAGCAGCACGCCGAGCACGATGATGACCATGACCATGACCGAGCCGAGGTCGGGCATCAGCATGACGATCATCATCGGGACGGCGGCGAGACCCAGGGCCTGCAGGACCGTGCGGTGGTCGGGGTACGACCGGTCGCCCGCGTCGACCCGGGCCGCGAGCAGCATCGCCATGCCCAGGATGATCGTGATCTTCACGAACTCGGAGGGCTGGAGGGAGAAGCCGCCGCCGAGCACGATCCAGGCGTGCGCGCCGTTGACTGTGGCGCCGAGCGGGGTCAGCACCGCGAGGATCAGGAAGACCGAGAGGCCGTACAGGATCGGCACGGCGGTGCGCAGGGTGCGGTGGCCGAGCCAGACCGTGCCGATCATCAGGCCGAACCCGATGCCGGTGTTCATGAGGTGGCGGATGAGGAAGTAGTACGGGTCGCCCTGGTTGATCTCGGTGCGGTTGCGGGTCGCCGAGTAGACGAGGGCCGAGCCGATCAGCGAGAGCGCGATCGCCGCGAACAGTATCGGCCAGTCGAGTCGACGGGCCAGCGAGTCACGGGCGAACAGACGCGTCCAGCCGGCGCGCTCGGGCCCGTACCCGGAGACGGAGAAGTTGTTGGCTCCCGTCATGTCAGGATCCTCCGCCGCTTCTTCGGGCGTGCCGTGCGCCTTCGGGCGGTGCGGTTGCTTGCGGTCGGCGACGGTGTGGTGGCCGCGGGCTGGGTGTCGTCGTCGGCGGCGAGGTCGCTCTCCTCGCTCGCCTGCTGGTCCTTGGCCGGGTCCTTGGAGATCGCCGGGGCGTCGATCGAGCCGTCGGACTGGATCTTCGGCAGCTTCTTCTCTGGGGTGGGCAGCAGCGCCTTGCTCTTGTCGATCGCGCCCTCCTCGGAGACGCCGTACAGCGCGTTGTAGATCTTGCGCACGGCGGGGCCCGATGCGCCGGAGCCCGTGCCACCCTGGGAGATGGTCATGACGACCGTGTAGTCCTTGGTGTACGTGGCGAACCACGAGGTGGTCTGCTTGCCGTAGACCTCGGCCGTACCGGTCTTGGCGTGCATCGGGATCTCGTCCTGCGGCCAGCCTCCGAAGCGCCAGGCGGCGGAACCGCGGGTCACGACTCCCGCGAGGGCGTCGTCCATCTCGGCGAGCGTCGCCTTCGAGACCGGCAGCTTGCCGTGCGACGTCGGCTCGATCTCCTTCACGCTCTTGCCGTCGGCGCTGACGATCGCCTTGCCGACGGTCGGGTCGTAGAGGGTGCCGCCGTTGGAGATCGCCGAGTAGATCGTCGCCATCTGTATCGGCGTGACGAGCGTGTCGCCCTGGCCGATCGAGTAGTTGACGGAGTCACCGGCGCGCATCATGTTGCCTTCGAGGCAGTTCTCGTAGGCGATCTTCTCCGCGTAGGTGCCGTTCTTCTTGCCGTACTTGCACCAGGCGTTCTTGTTGGCCTTCCAGTAGCTCTGCTTCCACTGGCGGTCGGGGATACGGCCGGTGACCTCGTTCGGGAGGTCGATGCCCGTCTCGGCGCCGAGGCCGTACTGGTGGGCGGTCTTGTAGAACCAGTCGTTGGCGTTCTTCTTCGGCTTGGTGCCGCCGTCCCTCTTCCACTCCTGGTGGGCGAGGCGGTAGAAGACGGTGTCGCAGGAGACCTCCAGGGCGCGGCCGAGGCTGATCGGGCCGTACCCCCGGGACTCGAAGTTCTTGAAGACCTGGCTGCCGACGGAGTACGAGCTGGAGCACTCGTAGTTCCCGTCGAAGGGGTAGCCGGCGTTGACCGCGGCCGCGGTGGAGACGACCTTGAAGATCGATCCGGGTGCCGCCTGGCCCTGGATCGCCCGGTTGAGCAGCGGGTAGTTGGACGACTTGCCGGTGAGCGAGGCGTAGTCCTTGGCGGAGATACCGCCGACCCAGGCGTTCGGGTCGTAGGTCGGGTTGGAGGCCATGGCGACGACGCGGCCGGTCTTGGCCTCCATCACGATGACCGCGCCCGAGTCGGCCTTGTACTTCACGCCGGTGTTCCGGTCGAGCTGCGTACGGGCGGTCTTCATCGCCTCGTTCAGCTGGTACTCGGCGACGCGCTGGACGCGGGCGTCGATGCTGGTGACGAGGTTCGCGCCGGGTTCGGCCGCGTCGCTCTTGGCCTGGCCCATGACCCGGCCGAGGTTGTCGACCTCGTAGCGGGTGACGCCGGCCTTGCCGCGCAGTTCCTTGTCGTACTCGCGCTCGAGGCCGGAGCGGCCGACCTGGTCGGAGCGCAGGTACGGCGAGGCGGTGTCCTCGGCCTTGGTGATCTCGGCGTCGGTGACGGGCGACAGATAGCCGAGCACCTGTGCGGTGTTGGCCTTGCCGGGGGCGGCGTAGCGGCGCACGGCCTGGGGCTCGGCGGTGATGCCGGGGAAGTCCTCGGAGCGCTCACGGATCTGCAACGCCTGCTTGGCGGTGGCCTCGTCGGTGATGGGGATCGGCTGGTAGGGCGAGCCGTTCCAGCAGGGCTGCGGGGTCTCGGAGTCGCACAGCCGGATCTTCTGGATGACGTCCTCGGGCTTCATGGCCAGCACACCGGCGAGCTTGGTGAGGACCGCCTTGCCGTCGTCCTTCATCTTCAGCAGGTCGGTGCGCGAGGCGGAGACCACGAGCCGGGTCTCGTTGTCGGCGATCGGCACCCCGCGCGCGTCCAGGATCGAGCCGCGTACGGCAGGCTGGACGACCTGCTGGACGTGGTTTCCGGAGGCTTCCTTGGCGTACTCGTCGCCGTTGCGGATCTGGAGGTACCAGAGGCGGCCGCCGAGGGTGCCGAGGAGGGAGAGAACGAGAATCTGGATGACGACGAGCCGGATCTGAACCCGTGGGGTCCTGCCGGTCTCGGGGATGTTGGTCACTGCTGCTGCCTCCCCCTCTCAGTGTGTGTACGAGGCATACGAGTACACGGCGAACCTGTGTACGAGGGTCGCCAACTGGTGTGTTCTCACAGCCGCTTGACCCCCTTGATGCGTCCCGCGCGGGCGACCCGCGCCTTGGCCGCCTTCACCCGGAGCCCACCGCGCTGACCGCCGATGCGCAGACCGGTGCCGGAGGAGAGCCAACCGGAGGAGACATCGGCCGACTTGGCGGACGTACTGGACTCGGCGAGCGGGTTGTTCTCGGAGCGTCGGGCCAGCGCCATCAGCCCCGGGACCACGAAGGGCGCCAGCAGCAGGTCGTACAGGGCGGCGGTGAACAGCAGGCTGCCGAGGCCCACATGGCGGGCGGCGGTGTCGCCGACGAGGGCGCCGACGAGGGCGTACAGCAGGGTGGAGCCGATCGCGGCGGCAACGACCACGGCCATCGGGCCGGTCGCGGACTTGAGCCGGCCGTTCTCCGGCTTCACCAGGCCGGCGAGGTAGCCGATGACGCACAGCACGAGGGCGTAGCGCCCGGCGGCGTGGTCGGCGGGTGGGGCGAGGTCGGCGAGCAGGCCCGCGCCGAAGCCGATGAAGGCGCCGCCGACATGGCCGTAGACCATGGCGAGGGCCAGTACGGTCAGCAGCATCAGGTCCGGGACGGCGCCCGGGAGGTGCAGTCGGGCGAGGACGCTCACCTGGATCACCAGGGCGACGACCACCAGGGTGGTGGAGAGCAGCATCCGGTTGAAACGCATGGGATTCGGCTCCTACCGCTCTTGCTGTTCGTCGTCTTCGGACAGGCTCTCCGAGGACGGAGTGACCGTCACGGTCACGGTCGGCGTGGGCGTCGGTTTGGGCTTGGGCGGCAGCACCTCGTCGCGCGGGTCCGTGCGCGGGGCCTCGACGACGACGCCGACGATGTCGAGCTTGGAGAACGAGACGTACGGCGTGACGTAGATCGTGCGGGTCAGGTCGCCGCCGGAGGGGTCGACACGGGAGACCACGCCGACCGGGACGCCGGGCACGAACGGCTTGTCGGCCTGCGAGCCGAAGGTGACCAGCCGGTCCCCCTTGTTGATTTTGGCCTTGCCGTTGAGCATCTCCACCCGCAGCGGGCGGTCGCCCTGCCCGGAGGCGAAGCCGAGTTCGTCGGTGGACTCCATGCGCGTACCGACGGTGAAGTCGGGGTCGTTGGCGAGCAGCACGGTGGCGGTGTTCGGGCCGACGGTGGTGATCCGTCCGACCAGGCCTTCCCCGTTCAGGACGGTCATGTCGCGCGTGACGCCGTCGTTGGCGCCGACGTCGATCGTCACGGTCCAGGAGAAGCCCTGGGCCGCTCCTATGGCGATGACCTCGGCGCCCTTGATGCCGTACTGCCCGGCGCCGGCCGTCTTGAGCATGCTGTCGAGCTGCTTGAGACGGCTGCGGTTGCGGTCGTCGCTGCCGAGCTTCGCCTTCAGCGCCGCGTTGTCGTGCTCGAGTTGGGCGATGCGGTCGTGCCGGTCGCCCGAGTCGCGGACCGCCGCGATCGCGTTGCCGACGGGGTCGACCGCGGACGCCACCCCGTTCTCGATCGGGCCGAAGACGGTCGCGGCGGCCTGGCGGGCACCGTCGACCGGCGAGTCCTCGCCACCGCGGATGTCCACCGTGATCAGAGCGAACGCGATGGCGATCAGCAGCACCAGGAGCAGCCGGCTCTCTCGTGTGTCCCTCACGTGCGGCGGCCGTGCCTTCCTCGTCGAAAGCCCGCGGGTTGGCGGGTGTTATGGGGGAGCTTATGCCTGAATATCAACGATCCGCCGTACGAGAAGGGATCATCTCGTACGGCGGAATCGAAGAGTTACCTCATCTGCGCGGCTGGGCGTCCAGCACCTGCTGGAGTGCCTCGAACTCCTCGACGCACTTTCCGGATCCGAGCGCCACGCTGTCCAGCGGGTCCTCGGCGATATGGATCGGCATGCCGGTCTCGCGGCGCAGCCGTTCGTCGAGGCCGCGCAGCAGGGCTCCGCCGCCGGTCAGAACGATTCCGCGGTCCATCACGTCACCGGACAGCTCCGGCGGGCACTTGTCGAGCGTCGTCTTCACCGCATCAATGATCGCGTTGACCGGCTCTTCGATGGCCTTGCGGACTTCGGCCGCGGAGATGACGACGGTCTTGGGCAGCCCGGAGACGAGGTCCCGGCCGCGGATTTCGGTGTGTTCGTCATTGTCGAGGTCGTACGCCGAACCGATCGTGATCTTGATCTGTTCGGCCGTCCGCTCACCGAGAAGAAGGCTGTACTCCTTCTTGATGTGCTGGATGATCGCGTTGTCCAGCTCATCGCCCGCGACGCGGATGGACTGGGCGGTGACGATGCCGCCGAGCGAGATGACCGCGACCTCCGTGGTGCCGCCGCCGATGTCCACCACCATGTTGCCCGTGGCCTCGTGGACCGGCAGGCCGGAGCCGATGGCCGCGGCCATGGGCTCCTCGATGATGTGCACCTGGCGGGCGCCGGCCTGGGACGACGCCTCGATGACGGCGCGACGCTCGACGCCCGTGATGCCGGAGGGCACACAGACGACGACACGCGGACGGGCGAGATAGCGCCGCTTGTGGATCTTCAGAATGAAGTAGCGGAGCATGCGCTCGGTGATCTCGAAGTCGGCGATGACGCCATCCCGCAGCGGACGCACGGCAACGATGTTGCCGGGAGTCCGCCCGATCATCTTCTTCGCTTCCGAACCGACCGCGAGGATGCCACCGGTGTTGGTGTTGATCGCGACGACGGACGGCTCGTTGAGTACGATCCCGCGACCCCTGACGTACACCAGCGTGTTGGCGGTCCCGAGGTCGACAGCCATGTCACGGCCGATGAACGACATTGAGTTCCCCATCAGGATTCGTCTGGCCTTCCCAAGTCGAGCTTTGATGGCTTGTCAGGTAGGCGAGGTGGGTGCGGTGGCGTGAAGGCTTCCATCGTAGACGCGCCTTCCCGAACACCGCGCGAGGGTCTTCGCCATTGTCAGCATGCGCGGCGCCGCCTCGCTTCTGGAGACGGGCCATCGGAGGCACCCGTTCCCCCGATCGGCACGCATATGCCGCGGGACGGCCGGAATCTCACGGCCGTCCCAGGTCAGGCATCCAAGTGACGTGACGGTCCCTCAGAAACAAGCGCAGAAAATTCTCAAAAAATTGATGCTCGTCGCTTGGGCCGTGGCCCTAGAGGTGTCGCTCAGACGCGGCCGGGGAAGAAGATCTTCAGCTCGCGCTCGGCGGACTCCTCCGAGTCCGAGGCGTGGATCAGGTTCTCGCGGACGATGACTCCGAAGTCGCCGCGGATGGAGCCGGGGGCGGCGGCGATCGGGTCGGTGGGACCGGCGAGCGCGCGCACGCCCTCGATCACCCGCTCACCCTCCACCACGAGGGCCACGACCGGGCCGGACGCCATGAACTCGACGAGCGGCTCGTAGAACGGCTTGCCCTTGTGCTCGCCGTAGTGCTGCTCCAGCGTGTCCTGGTCCAGCGTGCGCAGCTCCAGCGCGGTGATCTGCCAGCCGGCCTTGCGCTCGATGCGGCTGATGATCTCGCCGGTCAGGCCGCGACGGACGGCGTCGGGCTTGAGCAGGACGAGGGTGCGCTGGCTCACGATGGTGGCTCCTTCGGGTCACAAGTGTGCGGGTGACTGAGGCTACAGGGCCTGTCCGGGGCCCTGTCACGCAGCGTCAACTTGGCCCGGTGGCCCTCTGCCGGGGGCTCCACCCCCAGACCTCCGCTCGTCCCGAACGGGCGCTTCCTCAAACGCCGGACGGGCTGGACGACTCCGCCTGCGCCGCGAAGCGGGCCTTCGCCTCGTCGATCTGCCGGCCGTACTTCACCGACGCCCACCACAGGGCGGCGAAGATCGCGCCCAGGACGAACATGGACGTCACGAAGAACCCGCTGGCGATCAGCGCGATCTGCAGGGCCCAGCCGAGCTGGACGCCCCCGGGCCGGGTGATCACGCCGCAGAGCAGGACGCTCAGCGCCATGAAGATCCCGCTGACGGTCCAGACCGTGGCCGTGGACAGATCGGGGTCCTTCATGGCGACGAGCCCGGCGAAGCCGATGACGAAGAACTCGCCGATCAGAGTGGAAGCACAGAGCGTACGCACAGCGGTCAGCCCCTCCCCAGGAGCAGTCGGGCCTCGCCGACGGTGATGACGGAACCGGTGACGAGTACGCCGCCGCCGGCGTACTCGTCCTCTTCCTCGGCCAGCGTGATCGCGGCCTCGATCGCGTCGTCGAGCCGGGGCTCGACCTGCACCCGGTCCTCGCCGAAGATCTCGACGGCGATCCCGGCCAGCTCGTCCGCGTCCATCGCGCGATGGCTGGAGTTCTGGGTGATCACGACCTCGGTGAAGATCGGCTCGAAGGCTTCCAGCAGCCCTCGTACGTTCTTGTCGCCGCTGGCACCCACGACCCCGATCAGCCTGCTGAAGTCGAAGACCTCGCTGACGGCGTCGGCGGTCGCGCGGGCGCCCGCCGGGTTGTGCGCGGCGTCCAGCACGACGGTCGGCGAGCGGCGTACGACCTCCAGGCGGCCCGGCGAGGTCGCCGAGGCGAAGGCCTTGCGGACGGTGTCGATGTCCAGTCGCTGGGTGTGTGCGGAACCGACGCCGAAGAACGCCTCGACCGCGGCCAGCGCGACGGCGGCGTTGTGCGCCTGGTACGCGCCGTGCAGCGGCAGGAAGACCTCCTCGTACTCCCCGCCGAGCCCGCGCAGCGTGAGCAGTTGCCCGCCGACGGCGACCTGCCGGGCCACGACCCCGAACTCCAGCCCCTCGCGGGCGACCGTGGCGTTCACTTCCACGGCCTTCTTCAGCAGCACCTGGGCCGCGTCCACCGGCTGCTGCGCCAGGATCACCGTCGCGTCCTGCTTGACGATGCCGGCCTTCTCGGTGGCGATCTCACCGTGCGTCTCGCCGAGCCGGTCGGTGTGGTCGAGGTCGATGGGGGTGACGACGGCGACGTCCCCGTCGATCACATTGGTGGCGTCCCAGCTGCCGCCCATCCCGACCTCGACGACGGCCACGTCGACGGGTGCGTCCGCGAAGGCCGCGTACGCCATCCCCGTGAGCACCTCGAAGAAGGAGAGCCGGTACTCCTGCTGGGCGTCGATCATCTCGACGTACGGCTTGATGTCGTTGTACGTCTCGATGAACCGCTCGGCGGAGATCGGGGCGCCGTCCAGGCTGATCCGCTCGGTGATCGACTGGACGTGGGGGCTCGTGTACCGCCCGGTGCGCAGGTCGAAGGCGCCGAGCAGGGCCTCGATCATGCGGGCGGTGGAGGTCTTGCCGTTCGTGCCCGTGATGTGGATCGAGGGGTACGCGCGCTGCGGCTCGCCCAGTACGTCCATCAGGGCGGCGATGCGGGTGACGGACGGCTCCAGCTTGGTCTCGCCCCATCGGGTCGCCAGCTCCGTCTCCACCTCGCGCAGCGCCTTGTCGACCTCGGGGTCGGCCGGGCGCGCGGGGACGTCGGCCTGGGGGCCGCCGGTGCCCTGGGTGCGCAGGGTCCTGCTGCCGGCCTCGATCACCGCGAGGTCGGGGGTTGGGGTCTCCCCTGGTCGAGCGGAGTCGAGAGCTTGGGGAAGGTCGGTCTCGGCCTCGACGATCTCGTCGAAGAGACCGAGCGGGTCGCTGGGTTCCGGCTCGTCCGGCGCGCTGCTGTCGTGCGGGGGGAGGTCACTCACGGGGCCAGTCTACGGAGCCGGGAGGAAGACGGTGTTTTCGCCCCCGCCGCCCCTACCCGTCCCGTCCTTGGGGGCTCTGCCCCCAAACCCCCGCCAGGGGGCGCTGCGCCCCCTGGACCCCCGCCATCGCCCGAAGGGCTCGTCCTCAAACGCCGGACAGGCTGACCTGCGGGGGTCTGGGGGCGGAGCCCCCAGGGATGGGACGGGTAGGGGCGGCGGGGGCGAGAACCCCCGCCGCCGGCTACGCCTCCGGCAGACGGTTCAGCTGTTCCTGGATGCGGGCGATGTCCTCGTCCGCCTTGGTGAGCCGCGTACGGATCTTCTCCACGACGTTGTCCGGCGCCTTGGCGAGGAACGCCTCGTTACCGAGCTTGGCGTTCGCCTGGGCCTTCTCCTTCTCGGCGGCGGCGAGGTCCTTGGCGAGCCGCTTGCGCTCGGCCGCGACGTCGATCGTGCCGGAGAGGTCCAGCGCGACGCTGGCCCCGCCGACCGGCAGGGTCGCCGTGGCCGCGAAGCCGTCACCCTCCGGCTGCAGCCGCAGCAGCTGCCGGATGGCCGCCTCGTGCGGGGCCAGGGCGGTCCCGTCGAGCGTCAGCCGGGCCGGAACCCGCTGCCCGGGCTGCAGACCCTGGTCGGCACGGAAGCGGCGGACCTCGGTGATGACCGACTGGAGAGTCTCGATCTCCTTCTCGGCGGCCAGGTCACGGAAGCCCGAGTCCGTCGGCCAGTCCGCGATGACGACCGACTCGCCGCCCGTGAGCGTGGTCCACAGCGTCTCGGTCACGAACGGGACAACGGGGTGGAGGAGCCGCAGCGTGACGTCGAGAACCTCGCCGAGGACCCGACCGGAGACCTTCGCGGCCTCGCCGCCGCCCATGAACGTCGTCTTGGACAGCTCGACGTACCAGTCGAAGACCTCGTCCCACGCGAAGTGGAAGAGGGCGTCCGACAGCTTGGCGAACTGGTAGTCGTCGTAGAGGGCGTCGACTTCGGCGACCGTGGCGTTGAGGCGGGAGAGGATCCAGCGGTCGGTGGCCGACATCTCGGACGGCTCCGGCAGCGGGCCCTCGACGGTCGCGCCGTTCATCAGCGCGAAACGCGTGGCGTTCCAGATCTTGTTGGCGAAGTTGCGGGAGCCCTGGACCCAGTCCTCGCCGATCGGGACGTCGACGCCGGGGTTGGCGCCGCGGGCCAGAGTGAACCTCAGGGCATCGGACCCGTACTTGTCCATCCAGTCCAGCGGGTTGACCGCGTTTCCGAAGGACTTCGACATCTTCTTGCCGAACTGGTCGCGGACCATTCCGTGCAGGGCGATGGTGTGGAACGGCGGGGTGCCGTCCATCGCGTACAGGCCGAACATCATCATCCGGGCGACCCAGAAGAACAGGATGTCGTAGCCGGTGACCAGGACGGAGTTCGGGTAGAACTTCGCGAGGCTGTCGGTCTGTTCGGGCCAGCCGAGCGTGGAGAACGGCCACAGGCCGGAGGAGAACCAGGTGTCGAGGACGTCGGTGTCCTGCCGCCAGCCCTCGCCGGTCGGGGCCTCGTCGTCCGGCCCGACGCACACGATCTCACCGTTCGGCCCGTACCAGACGGGAATCCGGTGGCCCCACCACAACTGCCGCGAGATGCACCAGTCGTGGAGGTTGTCGACCCAGTCGAAGTACCGCTTCTCCATCTCCTGCGGGTGAATCTTGACGCGCCCGTCGCGCACCGCGTCACCGGCGGCCTTGGCGAGCGGGCCGACCTTGACCCACCACTGCATGGACAGTCGCGGCTCGATGGTGGTCTTGCAGCGCGAGCAGTGGCCGACCGAGTGGACGTAGGGCCGCTTCTCGGCGACGATCCGGCCCTCGGCGCGCAGCGCGGCGACGATGGCGGAACGGGCCTCCAGGCGGTCCAGGCCCTGGAAGGGGCCGGGGACCGTGATGACGGCGTGCTCGTCCATGACGGCGACGTTGGGCAGGTTGTGCCGCTGGCCGATCTCGAAGTCGTTCGGGTCGTGGGCCGGGGTGACCTTGACGGCACCCGTGCCGAACTCGGGGTCGACATGCGTGTCGGCGACGACGGGGATGAACCGGTTGGTGAGCGGGAGACGGATGGTCTTGCCGACGAGGTGCTGGTACCGCTCGTCGTCGGGGTGAACAGCGACGGCGGTGTCACCGAGCATGGTCTCGGCGCGGGTGGTGGCGACGACGATGGAGTCGTCCCCCTCCCCGTACTTCATCGAGACGAGCTCGCCGTCGTCGTCCTGGTACTCGACCTCGATGTCCGAGATGGCGGTGAGGCAGCGCGGGCACCAGTTGATGATGCGCTCGGCACGGTAGATCAGCTCGTCGTCGTAGAGCTTCTTGAAGATGGTCTGGACGGCCTGCGAGAGCCCCTCGTCCATGGTGAAGCGCTCACGGGACCAGGCGACGCCGTCGCCGAGGCGGCGCATCTGCCCGGAGATCTGCCCGCCGGACTCGCCCTTCCACTGCCAGACGCGCTCGACGAACGCCTCGCGCCCCAGGTCGTGCCGGGACTTGCCCTCCTTGCCCAGCTCCCGTTCGACGACGTTCTGCGTGGCGATGCCGGCGTGGTCCATGCCGGGCTGCCACAGCGTCTCGTACCCCTGCATGCGCTTACGGCGCGTCAGGGCGTCGATGAGGGTGTGCTCGAAGGCGTGCCCGAGGTGCAGGCTGCCGGTGACGTTGGGCGGCGGGATGACGACGGTGTAGGGCGGCTTGTCGCTCTTCGCGTCCGCTTCGAAGTAACCGCGCTCTACCCAGCGCTCGTACAGCGTCCCCTCTACATCGGCCGGCGCGTACTGGGTCGGCAGTTCGGTGATGGGCGCTGATGGCTGCTGCTGAGCGTTCTCGGTCACGGGGTCAGTTTAGGGGCGTCACCGCCCTGTCCCGAAACACAGTTCTTTCGTAACGGTCCGCCCCCTGCTGCCGTGGCACCCCAGGGGTTGCGCCAGGATGTCAGGAACACATAAGCATCTGGAGGGGAACCCAGAAATGAGCTACAACCAGCCGGGCCCGTACGGCGGGCCGCCCCAGCAGCCCGGACCCTACGGTCAGCCGGGCGGTCAGCCGGGCCCCTACGGCCAGCCGCCGCAGGCCCCTCAGCCGGGCCAGCCCGGCGGACAGCCCGGCCAGCCCGGTTATGGCTACCCGCAGCAGGCTCCCCCGCAGCCCGGCTACGGCTACCCCCAGCAGGCTCCCCAGGGCGCCCCGCCCCAGACGCCGGCGTACGGCCAGCAGCCGGCGTACGGCCAGCAACCCCCCTACGGTCAGCCCCCGTACGGCCAGCAGCCCTACGGCGTCCCGCAGCCGCCCGCGCCGGGCGGCGGCAAGAAGAAGACCGCCCTCGTCATCGGCGCGGTGGCGGTCGTGGCGGCGATCGCCGTGGGGGCGTACTTCGTCATCGGTGACGGTGGCGGGAGCGGTTCGATCGCGGACGACGGCGCGCACAAGCTGACCACCCCGGCGGCGGTGCTCGACGGGACGTACAAGAAGTCCGCCGGCGCGGACGCCGACGACCTGTCGGACGACGACATCAAGGACGTCGAGAAGTGGGGCGTCAAGGACCCGAAGGACGTCAGCGGCAGCTATGAGAGCGGTTCCGGTCTCACCGCGAAGAACCTCACCTTCAATGGCGTGTACGGCACGATCGACGACCCCGAGGCCGTCGTGGACGCCATGTTCGCCAAGCTGAAGTCGGAGGCCGCGAAGGAAGACGGTTCCGAGGACACCACGGGCAAGCTCATCGGCAGCCCGGAGGAGGTCACGCCCACCGGCTTCGAGAACGGCATCATGAAGTGCCAGGTCGCCGAGATCACGAACACCGACCCGACCAGCACGAGCAGCACGACCCCCCAGACCGTGAGCATGCCGGTGTGCGTCTGGGGTGACCACAGCACCGTGGCCCAGGTCCTGGCGATCGACATCGCCACCTTCGCCACCGGCAAGGGTGGTTCGGTGGACGACACCGCCGAGCTCGCCGCCAAGCTCCGCAACGACGTCCGCGTCAAGGCCTGACCGGACACGTCAACGCCGAAGGGGCCCTGGTCTGTCGACCGGGGCCCCTTCGGCGTAAGTCGTGCGCGTACCGGCGGCTACGCCGTCTTCTGCTCGCCCGGGCCGCGGCCTCGCGCATCGCGCGGGATCAGCGTCGGGTTGACGTTCGACAGGACCACGTCGGCGGTGATGACGACGCGGGCCACGTCCTTGCGGGACGGGACCTCGTACATCACCGCCTGGAGGACCTCTTCCATGATGGCGCGCAGCCCGCGCGCGCCGGTCTGGCGGAGGATGGCCTGGTCGGCGATGGCCTCGAGGGCCTCGCGCTCGAAGTCCAGCTCCACGCCGTCGAGTTCGAACAGGCGCTGATACTGCTTCACGAGCGCGTTGCGCGGCTCCACCAGGATCTGGAGGAGCGCCGGCCGGTCGAGGTTGTGGACCGAGGTGATGACGGGCAGTCGGCCGATGAACTCGGGGATCATGCCGAACTTCACCAGGTCCTCGGGCATGACGGCCTCGAACTGGTCCTTCGACTCGAGTTCCCGCTTCGAGCGGATCGTGGCACCGAATCCGATGCCCTTGGCGCCCGCCCGCGACTCGATGAGCTTCTCCAGGCCCGCGAAGGCGCCGCCCACGATGAACAGGACGTTCGTCGTGTCGATCTGGATGAACTCCTGGTGCGGGTGCTTGCGCCCGCCCTGCGGCGGGACCGAGGCCGTGGTCCCTTCGAGGATCTTCAGCAGGGCCTGCTGGACGCCCTCGCCGGACACATCACGCGTGATCGACGGGTTCTCGCTCTTGCGAGCCACCTTGTCGATCTCGTCGATGTAGATGATCCCGGTCTCGGCCTTCTTGACGTCGTAGTCCGCGGCTTGGATGAGCTTGAGGAGGATGTTCTCGACGTCCTCGCCGACGTATCCCGCTTCCGTCAGCGCCGTCGCGTCGGCGATGGCGAACGGAACGTTCAGCATGCGGGCGAGGGTCTGGGCGAGGAGCGTCTTGCCGGAGCCCGTGGGGCCCAGCAGGAGGATGTTGGACTTCGCCAACTCGATGGCGTCCTCGCGGTTTTGACCGCCGCCGTTCTCACCGGCCTGGACCCGCTTGTAGTGGTTGTACACCGCGACCGAGAGGGCTTTCTTGGCCGACTCCTGGCCGACGACGTACCCCTCGAGGAACTCGTAGATCTCGCGAGGCTTGGGGAGTTCCTCCCAGCGCACCTCGCTGGTCTCCGCGAGCTCTTCCTCGATGATCTCGTTGCAGAGATCGATGCACTCGTCGCAGATGTACACACCGGGCCCTGCGATGAGCTTCTTGACCTGCTTCTGGCTCTTGCCGCAGAACGAGCACTTGAGCAGATCGCCGCCGTCACCGATGCGTGCCACGGTGTGCTTCCCCTTCGCCTGGGAGACGCCTAGGTCCAGCGGCTCCTGGTGCTGCCTTATGTCCGACGGTACCTTGCCGAGCCCCCCGTTCGGGCCCCCCTTGGCGCGGTTCACTTTGTCGTGAACCACGCCAAGGAACGGCAGACGAGCGGTAGACGATACAGCGATACGTCAGACCACAGCGGAGTTGTTCATCTTCCGGGTGGAGATGATCTGGTCGATCAGGCCGTACGCCAGCGCGTCCTCAGCGGTGAGGATCTTGTCGCGCTCGATGTCCTCGCGGATCTTCTCGATCGGCGTGGTCGAGTGCTTGGCCAGCATCTCTTCCAGCTGCGCACGCATCCGGAGGATTTCGTTCGCCGCGATTTCGAGGTCCGAGACCTGGCCGCGGCCCGTCTCGCTGTAGGGCTGGTGGATCAGCACGCGGGCGTTCGGAAGCGCCATGCGCTTGCCCGGCGTACCGGCGGCCAGCAGGATCGCGGCGGCCGAGGCGGCCTGGCCCATGCAGACCGTCTGGATGTCCGGCTTCACGAACTGCATCGTGTCGTAGATGGCCGTGAGGGCCGTAAACGAGCCACCGGGGCTGTTGATGTAGACCGAGATGTCGCGGTCGGGGTCCATCGACTCCAGGCACAGCAGCTGCGCCATGACGTCGTTGGCGGAGGCGTCGTCGATCTGCACGCCGAGGAAGATCACGCGCTCCTCGAAGAGCTTCGCGTACGGGTCGTACTCACGCACGCCCTGCGAGGTGCGCTCGACGAAGCGCGGGATGACGTAGCGGGACTCCGCGCGAGGACCGGTGTACTCGGCCTGCGTGCGGGCGTAGAGGCCGCTGCCGGGGAAGTCGTTCACTGTGTCTCCTGAAGAGCCTGAAAAGGGCCGAGGCGGTGGCTGGGGGCGCTGGAGAGGCCCTGCGCCGCCCTCGGAGGGCCATGGAGCCCGTGGAAGGCGATGCGAGGCCCCGCGCCGCCCTGGGGGCGCTGGAGGGGCTTACGCCGCCCCGGTGCCACCGCCGCCCGGCATACCGGCAGCGGTGGGCATGATGTCGTCGATGAGGCCGTACTCCTTGGCCTCGATCGGGTCGAACCAGCGGTCGCGGTCCGAGTCGCGGGTGACCTGCTCCACGGTCTGGCCGGTGTGGAAGGCGGTCAGCTCCGCCATCCGCTTCTTGGTGTGCAGCAGCCGCTCGGCGTGGATCTTGATGTCCGACGCGGAACCGGCGAGGCCGGCCGAGGGCTGGTGGATCAGGATCTCGGCGTTCGGCAGGGCGAAGCGCTTGCCGGGGGTGCCCGCGCTGAGCAGGAACTGCCCCATCGAGGCGGCCATGCCCATGGCGATCGTCACCACGTCGTTTTTGATGTACTGCATGGTGTCGTAGATCGCCATGCCGGCGGTGATCGATCCGCCGGGGCTGTTGATGTAGAGGTAGATGTCCTTGTCCGGGTCGGAGGCAAGGAGCAGCAGCTGCGCGGTGATCTTGTTGGCGATGTCGTCGTCGACCGCCTGGCCGAGGAAGATGATTCGCTCGCCGAGCAGCCGGTTGTAGACCTGGTCACCGAGACCACCACCGATGGGGTCGCCGGCGGCGGAGGGCATCAGATTCGTCACGTATCCACCTGCTCGTCTTACGACGGCGCCGGGCCGTCTCACGTCTTCTGCTGGGGCGTGGGACCCCGGTGCTCACCGCTCCGGGCGGCTTCGGGGACTCCCCTGCCCTCGTATTCATGGACCCTAACGCGCGGGCCCCTTCGGGGAATCCCGGAGAGGGAACTGTTCGCTGTGAGCGCATGCGCTCCGCTGGGTTGGGCAGCGGGTTTGACGGGGCTCCGCCCCGTCAGGGGCGCGGGGCTGTGCACCTATGCGGCTCCGCCGCATGGGCGCGATCCGCCCCTGCAAAGCCGCGGTCGTGTCTGCCACGGACTGCGTCTCGGCGGGTGCGGCCTGTCGTGGGCTGAGCGCGCCCACGCGGCGGAGCCGCACATGTCACAGCCCCGCGCCCCTGATGGCCGACGGCCCCCGGGGACACAGGTGTCCCCGGGGGCCGTCGTACAGCTGCTGGAGCGCCGCAGGCTTACGCCTCGGTCTTCTCCTCGGCGGAGCCCTCGTCACCGTCGGTGACCTCGGCGGCGACCTCGGTCGCCGTCTCCGTCTCGTCCTCGTCCTCCAGGTCCACGATCTCGCCGTTCGTGTCCTTGACCGTGGCGGCCTCGACGACGACCGCGAGGGCCTTGCCGCGGGCTACCTCGCCGACGAGCATCGGGACCTGGCCGCCCTCGACGACGGCCTGGGCGAACTGGTCGGGGGACATGCCGGAGGAGGCCGCACGCCGCATGAGGTGCTCGGTGAGCTCCTCCTGGCTGACGTTCAGCTTCTCCTTGTTGACGAGCTCGTCAAGGACGAACTGCGTCTTGATGCCCTTGACCGCGGCTTCCTTGGTCTCGGCGTCGAACTCTTCCTCGGTCTTGCCCTGGATCTCCAGGTACTTCGCGAGGTCGAGGCCCATCTGGCCGAGCTGGTGGTGCTCGAGGTTGTGCTTACGGGTGTTGATCTCGTCCTCGAGCAGCTTCTCGGGGACGGGCACCTCGACCAGCTCGAGCAGCTTCTCCAGGACGCGCTCCTGGGCCTGCGTGGCCTGGTCGTACTGCTTCATGTTCTCGAGGCGCCCACGGCTGTCCGCCTTGAGCTCCTCCAGGGTGTCGAACTCGGACGCGAGCTGCGCGAAGTCGTCGTCCAGCTCGGGGAGTTCGCGGGCGGCGACCTGGCTGACCTTGACGGTGACCTCGGCCTCCTTGCCGGCCGCGGAGCCGCCCTTGAGCTCGGAGGTGAAGGTGGCCTCGCCACCGGCCTCCAGGCCCTTCACGGCCTCGTCGATGCCCTCCAGCAGCTCACCGGAGCCGATGGTGTAGGAGACGTCGGAGGCGACGCCGTCCTCGAGCACCTCTCCGTCGACCTTGGCCTCGAGGTCGAGCGTGACGACGTCGCCGTCCTGGGCGGCGCGCTCGACCGGCGAGGTGGACGCGAAGCGCTCACGGAGCTCCTCGACGGCCTTCTCGACGTCCTCGTCGCTGACCTCGACCGCGTCGACCTCGACCTCGATGCCGGAGTAGTCCGGGATCTCGATGGTCGGGCGGACGTCGACCTCGGCGGTGAAGTTCAGCGTCTCGCCGTCCTTCAGCTCGGTGATGTCGACCTCGGGCTGGCCGAGGACGTTCAGCTCAGCCTCGTTGACCGCTTCGGTGTAGAACTTCGGGAGCGCGTCGTTGACGGCCTCTTCGAGCACGGCACCGCGACCGAACCGCTGGTCGATGACGCGCGCCGGGATCTTGCCCTTCCGGAAGCCCTTCACCGTGACCTGCTGGTTGATCTTCTTGTACGCCGCGTCGAGGCTGTCCTTGAGCTCCTCGAAGGGCACCTCGACAGTGAGCCGAACCCGGGTCGGGTTCAGGGTCTCCACGGCGCTCTTCACGGTTCGGTCTCCTTGTGGCTGACTTCTTGGGGGTTCTGCTGCGGGGGTTCTGCTGCGTTCTTCTGCCGAGTCGAGCAGAGCCTCAGCGGATTCGCGGCCCTTGAGAGACGTAACAGTGCAGACACACGGGCGCGCAACCTGCATAGTAGCCGCAGGCAGTACGCGCCCCAAAAGGCGATCTTGAGATCTTGGCCGTGACCTGCCAGTTCTCGCTGATGGTCGGGGTGGCGGGATTTGAACCCACGGCCTTCCGCTCCCAAAGCGGACGCGCTACCAAGCTGCGCCACACCCCGTCGGTGCGACACGTAGGGTACATGCCCGCAGACGGTGCGGCTGCCGCATTTCACGAGCGCCCCCGGCGCGGTGGACGGGGTGTGCGGTGAAGGGGGGCGACCCGCTACGATGCCTCCTGTGCCGCGCTCGCTGACCAGCGGATGAGCGTCGTGCGGTGCAACCTGTGCGGGCGTAGCTCAATGGTAGAGCACTAGTCTTCCAAACTAGCTACGCGGGTTCGATTCCCGTCGCCCGCTCTGTACGGCTCAGGGCCAGGTCAGAGGTTCGATTCTCTGCCTGGCCCTGATGTGTTTCTGATCTTCGTTTCGGTCTACGTGCCCGTTCGACTTCGGATCTTGCTTCCGAGCCTGCTCGACGACCGCGCCCACGGCCTGGCCGATCAGCCGCTCTCGCTCGGCCGTGGCGCGCTGGTAGATCAGCGCGGCACGGCCGTGCTGTGGCCCATCCTGGTCATCAGCTCCCGTGCGCTTGCACCGGTCGCCGCAGCGAGGGTGTTCCCCGTGTGGCGGAGATCATGAAAGTACAGGCCCTTGATACCAGCGTCGCAGCTGAGCCGAGGTTTCCTCGGCGATCCTGGGTTTTCCTCGGCTGCGGTGCTTCGGTGACTGGGGTAGCCGCCCCGCCGGACGCTTTCCACCCGGTTCGGACCCGGGTGGGGCGGGGACCCCGCGTCGCATTCCTGGGCACGGGGCGGATTCTCAAGGAGACCGGAATCGTGATTGCTGCTCCCACCGGCCTCGCAGTGACACGCACGCTACCGGGCCCACCACCACGCTCCTGCAGCTCAGCGGAAACACTCACCGAAAGGTGTCACACGAGTCCGCTCATGTCGCATCGGGCAGCAAGCCGTGTTACAGAGCCACGCCCAGGATGCACAGGCCAATCGGAGCTGCGCATGACCCTGGTCACACGCCTTGCGCCACAGGTTGTTGAAGTGGTCCCGGCGCGGTGTCGACCAGGTCCACAGACCGCCCGACGCGCCGGAAGCTACGGGGCCATGATTACTCGCGCCAAAGCAGCTCCAGCCCAAAGCCGCTCCGCCGACCTGGCCGGCAGCGCCACCCGCCATGCCCATACTCATTGCGGCGAGCCTCGCCCTCACAGGCGGACGACCATCAGGGCGATGTCGTCACTGGCGCCTTGCCTGACATCAAGGTGAGTCAGGAGGGTGTCGGCGACGTGCTCCGGGTCGAGCCCGACGCACCTTTCCACGAGGGCGTCGGTCAGTCGGCGAATGCCGGCGTCGATGTCCTCGTCGCGGCGCTCGATCAGGCCGTCGGTGTAGAGCACAAGGGTGCAGCCTCGGCAGTACTCGATCCCGACCTGAGGGCGGGGGACATGTTGCGGGCGGGCACCCAGCGGCGGGTCTGTGGCCCGGTCCAGCAACGTGCAGCGCCCATCCGGGTGCAGCAGGACCGGAGGGGGATGACCGGCGCTGCTGTAGATGATCAGTTGGGAGCGCGTGTCGATCAGCGCGGAGACGACAGAGGTCGCCATTGCCCCCTCGACCGAGCGTGCATAGAGGCCCAGCAACTCCAGAGCCTGGGCGGGCCCGGCTACGGCCCGGCTGGCGGCGGACAGCGCGCTGCGCAGCCTGCCCATGACGGTCGCGGCCTCCAGACCGTGACCGACCACGTCCCCGACCGCCACAGAGAACCGGCCCTCGGGCAGATCCACAGCGTCGTACCAGTCGCCGCACACATTCAAGGAGTCGACCGCGGGCAGGTAGCGCACCGCGACATTCGAGTGCCGGGCCAGGTCGGGCGAGTTGAGCATTGCCTCCTGCAACTTGATGGCGACCAGCCGCTCCCGGGCGTTGGCCCGACGCAGCTCTTCGTTCAGGCGCTGCACCTCCCGGGCGCGCTCGTACAGCTCAGCCTCCATCTGCTGCGTACAGCCCGTCTTGGTGCGGTCGCGCCCGTGATGAGCGAAGGCGGTCACATCCTCCGCCCGGAGGAGGATCCACCTCACCTGCCCGTCCGGCCCCAAAACTGGCGTGTTGATCACGGACCACCAGCGCTCCTCGAACACCCCAGGTTGGCTCGCGGCAGAGATGTCGTACTTCAGCAGCGCCATCGTGTCCGGCTTCCGGGTGGAGAGCACCCGCTCCAGCGAGGCCGCCACCAGGTTGCGCACCTGTTCTGCGTCGGGGTCCGCAGGGTTCGCCGGGAGGGTGTCGAAGTAAGGCTGCCCGACCAGATCCTTGCGGGCGCGCCCGCCTCCCTGGCAGTACGCCCTGTTCACATCGATGATCACCAGGTCCGGAAGAAGCACCAGGCATGGGCCCGGGGCGGCAGCGAAGAGCGCTGCGTAGTCGACCTCCACTGTGGCCGCACGCACCGCCTCAGTCGCCAAAACGCCCACCTCTTCACTCTATGAGTGCATAATCGCCTTAACAACCACCCGCGCCCGCAGGCCCCAGCACTGATCAGCTTTGCGGCAGGCGTGCCGGTTACGTGCCCGGTCCGGCGGGATCTTCCGGAGACTCACGGGGAACAGCGGCGACAGTCGCGCTCCAGGCCAGGTCACTGACTTGGCAGGTCAGCCACGATCCGTATACGGGGTCTTCCGAACCAGCTACGCGGGTTCGATTCCCGTCGCCCGCTCTGTACGGCTCAGGGCCAGGTCGGAGGATGATTCCTCCGACCTGGCCCTGATCGTTTCCGGGGACCTCGTTCACCCCGCCGTGTCACGTCTCTTGGGCTTTCGATTTTGCTTTCTCTTTGCCACACGGTGACTCTTGCGGGCCGGATCGAATACGGCGCGGCCGCCGATGACGACGACGTCGCAGTCGGCCTTCATCGCAGCAGCGGTTCCATGTGGAGCGCGGCGTCGCCGGCCGCCTCGTCGGGAGTCCGGCCGTTCTCACGGGCGACCATGTACGCGGCGTACCAGTCCCACCAGTGATGCTCCGGGGCCGTCGCCTCGTACGACCCGTGGCGCTCCTCGGTCTCACGCAGAAGTTCTGTCAGCGTGGGAATGTCCATGGCGAAGTCTCCTCGGTCGCGCGGGCCTCGTCACCGTCCGGGCAGTCGCACCTGGACCTCTTGCAGCAACCACCCATTGCCGTCCGGGTCACTGAACGAGGCGTACGAGGCGTAGCTGCGACGCTCTGGATCGGGGCCCTCCACCTGCTCCTGGACGCCGTTGTCGTAGATACGGTGGAAGACTTCGCTCACGTCAACGCCCCTGCCGACCAGGTCGGCCCGGGCTCGGTCGACGTCGAAGACCACGAGGTAGAGGCCCTGGGCGGAGCCCGGTGCGACGGTGGTGACCCCACGGCCGAAGATGACCGAGCCCACGGACCCCGGTGGCGTCACCTGCACGATCCGGAACTCCGGGCCGGTTTCGTAGTCCGCGTCGAGCCGCCACCCCAGGCTCCGGTAGAAGCGCAGGGCACGGTCGACGTCAGCCACCGGGATGACGATGACCTCGAGGCTCATATTGATGGTCGGATCTTTGACGACGTCCGTTGCGCCGTCCTGAAGTGCGTCCAGGGTGCTCACGTCGACCTCCTGTGACGGATGCCCGGTTCGGCCATGGCCCCTGACAAGCCACCAGCGACGGGAACCCGAGCGCCGACTCTGGGCCATCCGTGGACCGGCTGATGTCACAATTGTCGCCTACCGGACAAAGCCCGGCGCGATGAGCTCATCCTCCCCTGCGTGCCCGACCGAGGGGCGACCGACGGGGGACCACGGGGAACGTCGGCGGCATGTCGGCGGCATGTCGGCGGCATCTCGAGAACGACGCGGAGCGTCGGCAACCGACGACAACGCCGCAGATCGGCGTGCCAGACCCCGCGTCTCCGGCATGATCCGCCGGACAGGCACTAGTAGTGCTTCGTTAGGTTCTGGTTCTGGTTCTGCGTGTGGTGAGGGGGCGGCGGCAGGTGGTGCAGGTGCCGGT